>NZ_JAIEQY010000246.1 GCF_019747315.1 Roseococcus sp. | reverse complement strand
AGCGCCAACCACGCATCCCAATCCAGATAGACATAATACCATCTGCACAACAGATTTAATTGTGAAACAACTTGGCCAGACTTGCATCCGGCCAATCGAACCACTCTGGTTTCCCGAGGTGGTGGGCGGGCTTCCTACCGGGTGACCCCGGAGCCGTCAAGCGGCTGGTTTCTCGGCCCGACCAGCGGGGTCGCCCCCGTTCGTCGTGGGGCAGCTTCTATGGGGGTCGAGCGCCCCTGTAAACCCCAGTTGCATGTGACAACGGCATGGCAGCCATGACTCGCTATGCCAAGGCGGCGGAGCTCACCTGAACCTCGAGCCCATCCAGCCCCTCCGTCACCTCCAGGAAGTCGCCGGCTTTCACAGTGCCTTCCAGCAGCATGCCCGCCAGGCGGTCCTGCAGGTTCCGTTGGATCACCCGTTTCAGCGGCCGTGCGCCGTAGACCGGGTCATACCCTGCCTCCGCCAGCCAATCCCGCGCCGCCTCATCGAGGTTGAGCGTGATCTTGCGGTCCTCCAGCAGCTCCCGCAGGCGGCCCAGCTGAATCTCGACGATCCGGCCCATGTCTTCGCGCGCCAGGCGCCGGAACAGCACCACCTCATCCAGCCGGTTGAGGAATTCCGGGCGGAACCGCTCCCGCACGGCCCGCATCACCGCTGGCCTGGCCTGCTCCACCTCCGCCCCATCCGGCAGTTCCGAGATGGCCTGGGAGCCGAGATTGCTGGTCAAAACGATGATGCAATTGCGGAAATCCACCGTCCGCCCCTGCCCATCGGTCAGCCTTCCGTCATCCAGCACCTGGAGCAGGATGTTGAACACATCCTCATGCGCCTTCTCCACCTCGTCGAAGAGGATCACCTGATAGGGCCGCCGGCGGATCGCCTCGGTCAGCGTGCCGCCCTCCTCATAGCCGACATAACCAGGCGGCGCGCCGATCAGCCGCGCGACGGCGTGCTTCTCCATGAACTCGCTCATGTCGATGCGTGTCATGGCCCTGTCATCGTCAAATAGAAACGAAGCAACGGCCTTGACCAGTTCCGTCTTGCCCACGCCGGTCGGCCCGAGGAAAAGGAAGCTGCCGATGGGCCGGTTCGGGTCCTGCAACCCGGCCCGCGCCCGGCGCACCGCCTTGGCGACGGCCTCCAGCGCCTCCTCCTGCCCCACCACTCGCCGGCGCAGCTCGTCTTCCATGCGGAGCAGCTTGGCGCGCTCGCCCTCCAGCATCTTCTCGACTGGAATCCCGGTCCAGCGGCTGACGACGCCGGCGATCTGCTCCTCGGTCACGGCCTCATTGACCAGCTTGGCGCCACCCCCGCCGGCCTCGGCGATCTGCTTCTCGAGGCTCGGGATGGTCGCGTAGCGAAGCTCAGCCGCCTTGTTCAGGTCGCCGCGGCGCTCTGCCAATTCCTGCTCGGTGCGGGCGTGGTCCAGTTGCTCCTTGAGCTTCTGGCTTTCCACGACCACGCCTTTCTCGGCCTCCCAGGTCGCGGTCATGGCGGCGCTCTTCTCCGCGAGCTCGGCCAGCTCCGCCTCCAGCTTCACCAGCCGGTCCTTCGAAGCCGCGTCCTCCTCCCGCTTCAGCGCCTCCCGCTCGATCTTGAGCTGGAGCAGGCGGCGGTCCAGCTCGTCCAGCTCCTCGGGCTTGCTGTCCACTTCCATCCGGAGGCGCGAGGCGGCCTCATCAATCAGGTCGATCGCCTTGTCCGGCAGGAAGCGGTCGGTGATGTAGCGGTTGCTCAGCGTCGCCGCGGCCACCAGGGCGCCATCGGTGATCCGCACGCCGTGGTGCAGCTCATACTTCTCCCGGATGCCGCGCAGGATGCTGACGGTGTCGGCCACGCTGGGCTCACCGACCATCACGGGTTGGAAACGACGCGCCAGCGCCGCATCCTTCTCGATGTGCTTCCGGTACTCGTCGAGCGTGGTCGCGCCGATGCAATGCAGTTCACCCCGCGCCAGCGCCGGCTTCAGCAGATTGGACGCATCCATTGCGCCATCCGCCTTGCCCGCACCGATCAGCGTGTGCAGCTCATCAATGAACAAGATCACCTGCCCCGCCGCGTCTTCGACTTCCTTGAGCAACCCCTTCAGCCGCTCCTCGAATTCGCCGCGATACTTGGCGCCGGCGACCATGGCGCCGAGATCCACCGACATGACGCGCTTGTTCTTCAGCGCCTCGGGCACGTCACCCTTGGCGATGCGGATGGCCAAGCCCTCCACGATCGCGGTTTTTCCCACGCCGGGCTCACCGATCAGGACGGGATTGTTCTTGGTCCGGCGGGCCAGGACCTGGATGGCGCGGCGAATTTCCTCGTCGCGGCCGATCACGGGGTCGAGCTTGCCGGTGCGCGCGGCCTCGGTCAGGTCGCGGGCGTATTTCTTCAGCGCGTCGAAGCTCTCCTCGGCGGCGGGCGCGTCCACCTTGCGGCCCTTGCGCAGCCGGGTGATGGCCTCCTCCAGCGCCTCGGGCGTGGCGCGACCGGCCTTCAAGGCGCGCGAGGCGGCGCTGTCCGCCAGCGCCAGACCCAGCAACATGCGGTCCTGCGCCACATAGGCGTCGCCGGACTTGGTCGCGGCCTGTTGCGCGGCGTCCAGGGCGCGGACCAGTTCGGGCGTGAGTTGCGGTGCCTGGCCGCTGCCACCCTGGACGGCGGGAATCTTGCGCAACTCGGCCTCGATGGCCCCGCGCACGGCGTTGGTATCGCCCCCCGCGGCGGCGATGAGGCCAGAGGCCGCGCCCTGCTCGTCATCCAGCAGCGCCTTGAGCAGGTGCCCGGGCGTGAGCTGCTGGTGATATTCGCGAATCGCGATGGTCTGTGCGGCCTGGATGAATCCACGCGCGCGCTCGGTAAACTTCTCGATATCCATAAGTCCCTCCTTGAGGCGACAGATCCGGAAGCCCCCCCGATCGGGCAGAGCCTCCTTGCTCATAGTGTGGTAACGCGCGAGCCTGGGATTCAAGGGCAAACGGGAGCTGAGCCATGCGCGTCGAACACATCTACCGTTACCCGGTGAAGGGTTTCTCGGCCGAGGCGCTCGAGGATGTGACCCTCACCCCCGGCCAATGCCTGCCGCATGACCGGGAATTCGCCCTCGCCCAGGCCGATTCCGGCTTCGACACGGCGGCCCCGGTCTGGATGCGGAAAACCAATTTCGCCTGCCTCATGGCCAATGCGCGCCTGGCAAGGCTGCACACCGCCTATGACCCCAAGACCGGCGAATGGGTCCTCCGCCCGCAGGAGGGGCAGCCGGTCATCGCCAATATCCACACCCCCGAGGGCCGGACCCTGGCCGAGGAGTACCTGACCCAGTTCCTGGGCGAGGAGGCGCGCGGGCGCCTCCGCTTCGTCGAGGCACCGGGCTACAACTTCACCGATATCCCGCAGAAATCCGTCTCGATCATTTCCCTGGCCAGCCTGCACGCGCTGGAGCGCGCGGCAGGCATGCGGCTCGACCCCATCCGGTTCCGCGCCAATATATATGTCTCCGGCGGCAAGGAATGGGGCGATTTCGACCTGATGGGCCAGGAGATCCAGCTGGGCCAGGCGCGGCTCAAGGTCTGGAAGCGGATCGTGCGCTGCCCGGCCACCGAGGTGAACCCCGAGACAGCCGAGCGCGACGCCAAGCCGCCCCGCGTGCTGCGCGAGAATTTCGGCCATGCCGACCTCGGCGTGCAGGCCGAGGTGCTGGAGGGCGGGAAGGTTTCCGTCGGCGATGCGCTGGAGGCTCTGGCGGTCGCGTAGCCCCGCTCAGCGGCAGACCTGCTGCTCCACCGTGCGCCAGCGCACCCGGCCCCATCGGTCGCGATAGCGCACCTGGCGGGTCTCGATCCAGCAACGGCGCCGGCGGCGATGCCCTGGCGGCGGCCCCCAACCGGGCTGGGCCGCGGCAGGCGCTGCCGCCAGAAGGGTCGCCAGGCCTAGAAACAGGCTTCGTCGGTCCACCGCGGGTCTCCTTGTCCAGGCCGCGGTCTTGCCCCGCTATTCCGGCGGAAACACGACCATCCTGGGGAAGTTGCGTGGCGCCCCCGGTCAGGACGGCGGGTGCAGTTCCGCGCGTGCCCGGGAAAAACTCCGCCGCCCGCGCTTGAAGCCCATCAGCACGGGCGAAATGCCGCGCAGGGCCGCCACCGGGTCAGGCGCATCCACCACCACCAGATCCGCCGGGTTGCCCAGGGCGATGCCATATTGCTTCAGCCGCAGCACCTTCGCGGAATTGGCGGTGAACATGTCCCAGGACTGGCGCAGCTCATCCGCATCCCCGCGCTGCACCACATTGGCGTAGAGATTGGCCATGCGGATCAGCTGCGCGTCGCCGAAGGGGGTGAAGGGGTTCTGCACGTTGTTGGTGGAGAGGTTGCACAGCGCCCCCTGCGCCATCAGCCGATGCGCATCCACCACGCCGCGGCGGATGTTATGATCCTGGTCCCGCCCCATCAGGAACAGGTCCGTCGCCGGCAGAACGGCCAGCGAAACGCCCGAATCGGCCATCATCCTGCCGATCCGGTCCTGGTGCTCGGGCGTGGCACTGGCGATCTTCGTGCCATGCCCGAAGGCAACCCGGCCGCCCCAGCCGATCCGGTCGGTGATCTCGCAGACCAGCTTCAGGTCGAGGTCATTCGGGTCGAAGCCACTGTCCAGGTGCATGTCCACATCCACGTCGAACTCCTGGGCGAGCTCAAAGACGCGGCGGATCTGGCCGTGGCGGTCGCGGTCGTAATTGGGCGCGGCGCCGATCACCGTGGCGCCGGTCTTCAGTGCCTCGACCATCAGCGCCTCGGTGCCGGGGCTGTCCAGCATGCCCTCCTGCGGCATCACGCAAATTTCGAGGTCGATGGCCCATTTATAGGCATCCACCAGCGCCTTCACCCCATGGAAACCGCGCAGCCCGACCAGCGGGTCCACCTCGGCATGGGTGCGCATGGTCATGGTGCCGTGGCTGATCGCCTTCTCGATGGTGGCCCGCGCCCGGGCATTCACATCCTCCACGGTGAATGTGTGCTTCACGGCCGAGACGCGCTCCATCGCGCGGTGCGGATTGCGGCCGGGGGCGCAGCCGCAGCGGTCGATGATGCCGCTCTTGTCCAGGTGGATATGCGTCTCGACGAAGCCGGGGGCGACCAGGCAGCCGCCCGCATCCACCACCTCGCCCGCCGTGCCGCCCAGATCGGGCCCGATGGCAGCGATCACGCCCGCCTTCACGCCGATCTCGGTAAGGCCTTCGGTATCGGCCAAGCGGGCGCGGCGCAGCAGCAGATCGAATTCCATGAACGGCATCTCCTCGGGGCTGGCACAAGGCTTGCGTAATTCGCGCAGGCTGACCACCCACCCGCAGGAATCTCCGATGCCGCAACCCTCCCGTCGTGCCGTGCTTTGGGGCATTCCGCTGCTTGCCAGCCCCGCAATTCTTGTTTCGGCAGGGGCACAACCCGCCTGGCCGGACCGGCCAATCCGCTGGATCGTGAATTTCCCGCCTGGCGGGGCGGCCGATACCCTCTCCCGCATCCTCGCCCCGCTGGTGAGCGCCCGGCTGGGCCAGCCCGTGGTGGTTGAGAATCGGCCCGGCGCGGGCGGGGCCCTGGGAGCCGACATCCTGGCCAAGGCCCCGGGCGACCGCTTCGTGGTGATGATCTCGTCCGCCGCCTCGCACGGGATCGGGCCCGTGCTCTACCGCAACCCGCCCTATGACGCGCTGCGCGACTTCACCCATATCCGGCTGGTGGGCACCTTCCCCTCCGTGCTGGCCGTGAACCTCGACCTGCCAGCGCAGAACCTGGCGGAATACCTGGCCCTGGCCCGGCAACGGCCAATGACCTATGGCTCCGGCGGCAATGGCACGCTGAACCATCTGGTCGGGCAGGTGCTGGCCCGCGCCGCGGGGGTGGAGCTGACGCATGTGCCCTATCGCGGCTCAGCGCCGGCCCTGACCGACACGATCAGCGGCCAGATCCCCTCGATCATGGAAAGCCTGCCCATCGCCCTGCCGCATCTGCGCGGCGGGCGGCTGCGGGCCCTGGCCACCAGCGAGGCCACCCGCCCCGCCTCGCTGCCCGATATCCCCACCTTCGCCGAACAGGGCTTCCCGCAGGTGACGTCGAGCAACTGGTTCGGCTTCTCGGCCCCGGCCGGCCTGCCGCCCGAGATCACCGCCCGCTGGGATGCGGAAATCGCGGCCGCGCTGGCCGACCCCGCGGTGGTGGAGCGCTTCACGGCCATTGGCGTGCGGCCGGGAGCCGAGGGGCCGGCCGGCTACACCGCCCTGATCGCCAGCGAATTGACGCGGTGGCGGGCGGTGATCACGGCGGGGAATATCACCCCGGACTGAAACGGCTTGCGGATCGGCGCCCTCGGGCCAATCTTGCGGGCATGAGCAGCATCGACCCCGCGATCATCAGCGCCTTCTGGCGCGTCCTGGCCGGCAGCGGCTGGCATGGCCTGACCCTGCGCGCCATCGCCGCCGAAGCCGGCCTACCGCTGGCCGAGCTGCGGCGCCAGGCGGCCAGCCCGCTCCATATCCTGGCCGCGCATCAGCGCGCCCTAGATGCGGCGGTGCTGGAGGGCACGGTGGACGACCTGGGCAGCACCCCGCGCGACCGACTCTTCGATGTGCTGATGCGCCGCCTGGATGCCCTCCAACCTGACCGTGCCGGCGTGATCCGTCTGCTGCGGGACCTGCCCCGCGCCCCTCTGCTGGCGCTGTGGTTCGCCCCCCGCCAGGCCGGCTCCATGGCCTGGATGCTGGAGGCGGCCGGGCTGGATGCGGCGGGGCCCGGCGGCCTGCTGCGCGTGCAGGGGCTGGGCGCCGTCTGGCTCTCGGCACTCCGCGCCTGGGAGAAGGATGAGAGCGAGGACCTCTCCGCCACCATGGCCGCCCTCGACCGCGCGCTGGACCAGGCAGACCGCGTGGCGCGCTGGCTGCGCATGGCGCCACCCGAGATGGAGCCCCCGCTGGCCGAACCTCCGCTCGCCGACCCCTCGGCGGCCGGGTCCGACATCGCGCCGGGCGGCGAAACTGACACGAGAGCCTCACCCGAAGGCGTTTGACCTTGCAACCTCTGCCCGTCTAGGAACCAATTGTTGACGCCGGGGCTCGGCCTCCTGATCGCTGGGATCGGGATGGGCGCCGGCGCCTGGAGAATACCACCATGTCAAGCAATGGCTTCAGCCCCGAAGAAATGATGCGCGCCTTCACCTCGATGAAGATGCCCGCCATGCCGGATTTCCAGGCCTTCGCCGATACGCAGAGGCGCAACCTCGAGGCGCTGACCACCGCCAACAAGCTCGCCATGGAAGGCGCGCAGGCCGTCGGCCGCCGCAACATGGAGATCATCCAGCAGGTGATGAGCGAAATGACGCAGGCGATGCAGAGCATCGCCACCGTCGAAGGCTCGCCCAACGCCAAGGCCGCCCAGCAGGCCGAGCTGATGAAGGGCGCCTATGAGCGCGCGGTCGCCAACATGCAGGAGATCGCCGAGCTCATCCAGAAGTCCAATGGCGAGGCGGTTGGCGTGCTGAACCGCCGCTTCGCCGAGGCGCTGGAAGAGGTCAAGGGCCTGGTGAAGCCCTGATGCCGCGCGGCTGAAGCGCGGCTATTCCACGCGCTTCAGCTTGGCCTCGACCACCGCGGCGAGCACGCCCGCCCCATAGGGGATGGCGGCGTCGTTGAAGTCGAAGCGCGGATTATGCACCTCGGCGCTGTCGCCATTGCCGGTGACGATATAGGCGCCGGGGCACTTCTCGAGCATGTAGGCAAAATCCTCGCCGCCCATGACGGCGGGGAATTCGCGCTTCAACTGGCCTTCGCCCACCAGCGCGGCTGCCGCATCCGCCAGCGCCACCGTCTCCATCGCGTCATTGACGAGCGGCGTGGTGATCACCCGGAAATCCAGCACGGCCGAACCGCCCAGCCCGGCGGCCACGCCCTCGCTGATGGCGCGCATGCGGCCCTCGACCAGCTTCATGATCTCGTTGCTGAAGGCGCGCACCGTGCCGCCCAGTCGGACCTCGTTCGGGATCACGTTATAGGCATTGCCGGCATCGAAGCGCGTCACGCTGAGCACCGCGCGTTCGGCCGCCGGCACATTGCGGGCAACGACGGATTGCAGCGCCTGGACGATGGCGGCCCCCATCACCACGGGGTCGTTCGTCGTCTCCGGCCGCGCGCCATGGCCGCCCTTGCCGTTCACCTGGATGTCGTAGAAGGCCACGCCCGCCATCATCGGGCCGGGGCGGATGCCATAGCTGCCGAGCGGCATGCCGGGACGGTTGTGCAGGCCGAAGACGGCATCGCAGGGGAAGCGCTCGAACAGCCCATCTTCGAGCATGGCGAGCGCGCCGCCGGCCCCTTCCTCGCCAGGCTGGAAGATCAGATGGACCGTCCCGTCGAAGCGCTTGGTCGTCTGCAGATATTTGGCCGCCGCCAGCAGCATGGTGGTGTGGCCGTCATGCCCGCAGGCATGCATCTTGCCGGGGATGGTGCTGGCGTGGCCGAAGTCGTTGGCCTCATTCATCGCCAGCGCGTCCATATCGGCGCGCAGGCCGATGCGCCCCTGGCCATTGCCGTTGCGGATCACGCCGACGACGCCGGTGACGCCCACGCCGCGATGCACCTCGATCCCCATTGCGGCCAGCTTCGCCGCCACCAGATCGGCGGTGCGATGTTCCTCCAAGCCGAGCTCGGGATGCGCGTGGATGTCGCGGCGGATGGCGGTGAACTCATCCTGCCAAAGGGAGATGGTCTCGGTCGGGGTGCTCATGCCCGCATTATTCCTCCGGCTTGGCACCCTGCGCAATCGCCAGCGCCTCGCGCAGCACATCCATGTCGCCGATGTGGTTGGCCAGCAGGATGATCAGCTTCGCATCCAGCTTGCGCGAGGCCTGCGGGTCCAGCGCGCGATGCGCCTCCATCAGCGCGGCATAGAAGCCGTCCGGATCGGCCAGGCGGGGTTCGGTGCGGAGGTGTTTCATCGCCCGAGCGCCCTGTCCCGAGCGGCGAGGATCGGCCCCGGAGCGGTGGTGGTGAAGCGCGCGGCGATGTGCTGGTCCGGCCGCAGCAGCAAGCATTCCCCGGGCGAGAGCCCATAGCGCGCGGCCACCAGGCCCGAATGATCCTCCAGCGCGCCGGATCGCGGCGTATCGGCGATGACCAGGGTGGTGATGCCCGGCAGGGGCACCGGCACCGCCTCCCGCGCGAGCAGCGTGAAGCCGCCATCCGCGCCGATATGGCGCAGCAGCCAATCCCGCTGCGCGCCCCGCAAGACCGGCGCATCGGGGGCGGGCGTGCCGGGCGGCGCGCGGCCTGGCGCCTCATCCGGGCCGTTCAGCGGGCTGGCCGTGAGGGTGCTGGGGCGCGAGAGCCGGCCGGAATTCACCAGGGGCCGGGCCAGCGCCCAATCCTCGGCCAGTTCCAGCACGGCGTCGCGGAAGGCGCGCGCCGCCTCGTTCTTCGGCGTGATGAAATCCGTGCTGCGGGTGGAGTTCATGATGTTCTCATCCGCCGCCGGGATACGCTCGGCATCGTAGCTGTCCAGCAGGGCGTCCGGCGCCTCGCCGCGCAGCACGGCGGCGAGCTTCCAGCACAGGTTGTCGGCATCCTGCACGCCGCCATTGCCGCCACGCGCGCCGAAGGGGCTGACCTGATGCGCCGCATCGCCCAGGAAGAAGACCCGGCCATGGCGGAAGCGCTCCATCCGGCGGCAGCGGAAGGTGTAGACGCTGACCCATTCGAGGTCGAAGGGCACATCCGGGCCCAGCATGTCCTTCACGCGCTGGCGCACGCGCTCCGGGTCCTTCTCGCGCTCGGGGTCGGCGTCCCAGCCCAGCTGGAAATCGATCCGCCAGACATCATCGGGCTGCTTGTGCAGCAGCACCGACTGGCCGGGATGGAAGGGCGGGTCGAACCAGAACCAGCGCTCAGTGGGGAAGGGCGCGTTCATCAGCACATCGGCGATGAGGAAGCGGTCGCGGAAGACCTGGCCCGTGAAGCTCAGGCCCAGCGCCTCGCGGATGAAGCTGCGCGCGCCATCGGCGGCCAGCAGCCAATCGGCATGCAGCGTATAGGTGACATCCGGCGTCTCGACAGTGAGGCGCGCGCCGTCGGCCAGGTTCTCGATGCCGGTGACGCGGGATTTCCAGCGGAGGTCCACGCGGCCGGTGGCCTCGCAGGCCTCCACCAGCCATTGCTCGGCATAATACTGCTGGAGGTTCACGAAGGCGGGGAATTCGTGGCCATCCTCCGGCAGCAGGTTGAAGCTATAGGCCTCGCGCGACTGGAAGAAGACGCGGCCCTGGTTCCAGGTGATACCCTTCTCCAGGAATTTCTCACCGAGGCTGAGCCGCGCGAAAATCTCCAGGCTGCGCTTGGCGAAGCAGATCGCACGGCTGCCGAAGCTCACCGTGTCATCCTCATCCAGCAGCACGACGGAGAGGCCCCGCCGCGCCAGGTCCAGCGCCGCCGTCAGCCCCACAAGCCCGCCGCCCACGATGACGAGCGGCGCACGCTCCTCGCCGCCCGGATGCGGGCGGTGCTCGTAGCGAGGCTGGGGGAAGCTGCTGGGCAAGTCAGTTCACTTCGGCGGATTTCATCGGCGCCGAGCCCTCCAGCGCCCGCCACATCTCAAGGTCGCGCTCGGCGGTCCAGATGCGCGGCTTGACGATGCCGCTGGCCTCGTCGAAGGCGCGGCTGACATTGAAGGGCATGCAATGCTCGAAGATCACCCAATGGCCGTATTTTGGGCGCATCTCATCCATGGCGAGGAGATAGAGGTCGTTCAGTGCCCACCCCTTCTCCACCGCCCCCTTGGCCAGGGAAAAGAGGTCGGTCACGAAGCTCTCGGTCTCGTGCAGCGCCTGGTCCACGTCATCCTTCGTGGTCAGCGCGGCCCCACGGCCAGGCACCAGCTTCTGCGGGGCGAGCTTGCGGATGGCGGCCAGGGTGGCGGGCCAATCGGCGAAATGGGCGTCGCCGCAATAGGGTGTCGCGCCGAATTCCACGGTATCGCCGGCGAAGAGCACCTTCTCGCGCGGCATCCAGACCACCGTGTCGCCGGAAGTGTGCGCCCGGCCGATCTGGATGATTCGCGCCTGGCTGCGGCCAAGCCAGAGCGTCATCTGGCGGCGGAAGCTCAGGCTCGGCCAGGTGAGGCCAGGGATGCTCTCCTGCCCGCGAAACAGGCGCGGGAAGCGGCCGATCTCGCTCTCCATATCCTGGGCGCCGCGCTCGCGGATCAAGGCGCGCGTGCCGTCCGAGGCGATGATGGAAGAGGTGCCGTAGCCCGAGGCGCCCAGCACCCGCACCGCATGGTAATGCGTCAGCACCACATGCTGCACCTTGCGCCTGGTCACCTGGGCGATGCGCGCGATCACATCGGCCGCCATGGCCGGCGTTGCCTGGGCATCCACCACGATGACGCCCTCCGGACCCACGATCACGCCGGAATTCGGGTCGCCCTCGGCCGTATAGGCATAGAGCCCGCTGCCCAGATCATCGAAGGAGATCTTCTTCTCGGCGAGGTCGTTGGTCGAGGCGAAGCTCATGGCATGCGGCCCTTTCATCTCATCGGGGCCAAGGATAGCACCAACCGGCCCGCCTGCCTCCAGGGTCCTCAATTCAGCTTCTTCGCCCGCTCCGCCTCGCGCAGGTAATCCTCGGTCGTCTTGGTCCTGGGCCGCTCGGTGGTAGCGTAGGGGTCGAGCGCGGCGTTGGTCGCGGCACTGACCCGGCAATCCTCGCAAAGGTCCAGCATGGCAAGGCGCGCGGGGTCCTGGAACATCCAGTGGCCGGAGGCGGTGAGCTTGGCCTTCACCCGCTCCACGCTGGACTTCATGCCGAACAGCTTGCCGCAGGAGGGGCATTCGGCCGGCGGCTCCTCCTTCACCACCACGGGGCGCGCGGCCTCCGGGGCGAAGTTCAGGCGCGGCTCCAGCGTGATCACCTTCTCCGGGCAGGTCACGGCGCAGAGGCCGCATTGCACGCAGGCCTCCTCCAGGAAGCGCAGCTGCGGCGTCTCCGGGTTCGCGGTGAAGGCCGAGGTCGGGCAGACCATGGTGCAGGCGAGGCAAAGGGTGCAGCCCTCGGTGTCCACGCGGGCCAGGCCGAAGGGCGCTTTTTCCGGCATGGCGACCTGCGTGGCCTGGCTGCCGCTCGCGCCATGCAGGGCACGGAAAGCCTGGCGCATCACCTCGCGCGGGGCGCCGAGCGGCAGGAAGCCGTCGGCCGTCCAGCTGGTGCGCAGCGGCTTCAGCGCGGAGAGCGCCTCGGCCAGGGTGAAGGGGTCATCCGTCTCGATCGCCTGGGCGCGGGGGGCAAGGCCGAGGCCGGTCAGCGCGGTGTTCACATAATCCAGGTTGCGGAAGACGCCCTCGGTCCCGTGGCCGCGCCGGCCAGGCAGCAGCAGCGCCAGGCCCGCCGCGCCCCAGGCGAAGGCGCCGGTGAGCAGCGAGAGATCGAGCTGGCTCACCTCATTCACCCGGATCGGCAGCACGCGCGCCGGCAGGCCCTCGCCATGGCGAGCGAGGGCATCAATCAGCGCCTCGCCATGCGCGTCGTCATGGATCAGCAGGATGGGGTCGCGCCCGCCGGCCTCGGCGAAGCCCAGCAGCATGGCGCGCATCCGGCGCGCCAGCGCATCGGCGGTGGGGAGCGCATATTGGATGGCGCCGGTCGGGCACACGGCGGCGCAGGCGCCGCAGCCCGCGCAGATCTCGTTCGAGACATTCACCCAATCCTTGCCGGAGGGCGTGATCGCGCCGGTCGGGCAGAGGTCGAGGCAGCGGGTGCAGCCGGTCTTCTTGTTGCGGCTATGGGCGCAGAGCCCCTGCTCGAAATTCACGAAGCGCGGCTTGTCGAAGGTGCCGACCAGTTCGCCCGCCGCGGCCATGGCCTTGGCCACCGCCACCGGATCACGCGGATCGGCGCGGAGGTAGCCCTGGCGGGTCTCGTGGAACAGCGCGGGGCGGCCGGAGAGGTCCAGGATCACATCGCAACGGCTTTGCGTGCCGTTCTTCCCCTCGCCCCAAAGATAGGCCGCGCGCGAGGCGGGCGAGGCGGCCGAGGTGTCATCCACCGTGACCGTGAAGTCGCCCAGATGCCCGGTGGCCGTGCGCGCGCGGCCCCGCAGCACCGGGAATTCCACGCGGCGCGCCGGCGTCACAGCCTCCTCGCCGGTCAGCAGCACGGTGATGTCGAGCTTCTCCGAGAGGGCCCGCGCCGCCTCCAGCGCCACGGCATCCCGGCCCAGGATGAGCGCGATGCCCTGGCTGGTCATGGAGACCAGCGAAATGCTGGGCAGCGGCACGGCGGCCGAGGCCAGCAGCCCCGCCATCTTCGGCCCCGCCGCGGCGCCCTCGGCGCTCCAGCCCGCATGCTCACGGACATTCACAAAATCCAGCGTGCCCGCGAAACCGGCCTCCTCCGCCTCCTGGGTGAAGAGCGGCGCCTCCTGTGTGCAGGCCACCGTCATGGGGCGGTTTTCGCCAAGTGCGGCCAGGAAACGGTCCAGCTGGCTGCGGCAGAGATGCTCGGCCATGCGCAATTCGGTGCCCGCGTTCGGACCCTGGGCGGCGCAGCCCTTGGCCAGCGCCTTGCCATCCAGCGTCATCGTATCCTCGCAGGAGCAGACAAAGGCGATGCGCGATGCGGTCATGTGGGGGTGGCTTCCTTCCCGGCGGCGTTGCTGGCGCTTATATCCTTACACGCTTGTCAGGATAGATGGGGGAGCCCAGGCCTTGAACACCGGTGACGCCTTGCCGCCACTGCCCAGTCTCTTCGCGCCGGTCATGCTGCGCGAGGGGGGCGATGCCATGGCGCGCGCGGTGGAGCTGGCGCCCGAGGGCGCCTCGCCCATCGCGAGCGGCGCGGGCACGCTGGTCTGGGTCCGGGCGCTCAGCCGGGCCGAGGCCGCGGTGGTGCTGGAGCCCGACCGGCCGCTGGGCCCCGCGCGCCTGGCCTATCTCGCCGCTGCCAATGCGCTGGCGGATGCGCTGTCGGCCATTGCGCCACCGGAGCTGCCGGTCACCTGGCGCTGGCCCGGCACGCTGGCCGTGAATGGCGGCGTGGTGGGGCGGATGCGGCTCGCCTTGCCCGAGGGTGCGAGCGAGGACGCCATCCCCGACTGGATGGTGGTGGGCTTCGAGCTGCGCCTCGCCTGGCCGGAAGCCGTCACCCCCGGCGAGCATCCGGGCGAGACCTCGCTGCAGGAGGAAGGCTTCGACGACCTCACCCCCGCCGGCCTGACCGAGGCCTGGGCGCGCCACCTGATGGCGAACATGGATGAATGGAACGCCCGCGGTGCCCGGCGCGTGGCAGAGAAATTCCTGGCCCGGCTGGAGGAATGCGCCGGCGAGAAGGGCGTGAAGCGCGGCATCGACCCGAACACGGCCGCCCTGGTGCTGGACCGCGAAGGGGGGCGTGAGACATGGCCCATCATGTAGCTCCGATCGCCCCGGAAACGGGGCGTGAATCGGCGCGGGGAAAGCTGCTGAGGACCATCCGGCTCGACCCCTCGGACACGCTGATCTTCCCCCGCGCCGCCGAGCCCGGCGAATGGGCGGTGCCCGGCGGTTTCCAGTTCTGGGATGACGCGCCGGAATCGCTCTCCGGCAAGCGGCAGCAGGCGTTTCGCGGCGGCTTCCTCGGCCTCGCCAGCTTCGGCTGGTCAACGCTTGTGGAGGTCGCGGAGATCACAGCCGAAGCCCGCGAGGTCGTGCTGGAATCCCTGGCCACCCATATCCAGGGCGAGCACGGCGCGCCCGACCGCGACGCCGCCCGCGCCGCGGCGGCCGAGGAACTGGCCTTCGCCGAGTCCCTCTGCGACCAGCCGCCGGGGACCGTCTTCGCCCTGCACCGCAGCCATGACGAAGGCGGCGAGCTCCGCGAGGCCTTCCGCACGCTGCACCGGCGCGAGACGCCGCATCATGATTTCGGCGCCCTGCCGGTCTTCGCCATCTCCCAGGTGGAGGAGGATGCGCCGCCTGACTCCCCCGACCTCACCGCGCTCATCAAGGCCCGCAAATGACGCTTCTTTCCCCCGGTGATTTCTGGGTCGCCTCCGGCCACCATCTCTGCGACCTGGACGAGACGGGCCGGCTGCGCGGCACGCCCGACCTCTGGCGCGCCTTCCTCGCCCGGCCCGAGCTGGTCCCGCCCGCCGAGGCCTGCGACGCCGAGCGCGCGCTGCACGCAAGGCTGATGGCGGACCCCCTGGCGGCAGTGGAGCCGGCCGGTCTCGCCGACGCCGATGCCGCCGAGAATTGGCAGGTCTTCCTGAACTTCCGCGACAAGGTGGCGGCCGAGCCCACGCTGGAGGCCGCCTGGCTCAAGCTGTTCCGCGGCAATGTCAGCGGCATTCCGCCGCTGTTTCTCCAGATGCTGACCCACCTGGTCGCGCGCGCGGCGATGGAGGGCGAGGGCGATGCCTTCACCCTTCGCGCCGCCGAATGCCTCTTTCGCACCCAACGCGCCGCCATCACCCAGGGTGCGACGCTGCTGGCCGATGAGGAGGTGGTGGATGCCCGCCACGAGGATGGCGACCTGGGCGCGCTCGGCCGCCTGCTGACCGAGGCCGGTGCGCCACCCCGCGAGGTGGAGCTGGACGTGCTAAGCGAGGAGAATGCGCCGGGCTACAAGCCGCGCTCCGACGCGCATGACCTGGCGCTGGACATCGCCGAATCGCGGCAGGGCCAGTTCGGCCTGGCCCGGGCCCTGGAGCGCTTCACCCGCCACATGTTCGGCGAGACCGTGCGGATCAAGCCCGTCCCCGTCATCGAGGACCGCAACTGGAGCTGGCATGTCGGCCTGGATGCGGAGGCGACGCGCATCGCCAACGCGCTCTGGGACGGCAAGAAGGTGAAGCAGGCGGAGCTCGCGCGCATCCTCTGGCTTGGCGTGCTGGAATTCGAGGATTCGACGCGGGTGGTGAAGCGCGCGCAGGGCAAGCCGGTCTATCTGGCGCTGGCCATGGATGCGGCGCAGCGGGTGCGGATGAAGCCGCAGAACCTGGTGGCCGGGCTGCCACTGACAGAGGCGGAAAAGGCGGCATGAGCGACATCGCCGGCGAGGGGGCGATGCCCCCGGAAATCACCCTTGAGGTCGCCATCCTGGCCGAGCGGCGCCCGGGCGTGACCATCTGGCAATCGCATGTCTGGCGCGCGCTGGCCGTGCTGGAGGAGGCGCCGCCCGTCCCCGCCTGGACGAAGCTGCGCGAGGAAAGCGGCCGCGAGGTCTTCTTTGCCGGCACCGCGGAGATCACGCTGCACCGGACGGACACGCCCAACTACAAGGAAAACCTGGAGGCCGCAGAACCACTCGTCTGGGTGGTGCTGCGTGACAGCTCCGAGGGGATGACCCTGGGTGCCGTGACGGTGGATCCCGGCGAGGGCGAGATCTACACTGAGGCACCCTCCGACCTGGTCGAGGCGCTGCCCATGCCGCCCGGGCTGCGCGCGCTGCTGGGCAGCTTCGTCGCGGCACATCACGTCGAGCGTGAGTTCCACAAGCGCAAGCGGGACCGGCAGGATACAGACTCGCTCGGCCGGAAGGGCCGCGTCTGATGCCCGAGGAGGCGGAGCGCCTGGGCTTCCTCAGCCGCTGGTCGCGCCGCAAGCGCGGCGAGGAGGTGCCCGAGCCCGAGGCCGCGCCCGCCCCAACAGTGGAGCTGGCCCCCGAAGCCGCGCCACTCGAAGCCTCCCCACTCGAAGCCTCCCCACTCGAAGCCTCCCCACTCGAAGCCTGGGCGCCACCCGAAGCGCCGCCCGAGTCGGAATTCGACGTCTCGACCCT
>NZ_JAIEQY010000115.1 GCF_019747315.1 Roseococcus sp. | reverse complement strand
CGTATCGGGCTCGATATCTGGTGCGCGACGGCGACGGCCTGGAATACCTCGATCCGCTACTACGGCGGCCACTTCGCGCAGGCGACGGGGGTGAACGCCGCGCAGGACCGCTTTGGCGTGCGGTTCGGCAATGAGGTGGGCGCCTACTCCAACCACAACCGCCACGTCTTCGACGCGCCGAACTTCGAGCTGCGCCAGGCCGGCAGCAATATCGCCATCCCCTTCCTGAACCAGACCTCCGGCAGCGCCATCATCGCGCGCAACATGCGCATGGAGGCCTGCTCGCCCCTGGCGGCGCGGCACACCGCCGGGGCGCAGGACTGCGAGTACGACATCGCCTGGACCAACACCTACCTGGTCGGGATCGACTACACGGCCACGGCCAACCGCTGCGGCAACGCGGTGATCAACCGGCACCGGGCGCCGGCGTCGCGCTTCCAGCGCTTTCTGGCCGGCGCGCCCAACACCCGCGCCGCGGCGTTTCGCCAGTCGGCGACCGAGGTCGGGGTGGAGGGGCTGATCACCATCGCGACCTCGACCACCACCGCGACCTTCATGGCGGATTTCTGTTTCAACGGGCTGACCGACCTCACGCCGACTGATCGGGCGGTGACACTGGCGGCGAACCGTGGGCTGGGGTGGATGCTCGACACATCTCAGGCCAAGGAGTTCGCGCTGGCGCATTGGCTGACGAGCGGCGCCTCGGGTGGGCGGTTGTTCGTGCGGGTGTTCGACGGCGCGGGAAACGTCCGCGAGGACATTGCGGGCGACGTGCTGGCCTCAATCACCACCATGCAGTGGAACGGCCCGGCGAAGGGGTGGAACGCCGGGGCGCCGATGGACGATGCCAATTTCAATCGGCGGCAGACCATCCGCGTGGGCGCGTCCGTGGCCTATGCGCAGGTCGGGGTGATCGGGTTCGACGGACCGATCGACCTGCAATCGCTGCGCCTCTACGGGCTGCCGGAGGCGGCACCCGCGGTGCTGAACGGCACGCCGTTGCTGACCGGGGCACTGGTCGGCTCAGGGCGGAGGGAGTTCGCCGCGGAGCTGGCCTGGGATCTGCCGAGCCTGGCGCCAGGGGCGACCGCGCTGCTCGACGTCACGGTGAACGGGGCGCGGGCCGGCGACCTGGCAACGGCGTCGCTGGTGTCGTCGACCCGATTCATCGAGCTCGATGCAGCGGTCTGGTCGAACAACACGGTGCGGGTGATGGCGCGGAACATCTCCGCGGCGACGTTCGATCTGGCGGCGGCGACGCTGTCGGTGAGTGTGGCGAAGCGGCGGGTGCCGTGATGAGATCGAGTCAGCGCGGCCGGAAAAAGAAAAGATACTTCGAAAGCGCCGCGATACCGAGCAGCAACGCCACGACCAACAGCGAGCAGATGAGACCCATCCCGAGCATTATCGAGGCGCCGCCCGTCATCCCATCCATCATAAATTGCCTCCTTCTGGTCGGCTTTGATCAGGCGCACATCGCCGTGCCACGACGAAAGCGATGAGTGGCACGACGATCCATTGCGCAAGCGGGGAAAGCCCCAGATCAAAGCCCCCCAAGCTCAGCACCGGCATAAGCTCAGAGTACGCCCAGGACTGGCGTATCACGATGTTCAACCATTCGCTGAATGTCGTGTAGGCGAGGCCGAACACCATAGCGAGCGTCGCCACCAGGCCGAAGCGCCGCGCCGGCCAGGCTTGATGGCCCGCCAGGACAAGAGCGAGTATCAGCGACGCAGTTCCGATCAGCAGATCGCCGCCCGTGCAATGCACCACAGCGAAGGCGTTCTCGCGCCAAGTGCCGGTCCGCCAGATTGTGTATAGCGGCAGGTGCGCCGCCTCCCAAATCAGATTGCCGACGGCCAAGACCAGCAGGTAGGCGCGCAGCGCCACCAACCAGGTCGCGGAAGAGGCTGTACTCTTCGCCATCACAATCCCTCCCGGGCGGTAGCGACATTCGCGGCAGCGACGGGTCGCGAAAGCTCCCGCTGAAGCTCCCAGCCTTTCGCAATGGCGAACAGCGCCGGGATCACCACCAGCGTCAGCACCACCGAGGACGCCATACCGCCGATCATCGGCACGGCAATGCGCTGCATCACCTCCGAGCCCGTACCATCCGCCCAGAGCAGCGGCAGAAGGCTGGCGACGATCGCGGCGACGGTCATGGCCTTCGGCCGCACCCGCTCCACCGCGCCCTCCATCACCGCGGCGATGAGGTCGGTCCTTGTCACGGGCCGCCCTTCCGCAGTGCAGCGCGCACGCATCTCCGCCCAGGCGTGATCGAGGTAGACCAGCATCACCACGCCGGTCTGCGCCGCCACACCCGCCAGCGCGATGAAGCCGACCGCCACCGCGACGCTCATGCTATGGCCGAGCCAGTCCATCATCCAGAGCCCGCCAACCAGCGCGAAGGGCACCGAGAGCATGACGATCAGCGTCTCGGTCAACCGGCCGAAGTTGAGGTAGAGGAGCAGGAAGATCAGCGCGAGCGTCGCCGGCACCACCAGCTTCAGCCGCGCCTCGGCGCGTTCCAGATACTCGAATTGCCCGCTCCATTGCAGCTCGTAGCCTTGCGGCAGGGCGACGCGCTCAGCCACCGCCTGGCGTGCATCGGCGACATAGCCGCCAAGGTCCCGCCCGCGCATGTCCACGAAGACGTAAGCCGCCAGGCGAGCGTTCTCGGTGCGAATGGTGGACGGCCCCCGCGCAGTCTCGACGCGGGCCACGCTGCCGAGTGGAACGCGCGCGCCATTTGCGCCTTCCACCAGGACTTCGTTCGCGATAGCCGTGGGATCGTCGCGCAGGTCTCGGGGGTAGCGCAGATTGACCCCAAAGCGGCGGCGCCCCTCGACGGTCGAGGTCACCAACTCACCCCCCAGCGCCGAGCGGACCGCCTCCTGCAGCTGCGCCACGGTGAGGCCATAGCGGGCGAGCGCCTGACGGTCCGGCACCACGTCCAGGTAGTAGGCGCCCGTGACGCGCTCGGCGAAGGCACTGGTCGTCCCCGGCACGTCGCGCACCGCGACCTCCACCTCACGGGCGATGCGCTCGATCTCGCCGAGATCGGGCCCGAGCACCTTCACGCCAACCGGCGTGCGGATGCCGGTCGAGAGCATGTCAATCCGCGCCCTGATCGGCATCGTCCAGGCATTGCTGACGCCCGGCAGGGTGACGGCCCGGTTCATTTCCTCGATCAGACCATCCAGGGTCAGGCCTGGACGCCATTCCGAGCGTGGCCGCAGGTTCACCAGCGTTTCCGCCATTTCCATCGGTGCCGGGTCGGTCGCGGTTGCGGCACGACCGGCCTTGCCCAACACCGAGATCACCTCCGGGAAGCTCGCTAGGATACGGTCCTGTGTCTGCAACAGCTGCGCCGCCGTGGTGACGGAAATGCCCGGCAGCGTCACCGGCATGAACAGCAGCGTCCCCTCGTTCAGCGCCGGCATGAATTCGCTGCCGAGGCGCCGGATTGGCACCACCGCCGTGGCCATGACAACGAGCGCCAGCAGAATGGTCACCCCCTTGAAGCGCAGCACCAGCGCGATCACCGGCCGGTAGAGCGCGATCAGCACGCGGTTTAGCGGATTGCGCGCTTCGGGGATGATCCGGCCGCGGACGAACAGCAGCATCAGCACCGGCACCAGGGTGACCGACAGCAGCGCCGCCGCCGCCATGGCGAAGGTTTTTGTCAGCGCCAGCGGGCGGAACAGGCGCCCCTCCTGCGCCTCGAGCGCGAACACCGGCAGGAAGGACACGGTGATGACCAGCAGGCTCGCGAACAGCGCCGGCGCCACCTCAGCGGTTGCGTCGAGGATGACCTTCGCGCGTGGCGCATCCGGGCCGGCCCGCTCCAGCCGCTTGTGCGCATTCTCGACCATGACGATGGCCGCATCCACCATGGCGCCGATCGAGATGGCGATGCCGCCCAGGCTCATGATGTTGGAGCCGACGCCCGCTAGCTTCATCGCCAGGAAGGCCGCCAGCACGCCGATCGGCAGCATGAAGATCGCCACCAGCGCACTGCGAAAATGCAGCAGGAAGACAACGGTCACAGCGGCGACGACCAGGCTTTCCTCCAGCAGGGCGGTCTTCAGCGTGTCGATGGCGCGCAGGATCAACTCGGACCGGTCGTAGACCGGCTCGATCACCGTGCCCGCAGGCAGAGATCCTGCCGCGGCGGCCAGGCGCGCCTTAACACGCTCGATCACCGCCAGCGTGTCCTCGCCGTGCCGCTGCACGACGATGCCGCTCACCACTTCACCCTCGCCGCCCAGCTCGGCGACGCCACGCCGCTCGTCGGGACCGAACTCCACACGCGCGACATCGCGCAGCAGCACCGGGGTGCCGTTGCGTGAGCGCAGCATGACCTCCTCCAGGTCGGTGGGCGATCGGATGTACCCGCGACCGCGCAACACGTATTCCGCCTCGGCCATCTCGACGACGCGGCCGCCGGCCTCGCCGGTCGCGGCACGGATCGCCTCGCGCAATTCGCTCAGGCCGATGCCGTAGCCGCGCAGCCGTGCCGGATCAGCCACCACCTGGTACTGGCGGACATAGCCGCCGACGCTCGCCACCTCGGCCACGCCCGGTGTTGCGGCGATGCGGTAGCGCAAATCCCAATCCTGCAACGCGCGCAGTTCGACCAGCGGCTCGCTATCGCTGCGCAGCACGTATTGGTAGACCCAGCCGACACCGGAGGCATCGGGGCCGAGCACTGGCGTGACGCCGGTCGGCAAGCGCCCGGCGGCACCGTTCAGGTATTCCAGCACCCGGCTGCGCGCCCAGTAGATGTCAGTGCCGTCCTCGAACACGACATAGAGGAAGGAGACTCCGAAATAGGAGAAGGCTCGGACCACGCGTGCTCGCGGCACGCTCAGCAGCGCCGTGGCAAGCGGATAGGTGACTTGGTCCTCAACCACCTGCGCCGCCTGGCCGGGCATCTCGGTGTAGACGATGACCTGGACATCGGAGAGGTCCGGGATGGCATCGAGCGGGGTGTTGCGCACCGCCCAGACCCCCGCCACCGCCAGGAATGCCGTGGCGAAGAGCACCAGAAAGGTGTTGCGGCCCGACCAGCCGACGAGGCGGGCGATCACTGGACGATGCCCCCGACGGGCGCATCCACCGGGGTGAAGGCTGCGAGGGCCGAGCGCAGGTTGCTCTCGGCATCGATCAGGAAGTTGGCGCCGACCACGACGCGCTCGTCCCCGGACAACCCTTCGAGGATCTCGACCGCGCCGTTGGCCCGTGCACCGGTGCGCACGTCGGCCGGGCGGAATCGGCCCCCACCGAGGTCCACCAGCACCACACGGCGGCGGCCGCCATCCAGCACTGCCGATGCCGACACGGTCACCACCTCGCGCCCACCCGCGACAGGTGCCGCGATGTCGACGGTCGCCAGCATGCCGGCGCGGAACCTGCCCTCCCGGTTGGACAGCATCACCCGCACGCGTGCTGTCCGCGTGACCGGATCAAGGGCCGGATAGATGCGGTCCACCACACCCGCGAACGTCTCGCCCGGGAAGGCGGCGATGCCGACCATTGCCGGCTGGCCCGGCTGCAGCGCGCCCGAATCCTGCTCGTAGACTTCGGCCATCACCGCGATCACCGACAGGTCGGCGAGCGAGAACAGCGGGTCGCCGGGGCGGAACATCATCCCCTGCAACGCTGTCTTGGCGAGCACTGTGCCGGAGATGGGCGCTGGGATGATGACCGTGCGCGAGGCACGACCGGCGTTGCGGATGGCGTCGATCTGCGCCTCGGACAAGCCGAGGTTGAGCAGGCGGACACGGCCGGTATCCGGCTCGCCCGGCCGGCGTGAGGCCTGGCTGGCCAGGTACTCCGCCTGGGCGCGTTGCAGTTCGGGGCTGTAGACCTCCATCAGCGCCTCGCCGCGCGCCACGTCGCGGCCGGTCTCGTTGACGTGCAGGCGTTCGATCCAGCCCTCGAAGCGGGAGGTGACCATGGCCTGCCGGCGTTCATCTGGCGTCACGGTTCCGACGGCGCGGATGGTCCGCGCCAGAACGCGCCGCTCGACCGGCTCGGTCCGAACGCCCAGCGTTTGGATGCGCGCCGGGCTGAGGCCGACCGTGCCATCCTGTGACGCCTCATCCGCATAGACGGGGATGTAGGCCATCCCCATCGAATCCTGCCGCGGCGTCGGGGAGACGTCCGGCAGACCCATCGGATTGCGGTAATAGAGGATGCGCCGATCGGCCGGGGCGGTCGCCGCCGGCGCTTCGGCGATCTGCGGCGCGGCCTCCGGTGGCTCTGCATCCCCCCGACGCTGCGGCAGCGGCGGCAGCAGCGGGGCGATCTGCGACGGGAAGATGGGCAGGAAATCCATGCCCATGGAATCCTTTCGCGGCGCGGTCGCCGTGGCCGATCCCCCCATCGGGTCGCGGTAGAACAATGGCGCCTCGCCTTGCGCTGGCGCTGGCAACGGGTTGGGCAGGCGCCCGAGTAGGGGCGCGACTTCGGAACGGCGCACTGGCAAGAAATCCATACCCATGGAATCCCGGCGCGGCCGGGCCGATACGGCGCGCTCACCCATCGGGTCGCGATAGAATAGGATTGGGTCGTCCTGCGCTGGGCGGCGCTGCGTTTGAGCGGCAGCGGGGCGGATTAGGCTTGCGAACTCGCTGGGAAGGGGTGGCGAACCTGTATTGATCCAGATGCCGGCCACGAAGCCGGTGACGCCCAGCGCGAGCGCGCCGAGCACCGTATGATGCTTGTTCATGGGAAACGATCTCCCCCAGCGCTTTTCACGCCAGGCCAAGGATGGATGGGACAGCGGCGGTCGCGGCACGCCGGCCAATGGAGACCGGGTGCCGCGCAGGCGCGGTCAGAAGATCGGTGGACGGTGCTCCGGCGCAGAATCCGCACCGGCCCACGCCGGACTGGCGGCTATCGTCTGGCTGACCGAGAGGACGACCGGCGACAAGAACTCCGGGCTCACCTCGGCGAACGTCGGAAGGGCGGAAGGGCACTGCAGGATGGCGCAGGACTTCGCTGGGGCGTCAGGCCGCTGGTCGTGGGCGGGCGCTTCGTCCATGACCATTTCACCACATGGCGTGGCTGCCGCGGCAGGCGGCGGGGCGCAATTTGCCTGCACCGGCCCGGCGAGTGCGAGGCCCAGGACGATCAATGACAGCAGAAAAATACGCAGCACACGCGCCATCGTTGTCAGATAGCGGAGTGCTTGGCGAATGACAACGCCGTCGTGCCTGGGCGGTGGACCCTCACCGGTCGTGCCTGGCCAATGGGGAGGGCCAAGCCGTGCGCGGACCCGATCACTCAGGCCGCGCGCCCGCGAACCCTTAGCCAACCGCCATTTACGCAGCGCCAAAGCTTTCCTCGGACCAGCGTGTCCCAATATGAGGGTAAAGCCTTAAGGAGAACTCCATGACCTTCACACCGACCCGCAGAACCCTTCTCGGCGCAGTGCCGGCAATGCTTGCGTTGCCCATCGCCGCGACGGCGCAAGGCAGCGGGGCACAACTGCGCGTGTTTCGTGCACCAGGCTGCAGCTGTTGCGAGGCGTGGGCTCAGCATCTGCGGGGTGACGGCTTCGCTGTGGTGCTGGAAGACGCTCCCGATCTTGATGCCGCTCGACGAGCCGCTGGCGTGCCCGACGATTTGGCCGGATGCCACACCGGTCTGATTGGTGATCGCGCGGTCATCGAGGGGCACGTACCAGCAGTTGCGATCCGTCGCTTCCTCGCGGATCAGGGACGGTGGCGGGGACTTGCTGTTCCCGGCATGCCGCTGGGATCGCCGGGGATGGAGGTGCCGGGCAGGGTGCCGGAAACCTATACCGTATTCGCCTTCGCCTCGAACGGTCAGCGGGCGCGCTTCATGGCCGTGCGCGGTGATCGGGCGATTTGAGTCGGGCCTTCCTGCGCCCTCACCGATGCCTCACACCCGCAGGCGATGGCGCGGACTGCGCATCTGCCGCGAGCATCAGCGCGCGGCAACAAGCATCCGCAGCTTCTGAAGCGCTACCTCATCGCTCTCCTGGTGATCCACAGTCCCGGCAAAGCGACCGGCGGCGTCCAGCAAAAACAGGCTGGCGGAGTGGTCCATGGTGTAGCCGCCCTCGACCGGAACGCGACGGTAATAGACGCGGAAGGATTGCGCCGCCCGCGCGATCTGCGCCTCGGTACCGGAGAGCCCGACAATCCGCCGGTCGAAGGCTTCGAGGTATCCGGCCATCGTCTGCGGCGTGTCGCGTCCCGCATCCACGCTCACGAACAGCCAGTGCATCCGATCGGCGTCAGGACCCAGTGCCTCAATGAAGGATGTCATCTCGCCCAGCGTGGTCGGGCAAACATCGGGGCAATGCGTTAAGCCGAAGAAGATGGCGATCGGCCGGCCCCGGAAATCGCGCTCGGTCACCGCACGCCCGCGATGGTCGGTCAGGCTGAAGGGTCCGCCGATGGCGAGGCTCGCCGGACCGGAGGCGACGCGCGCCGGTCCCAGCGGTCCGTCGGTGAACAGCCAGCCGCCCATCGTCGCCAGCAGCAGGAAGCCTAGGACGGCAACTCCGCCCCAGGCGACCCACCGGATCTTGCGCAACATCTTCAGTGCCCCTGATGAGCGCCAGCGCGGGCACCCGCCGCCTCGACGATCAGTTCGACCGCAACCTGGCCCGCCCGTTCGAAGCGCAGTGTGACCGGCACGCGCGTGCCCCGCGCTAGTCCCCCCATGGGGCCGATCAGCATCAGATGCAGCCCGCCCGGTTCGAGGCGCACCGACTGGCCGGGGGGCAGTTCG
Source organism: Roseococcus sp. (assembly GCF_019747315.1). GTDB lineage: Bacteria > Pseudomonadota > Alphaproteobacteria > Acetobacterales > Acetobacteraceae > Roseococcus. Next base: position 7,834 of record NZ_JAIEQY010000115.1, on the reverse strand, counting down.
ATGCCATCCGGCAGAGGCCGCATCCGCATGATGCCATCGGTCATGGACATCTGGTGCATTTCGATCGCTGTGGCCATCGGCGTGGCGGCGGAGACCAACCGGTCCGGCACTGTGCCCCCATTACGCAGCACCATGTAGCCGGCGGCGGTGGGTGCGGACGCGCCGACAGCGCGCGTCCAGGGGCGGTCAATTGCGATGTCGCCAGCCCGGAACTCATGGGCGGAGCCGAGAGAGACCGGCAGCACATAGAACGAGGCGCAGGCTAGCAGGGCCACGCGCAACAAGGTTCGACGCATGTGGTAGTCCTCCGAAAATCAAAGCGGCAGGCATGCCGAAATGGCCAAGCATGTATCGACCCAAGTCGCATTCACGCACGCGGGAGTTGGCGCATCTGCGGAGGCCAAGGCATGTAGGCCAGTCACGGTTAGCACCAAGGGTTCCACGCACGATCGCCGGTTTGCCTGGCAGTACCTGGGCATGTCCGGGCCCCGCGTGCTCCTGGCGACGGCGCCAGCCCGGCACCGACAGACCGACGCAAAACGCATGGCGTGAAGCCACTGCCTCGCAAAAAGCAAAAGCGGCTGAAGGCAGCGAGCTCGAGGCTCATCAGCGCCGCCACTGTCTAGTCGCCGTCAGCACGATCAGGATGATGACTATCGCGCCAAGGAACGGGAGGTCGCCGACGCGGCCATAGGGTGTTCCGCCCGGCAAGGCCGCAGGGAGCGCAGTGTCCAGCGCGCCGCTCGTGCCAAGCGGCAGCCGTGCGCGTTCGCGGCCGTAGGCGTCAGTCACGAAGGAGATGCCGCCATTGGCCGCGCGCAGCATCGGCAGCCCAAGCTCGACCGCACGCACCCGCGCCGCCAGCGCATGCTGGTGTGGACCGCGGGATCGGCCGAACCAGGCATCGTTGGTGACCGTCAGGATCCAGCCAGCAGCCGGCCCAACGCCCGGCAGGCGTGCGGGAAAGATCGCCTCGTAGCAGATCAGCGGCCAGACGGCGGGCAGCCCCGGCACCGGCAGGGCGGTGGGCGTCGGGCCGGGCGAGAAGTCCACCGCACCATCCGTCAGCTTAGGCACGCCTGGTAGCCATTCCCGCAATGGGATGTATTCACCGAACGGCACCAGTCGCACCTTGTCGAACCCGCCTAGGATCTCGCCCGCGCCATCAATCACCAACAGACTGTTGCGCATCGATGGCCGCTCATCGAAGTTGGGCGCCCGACGAACCGCGCCGGTGATAACAGCGCCGCCCGACGGCACTACGTCGGCGATCGCCGCGCGAACTGCGGGTTCCTCCGCCACCAGGAAGGGAACTGCTGTCTCCGGCCAGATAAGATGGGTCGGGCCCGCGGGCCAGGCGCCAGGCGCTGTGCTCAGCGCGATCAGTTCCGCAAAGTTGCGGGCGCGTTCGGTCGGCTCCCATTTCAGCGACTGCGCCACATCGGTCTGCACCAGCCGCAACCGCACCCCATCGAGGTCGGGCGGCAACGGCACCGCCAGCCGCGCAACGCCATAGATCCAGAGCAGCACGAGGCCGGCCAGCGATGCGCCGAGTGGCCACCAGCGCCGCGTTGCAAGCGCCAGCGCCGGCAGCGCGCAGATCGCCACGGTCACCAGGCCAAGCCCGTAGATCCCCAAAACGGCGGCCAGCTGCAGCGGGGCATCGGCGAAGCCCCAGGCATGGCCGGCGAGGTTCCACGGAAAGCCGGTGAGCACCGTTCCGCGCAGCCATTCGCCGCAGGCCCAGCACACCAAATAGGCGATGAGCAATCGAGCACCGTTTGCCTGCCCGGAGAGGGCGCGCGCCGCTGCCAGCGCCATCGCCGGGAATACGCCAAGGCCGCTCGCGAGCGCGATGAGCGCCGGCACGGCAAGCGCGCCGAAGCGATCGGCATCGACGGCAAAGGCCTCGGTGATCCAGCCGAGGCCGGCTACGAAACTACCAAGGCCGAACAGCCAGCCAACCAGGAAAGCGCTGCGCACCGAGGCAGTACGTTCCAACAGCAGGAACAGCCCTCCGAAGCTGAGAAACAGCAACGGCAGGAGATGGAACGGAGCGAAGGCGAGAGGGGCCGCAAGGCCAAGCGCCAGCGCCGCTGCGCTGCGCAGTGTTGGACCGAGGCAGCGATTCACTCCGGATGGGCCCGGCGCCGGCAGGGGTGCCACAGGTGCGACTTGCTCTGCTGTCAAAAATCCACCGTGGCCGGACGTCTTTTGGCTGGTTCGTCACGGAGGCTAGCGAGGATCAGCAAAACGACACCGCAGACGATCGCGACATCGGCCATGTTGAAGGTCGGCCAGTGCCAGCCAGCAAGGTGGGCGTCGATAAAGTCGGTTACAGCACCCTGGCGGACGCGGTCGGCGACGTTGCCAAGCGCACCACCGATGATCAGGCCCAGCGCGACGGCCTCCAACCGCGAGGTGGTCCGCCACAGCCACCGAGCCAGGAAGGCGGTCACGGCCAGACCGACGGCAACAAGCACCCACACCCCCGCCGCTGAGCTGTTGGCGAACATGCCGAAGGTCACGCCGGTGTTGAATCCGAGCCGCAGGTTCAGCACCGGCAGCACTGCGATGCCCTCGCTGTAGGGCGGCCATAGGGCCGCGAGCGCCCAAGCCTTACTCGCCTGATCGGTCGCAAGGGCGACGACCGCTACCAACAGCCCCGAACGACGCATCAACCGAGGCTCAACAAGAAGGGGAAAGTATGAACGAACCATGCAGCAACCCTTGTCATCTCGCCTGTCATCATGACGACGCCCATCACAACCATGACCGCGCCGGACATCACCTGCGCGCCGCGCCCGAAGCCGCCCCAGCGCCGCAGCCGAGCGGCGGCGACAGGGAGGTAAAAAGCGACCAGCAGGAAGGGCACGCCGAGACCTAGGGAATAAGCGAGCAGCAAGGGAAGTCCGGCTCCGTCGCCTTGAATGGCAGCGACGGCAAGGACGGCGCCGAGAACGGGCCCGATGCAAGGCGTCCAGGCAAAGCCAAACGAGACACCGAGCAGCCCTGCCCCGCCTGGTGTGCCGCCTGTGGCAAAGGCTGGAAGCCGGACGTCTCGCAACAACCACGCCGGACGAAGCGCCCCCATTTGCACCAGCCCAAAGGCGAGCACGAGCACGCCACCGGCGATCTGGAATTCGATACTCCAGCGTCGCAACCAATGCGATAGCGCGGAGGCGCCAAGTCCCAGCAGCACAAAGACCACAGAGAATCCGGCGACGAAGCAGACGCCCAGCAGCATAGCGCGCGAGCGCGGCGGGGCATCGCGCACGCCCGTGCCGCAGGCATACGCGACCCAGCCCGGCACCAATGGCAGGACGCAGGGCGAAAGGAACGAGACCAAGCCACCGCCGAATGCGAGAAGGAGGCCGAAGGCAGAGAGATCAACTGTCATGCTTGCCGCCCAGGCGAGGGAAAATCTCCGGTAGGAGAACGTCTTGTGTGTGTGTCATGGCTGGCGGGAGCCCGTGACACGCAGGTCGGCCCGGGCGTCCCGGATGATCGACCACGCTGACTGGAGGAAAAGCCCAGCAATCACGACGGCAACGGCGAGGTCGGGCCATGGCGTGCCGGTCCACCATACCAGGCCCGCCGCTACGACGACTGCCAAGTTGCCGACGGCGTCGTTGCGGCTGAAGAGCCAGACCGCGCGGACGTTCGCATCGCCCCTCCGATGCGGGATGAGCACCGCCGCGGCGGCCACGTTGACTGCTAGCGCGGCGGCACCGAAAAGGCCCATGAGTTCCGCCTCGGGCTGGTTCAGCACCAACACTCGATATGCGGTCGTGATCAGTACGCCGACGCCGAGCGCGCCGAGGAACAAACCCTGGATGAGGGCGGAGCGAGCGCGCCAGACGTGGCTCCAGCCGATCGCCAACAGGCCAAGAAAGCTGATCAGGCCGTCGCCCAGGAAGTCGAGGGCGTCCGCCTTCAGGGCTTGACTGCCGGCAATGAAGCCGCCGATTGCCTCGACCACGCCGTAGCCGATGTTCAGCGTCACCACGGTCCACAGCGCCCTGCGGTAGCCAGGCGTGATGTGGGCCATATCCTTGGGCAGGTCATCGTCATCGCTCATCCGATGTTCCCGAGCGAAGCGGAGGGCCGGAGCATCAGGATGGATGAGGCGTTGAGGGGGAAGGTCATCATGGCCACGCGTCATCACCGCCATCGCGACGCCCGCTCTGCGCCGAAGCGCCTGCTCGACGCGAGCCAACGGCCTGGAGGTCTGCGCAGCAAGGCAGAGGCGAGGCGACCTGCGCTGCAAATGATCCTCCCGACCGCGACAAGCCATCAGCCACGTACCGGCACCTCGAAGCGGTATCCAAGCAAGCGGAGGGCGTTGAGCGTCACCAGGACGGTCGCGCCGGTATCGGCCAGGACGGCGGGCCAGAGGCCCGTAATGCCGAGCGCGGTGGTTACGAGGAATACTGCCTTCAGGCCCAGGGCGATGGCCACGTTCTGGTGGATGTTCGCCAGCGTGGCGCGCGAGAGCCCGATCAGGGCGGCGACGTCGACGACGCGGCTGTTAAGTAGGGCGGCATCGGCCGTCTCCAGTGCCACGTCAGTCCCACCGCCCATGGCGATGCCGACCGAGGCTGCCGCGAGTGCAGGCGCGTCGTTGATGCCGTCACCCACCATGGCCACCGGCGCCAGGGCCTTCATGGCACCAATCTCGCGCAGCTTGTCCTCCGGCAGGAGACCTGCCTTCACCTTCAGGCCGAGCGGTCCGGCAATGGCCTGGCCCGTGCGAATGTTGTCCCCCGTGAGCATGACAGCTTCGACGCCCAAAGCCGCGAGCGCCCGAATGCCTGCGGCGGCATCCGCCCGCGGTTCGTCGCGCACCGCGATAAGGCCTGTGGGGACGCCATCCACGGAGACGACAACGACCGTCTTCCCTTGACCTTCCCACTCCGCGATTGCGCGGTCCGTATCACCGGAGAGTGGCGCTTGAGCGGCCGCATGGGAGGGCGAGCTCACGGTGACGCGCTTGCCGGTGACGACCGCCTCGACAGCCTTGCCTGGGATGGCCCTCGAATCCTTGGCAGGGCGCAGCGGGATCCCATCCGTCTCGGCCCGCTCCAGAATGGCTCGGCCAAGAGGGTGGCTTGAGCCGTTCTCGACCGCGGCTGCGAGGCCGAGCATGGTGCGCTCGTTACCAACAAGGGCGAGGACGTCCGTCACGCGCGGGCGTCCCTCGGTCAGGGTGCCGGTCTTGTCGAAGGCGATGGCGCGGACGCGACCAATGGTCTCCAGGGCGCCACCACCCTTCACCAGAAGGCCGCGCCGGGTGCCGACCGCCAGGCCGGAGGCGATGGCCGCCGGCGTGGAAAGCACGAGGGCACAGGGGCAGGCCACCAGCAGCAGCGCCAGGCCGCGATAGATCCAGGTGCTCCAGTCCTCGCCAAGCAACAGCGGCGGCGCGATTGCAACCAAAGTTGCAACGACAACCGCGATGGGCGTGTAGATGGCCGAGAACCGCTCGATGAAGCGGGCGGTGGGCGCCTTGGCCTCCTGGGCCTCCTCCACCAGCCGGATGATGCGGGCGATGGTGTTGTCGGAGCTCGGCTTCGTCACCCGAACCTGCAACGCGCCTGAGCCATTGATGCTGCCCGCGAAGACCGAAAGGCCGACTGCCTTGGCCACCGGCACGGACTCACCGGTCACCTGGCTCTCATCCACCTCGGACTCCCCTTCGGCCACCTCACCATCGGCCGAGACGCGGTCGCCGGGGCGGATCAGGACCAGATTGCCGACCTTCAGACTGGCGGCGGGCACCTCCCGCGCCACTCCGTCCTCGACCAGCAACGCGGTTCTCGGCACCAGTGCTCCGAGCGCCTCAATGCCGGCACGAGCCCGATCGGCTGCAAAATTCTCGAGCACCTCGCCAACGGTGAACAGAAACACGACGACGGCCGCTTCGGAGGTCGCCCCGATAAAGATCGCGCCTAAGGTCGCGATCGACACCAACATCTCGATGGAGAACGGCGAACCAGCCCGTGCGGCAGCGATGGCTTTCCTGCCGAAAAATATCAGGCCGAACAGGGCGGCAGGCAGATACGCCCAGTGGTCCAGCGAGGGAACCATGAAGGAGGCGGCGAACCCCGCAATCAAAAGCGAGCCGATGATCGCCCCCAGACGGACCTTGGCACTCATCCACCACGGCTGGCGGATGCGAACATGCTCCGGAGGCTCGACAGCCATCCCAGGCTCACCGGCGACAACTCTTGGCGCCACGACCGGGGCGACCCCGTAGCCGAGTTTACGAATCTGCTCCTCAACGACGGCGCGGGGTGTGGCGGCCTCATTCAGCCCGAAGGCGAGAACCTGCGCGTGATAGTTGACCCGGATATCGTCGGTACCCGCGAACCGGCCGACGGCCGTCTCGATCTTGGAGGCGCAGGAGGGGCAATCCATCCCGTCCACGTGGTACCGCAGCGCGATCCTTGACCCGGGATCCATATCGACTGTGCCACCATTGGCCATCTGAATTGCCTCTTCCATTTTACACGTTCAAGCCTCTGGCGAGAAGCAACCGGACACGCACCAAGCCTGCGCGTCGTCGATCGCCAGGCAAGAAACAGCCATTCACGTCAAAGGCGCGACGCCATAGCCGAGCTTGCGAATCTGCTCCTCGACTGTTGTGCGGGGCGTGGTTGCTTCATCTAGACGGAGTTCGAGGACCTGGGCCTTGTAGTTGACTTGGATGTCCTCAGTACCGCGGAGCTGCTGCACTGCCTCCTCGATCTTTAGCGCGCAGCTCGAGCAATCCATGCCCTCGACCCGGTAACGCAGACTCACTGGCGCCATCGGCAAGGTTTCCCCTGATTCGCTGTTCGCCATCGTTTTCGGTCCTTCTTCAGGCATGCCTCTGCCGGTTGCAGCAAAGGCTTGTGGACCCTAGATGGACCCTGTAGTAACTACAGGGTCAAGAGGCGAACATGGAAAAATTAACGACCATCGGCGCGCTCGCGAAGGCAACCGGCACGAAGATTGAGACAATCCGGTGGTACGAGCGCGTCGGCCTACTCCAGGCGCCTGCCCGTACTTCAGGAAATTACCGCGCTTATGACGCGGTGCATCTAGGCCGACTGAGCTTCATCCGGCGGGCTCGAGACCTCGGCTTCTCGCTGGAGCAGATTCGCGCCCTGATCGACCTCGCCGAGGATCGCGAGCGCTCTTGTGAGGCCGTGGACGTGATTGCCCGCCAGCACCTGGACGAGGTGGATCGAAAGATTGCTGACCTTCAAGCGCTGCGGCGAGAGTTAGGCTCTCTTATCGGGCAGTGCCGCCACGGCAACGTAGCGCAGTGCCACATCATTGAGGCCCTGGCACCGACTCTCTCTTGACCCCTCCCGGCGCCCATCCCGGTAGGGACGCGGGTTACCCCACGCCCCCCGGACAGATCCCAGCGTGCGCTGCTAACGCACTCGGCTCCCACCTCGGGTGTTTGAAGATGAAGCATTGTTGCGGATATGGGCGCTGGACCCTGGCGGGCGGCTGCCACCGCGCGGCGATCGGCACCATGGATGTCCAAGTCACGTGGCCCTCTTGGGTGCGACGCCCCAGCGCCAGCTTCCAGTGCCAGCTGACGTAGCTGCGCGATCGCCTGCGATTTAGTGGGATCCGCGTGACAGGCGAGATACCCGCGTACCACCTGGCCAAGCCAACGCCCCTGCTCGGCCACCAGAAAATCACTCAGCCGGCGAGACGCGTCTCACGAACACCAGAGAAGGTTGGATTCCGGTTCCCATCGCTGCTCCAGTCGGTTTCCCAACCTCACATTTCTACTCAGTCGACAGCGCCGAGAACCGCAGGTTTCCTGGGGTTT
>NZ_JAIEQY010000359.1 GCF_019747315.1 Roseococcus sp. | reverse complement strand
AGCGCGGTCTGCTGGTTGGCGGTGACGAGCGCGCCCGGCGTCACGGTGGAACGGCCCGTGCGGCCCGAGATCGGCGAGGCGACGCGCGTGTAGTTCAGGTCGATCTTCGCGGTTTCCAGCGCGGCGCGGAGCGAGATGAGGTCCGCCTGGGCCTGGCGGAGCGTCGCCTCGGCATTCTCCAGGTTCTGCTCGCTCACCACCTGCGAGCGTGCCAGGGAGCGAAGGCGGTTGGCGGTGCTCATCGCCACGCGCTCGGTCGCTTCCATGCGCTGCAACGCGGCCTCCGCCCGGCGCACCGCGGCCTCGAAGGGTGCGGGGTCGATCTGGAAGAGCGGCTGGCCGAGTGTGACCGACTCACCCTCGGTGAAAAGCCGCTCGCGCAGCAGGCCGCCCACCTGCGGGCGGATCTCGGCGACGCGGAAGGGCGCGGTGCGGCCGGGCAAGGTGGAGGTGACGGGAATCTCGCGCCGTTCCAGCGTGATCACCGTGACGGCGACCGGCGGGGGCGTCGCCTGCCCCTGCGCCTGGGCCGCGCCGGCCTTGGGCTCGTCACAACCAGCAAGGGCCAGCGCCAGGGCGCCCAAGGGAAGCAGGCTCCACCAGAAGGTGGCGCGCCGGGAGGCAGAGGCCGCCTGGGAAACGGCCATCGCTGTCACGTGCTTCATATCGGTCATCCAAGGAAGATCGTTGCAGAAACTGGTAAGTTTCCAAACATTGTCAATGGCGTCATGGAACCTCACTTGGCCGCCTGGCGGTCCGCGCCGCGCAAGCCCCTGCGATCCCTTGCATATCTCATGCCAGCGCAGCGCGCTCAGCGCGCGACGGAGAGGCCGCGCACCTGGTGCTGCGCGATCAGGCCCGCCACCAGCCCGCTCGCCTTCGCCTCGGCCACGAAATCCGCGAGCCAGGCGGCCGCCGCCGCATTCGCCCGCGCCGTGCCGATGGCCTGCTGCACGGTCGTGAAGTTGCCGGGCAGGATGCGCGCGCCGGGCAGCGCCTCGGCATCCGCGAGAAGCCGAGGCTTGAGGCCGGCCAGCACCTCCAGCCCATCACGCTGGAAGATGTCGAAGGCGCCATCCAGGCTCTCGGCGCGGATGAGCGTCGCCTGCTGGATGTTGCGCGCGAGCCAGAGGTCATAGGCCGCCCGCGCCGTGACCGCGATCCGCACGCCAGGGCGGTCCACCTGCGCCAGATCCGTGATGGGGCTGTCGCCGCGCACCAGATAGGTCGCCTCGATCTCGGTATAGGCGGGCGTGAAGGCGATCTTCTCCGCCCGCTGCGGCTCGGCGCCGATCAGCCCGATATCCCATTGGCCCACCGCATCGGCCAGTTCGCCCGGGCGCGGAAAGGGCATGTATTGGATGGGCACGCCGAGCCGCTCGGCGATGGCGCGCGCCATGCCGGGCGAGACGCCGTCCGGCTCGCCAGCCGGGCCACGCCCGGTGACGAGCAGGAAATTGCTCATGTTGATGGCAGCGCGCAGCACGCCCGTCGGCGCCAGTTGCGCGATGATCTCAGGCGACATGGGGCAGCACCGCCTGCATGGAGGTCTTCACCAGGATCGCCGCCGGGCCAGGGGCCGCGATGGCCGCGCGCATCGCGTCGAAGTCATCGCGCGTGTTGACGCGCGTGACGGGCATTCCGAAGGCCTGCGCCCAGTGGGAGAAATCCGGATTGGCGAACATTGTGCCGCTGACCCGCCCCGGGTGCTGCCGTTCCTGGTGGATGCGGATCGAGGCGTAGCCCAGGTTCTCCGAGAGCAGCAGCTTGATGGGCAATTGCCGCTCCAGCGCCACCGCCATCTCGCCACCCGTCATCAGGATGCCGCCATCGCCCACGCCGCAGACGACCGTGCGGCCCGGGCAGCGCAGCGCCGCCGCCACCGCCGCCGGCACGCCGAAGCCCATCGCGCCCGAGACCGGGACCAGCAGCCTTTGCCCCGGCCGCCAGACCGCCTTGCGGTAGAAGGGCGCGCCGAAGGTGCCGGCATCGAGCGTGATGATGCCATCGGCCGGCAGCGCCTGATGCACCGCCTGCGCCACCTCCGGGAAGGCCAGCCCATCCTGCCAGTCGCGCGGGACCACCTGGCTGTCGGCCACCTGCAGGGCGCGCAGCCGCGCGATCCATTCGCCGCGCGGCGGGCGCTTGCCCGGGGCACCCAGCACCGTCATCAGCGCGACCGGATCGGCCGTGGTCGCGACCTCGGCCGGGAAATGCCAGTTCAGGTGCTTCGGATCGGCGCAGAGATGCACCAGGCGCTGGCCCGGCGCCGGCCAGGAATAGCCCTGCGTCGTGATGTCCGTCAGCCGCGTGCCGAAGGCGAGGATGAGGTCCGCCGCGGCGAAGGCCTCGCGCTGCGCGTCCGGGTTCCTGAGGCCGAGATCGCCCGCATAGAAGCGGCTCGCATTGTCGAAGAGGTCCTGCCGGCGGAAGGAGACCGCGACGGGCACCTCCCATTGCGCCGCGAAGCGCGCCAAGGCGGCGCGCCCCGCCTCGCTCTCGAAGCCGTGGCCGGCGAGCAGGATGGGCCGCTCGGCGGCGTGCAGCAGGTCCGAGATGCGCGCGACCTCGGCTGGCGCCGGCAGGGCGGGCCGCGCGGGGGTGATGGCTGGCGCGCTCGGCGCGCAATCCATCGCCAGCACGTCTTCCGGCAGCGAGAGCACCACCGGCCCGGGCACGCCCTGCATGGCCGCCGCATAAGCGCGGGCGATGAGCTCCGGCACCTGCTCCGGCCGCGTCGCCTCGCCCACGAATTTGCAGAAGCCGCCGAACATGCGGGAGTAGTCGATCTCCTGGAAGGCATCGCGCCGGAGGTCTCGCGCCTCCACCTGGCCGATCAGCAGGATCAGCGGCACGGCATCCTGCTCGGCCGTGTGCAGCGCGATGGCGGCGTTGCAGGCGCCGGGGCCGCGGCTCACCAGCACCACGCCGGGGCGGCCGGTCAGCTTGGCATCGGCGATCGCGGCGAAGCCCGCACCTCCCTCATGCCGACAGACCACGAGATCGACCGGCGCGTCATGCAGCGCATCGAGAAGGGCAATGTAGCTCTCCCCCGGCACGCAGAAGGCGCGGTCGATGCCTCGCTCCACCAGGAAGGCGACGAGGCGTTCAGCGGCAGTGGTCAAGGCGTTCCCCAAATCCTGTTGCCCCAGGGTTAGGCGGCGCTCGGGCCGCCGTCAAAGTGCCGGGTGCGGCAGGTCAAGAAGTGGACGTTTGATAACCGACTTGCAATCTTTACATGGATCGACATAGTGCCCGCAGCGGGTCGCAGAACCCGCGCGACGATCCAAGGAGAACCACCAAGATGCAACGGCGCAGCCTTCTGCTGGGAGCCGGCGTGACCGGCGCCGGCCTTGTCGCTTCCCCCGCCCTCCTGCGCGCGCAGGGCAGCTTTCCGCGCGGCCCGATCACCATGGTGGTCCCCTTCGGCGCCGGCGGCCTGACCGACCGCACGGCCCGGCACCTGGCCCCGCTCATGCAGCGCGAATTGGGCGTGCCGATCGGGGTGGTGAACATCACCGGCGCCAGCGGCGCGGTCGGCAAGCAGCATGTCTTCGACCAGCCGGCCGATGGCCAGACCATCCTGCTGCAGACCGACGCCATCCGCACCTATCCCACCATGGGCCAGACCGAGCGCAGCTGGCGCGACTTCGACATGATCGGCGTCTTCGTCATCGCCACCACCTACATCGCCGTGCGGCCGGATAACCCGATGCGCAACGCGACGGACTTCCTGCGCCAACTGCGCGAGCAGGATGGACGGCTGGCCATCGGCACGGCGGGCCCGGGCACCATGGGCCATGTCGCGATGACGGCCTTCACCAGCCGCGAGAACATCCGCTACACCGATGTCTCCTTCCCTGGCCACGCCCCGGCCCAGACCGGCCTGCTGCGCGGCGACGTTCCCATCGTCACGACCGATGCGGCCTCGGCGCGCGAGCTGATCATCGGCCGGCGCATCCGCCCGCTCTTCCACTTCGCGGCCCAGCCGACCACGGTGGCTGGCTATGGCGACATCCCCGGCGTCTCGCCCGAACTGCGCGCGATGGATGACATGCTGCCGCTGGGCGGCTGGTTCGGCCCCGCGGTCAAGCGCGGCACGCCGGCCCCCATCATCGAGCGCATCACCCAGGCCTATCAGCGCGCGGCCAGTGACCCCGCCTCGCAGCGCTTCACGGATGACACGGGCACGATCCTCGCGCGCCTGGTGCGCGACGAAGCCAATGCCCATGCCGAGCGCGAGACGCGCCGCATCTCCTGGATGCTGTTCGACACCGGGCGCGGCCAGCGGGACCCCGCCACGGTGAACCTGCAGCGCCTGGCCAGCTAGGCCATGCCCGGCCGCGATGTCGCGGTGGCGTCGGTGATGCTCGCCTTCGCCATCGCGGCCTTTTACGAAAGCTGGCGCATGCCGGTCTTCGCCGGGCAATACCTCTCGGCGCCGGGGCTCTTCCCGGCGCTGACGGCGGGCGCCATCGGCCTGCTCGCGCTCATCGTGCTGGTGGTGCGCGTGCCGCAATGGCTCGGCTGGCGCGCCACACCGGCCGAGGCGCCGGAGGAGCCGCTCGGCAGCGTGGCCCAGGTGCTGCTCTGCGCTGCCATCGTGGGCGTCAGCATCCTGCTGATGCGGCCGCTCGGCTTCATCACCGCCGGCATTCTCTGCACCGTCGGCCTGATGCTGGCGGGCCTCGGCCGCCGGCCCACACGCGGCGAGGCCATGCTGGTCGCCGTCTTCGGGCTGGCGCTGCCGGTCCTCACCCATCTCCTCTTCACCCGTGTCTTCCTGACACCCTTGCCCTGAGGCGGACCCTGTCATGGATGTCTGGAACCATGTGGCGCCCCTGTTCACGCCCTATTTCCTGGGGCTGATGGCACTCTCCACCTTCGGCGGCATCGTGGTCGGCATGCTGCCCGGCATCACGGTGACGATGAGCGTCGGGCTGCTGGTCGGGCTGACATTCGGCATGCCGGCGCTGGATGCGCTGATCATCCTCACCTGCGTCTTCGTGGGCGGCATCTATGGCGGCAGCCAATCGGCCATCCTGATCAATGTGCCGGGCAGCCCGGCCGCCGCCGCCACCGCCCTCGAAGGGCATGAGATGTGCAAGCGGGGCGAGGCGGGCAAGGCGATCGGCTTTTCCACCGTCGCCTCCTTCCTCGGCACCATCTTCGGCGCGCTGCTGCTGTTTGCCGTGGCGCCCGCCATGGCGGAATTCGCGCTGCAATTCGCGGCCTGGGAGTATTTCCTGCTGGCGCTGGTCGGCATGGCGATCAGCGCGGCCCTCTGCGGGCGCTCCATGGCGCTCGGCCTGATCGGCGCCTTCCTGGGGATGCTCATTGCGCTGATCGGCATGGACAGCGTCTGGGGTTACCAGCGCTTCACCTATGGCAGCACGGATCTGGCCGCAGGCCTCTCCTTCATCCCGGCCATGATCGGCCTGTTCGGCCTGGCCGAGGTGCTGCACGCGCTCTCCGCCCCCAAGGGCCAGCAGCTCGCCACCAAGGTGACGGGGGTGATGACGAAATTCGGCGACTACTGGCGCTACCGCATGGCGATCCTGCGCGCCAACGTCATCGGCGTGATCATCGGCGCCTTGCCGGGTGTGGGCGCGGACATCGCCGCCTGGGTCAGCTACGGCACCAACCGGCAGATGTCGAAGGAAAAGGAGCGCTACGGCAAGGGCACGCCCGAGGGCGTCATCAGCGCGGAGACCGCCAACAACGCGGCGGTGGGCGGCACCTATGTGCCCATGCTCACCCTGGGCATCCCGGGCGATGCGGTGACCGCCGTGATCCTGGGCGGCATGGTGCTGCACGGGTTGCGGCCCGGGCCGATGTTCTTCCTCGAAAGCCCGCAATATTTCGCGATCATCCCGATGATCATGATCATCTCGGCCATCTGCCTGCTGGTCATGGGCCTCATGCTGGCCAGGGTCACGCCGCGGATCCTGGGCGTTCCGGCCTGGATCCTGTTTCCCGTCGTGGTGCTGCTCGCCATCGTCGGCAGCTATGCGGTGAACAACCGGCTCTTCGATGTCTGGGTGATGTTCGGCTTCGGGCTGCTGGGCTGGGGCATGCGGGCGCTGAGCGTGCCCACGCCGCCGCTGGTGCTGGGCATGATCCTAGGCCCCATGGCGGATGCCGAATTCCGCCGCGCGCTGACGGCAAGCCATGGCAGCCTGGAGCCGCTCTACACGCGGCCCCTCTGCCTCGTGCTGATCGGCGTCCTGATCGTCACCATCCTGGCCAGTACGGGCCTGCTGCAGAAATGGGCGCGGCGAAAGCCGGCGCCGGCGCCCGCCGCGGGGAATTGAGCGCGGCGGCGCTCAGCGCAGGTTTACCTCCCAGATACGCGCGCTGGTCTCCGTCACATTGCCGCGATCCACGCGGAGAATCACCTCCATCGAGAGCATCTGCCGATTCTCGATCGGGCGCCGCATGGTGCAATTCCACTCGCCCGCCGCTGCCGCCGGGGCGGCGCAGCTGAAGCCAAGCGTGTTGAGCCGCTGGATCGCCGGCCCAGGATCGGCCCCGCGGGGTGAGAGCTGATCCACGTCGCGCTTCAGCGACTCGGTGGCGGCCCGGGTGCCCTGGCGGAGATACACATCCAGCGGCGTCACCGGCCGATGATCCGGCCAGACCACGGCGACCGCGGCCACCGCGGCAAGGATGCCGACGCCGACAATCGCCGCCCGCCTGATGGTACCTGGTTGCATGACCGCCGAATCCTCCGGATGGGCCGCCATCAGGCGGCTTTGAGCCTGGGATTTCCGAGGAAACGCCCGGGCGCCGCACTCCCCGGCCCCTGCCCCTCCACATGCGTCCGAACACCGTTGCACCAGACCTGCGCGATTCCGTCCGAGACCAGCATCGGCTCGGCATAGGTCGCGTTGTCGCGCACCCGCGCGGGGTCGAACAGCACGAGATCGGCGAAGGCGCCGGCGCGGATCACGCCGCGATCCGGCAGGCCGAAGACCTGGGCGGCGCGGCCCGTCATCTTGTGCACGGCGCTTTCCAGCGTGAAGAGCCCGAGGTCGCGCGCATACATCCCCAGCACGCGCGGGAAGGTGCCCCAGAGGCGCGGATGCGGCTTCGCGTCATGCGGGATGCCGTCGCTGCCGATCATGGCGCGCGGATGGGCCATGATGCGGCGCACATCGGCCTCGTCCATCGCGAAGGTGATGGCGCCGGCCGGCAGGAGCTTGTCCGCCGCCGCGCGCCGCGTCATGCCCCAATCCTGCGCGATGTCGTCCAGGTTGCGGCCGGCCATCTCGGGGTGCGGGATGGACCAGGTGATCTGCACCGGCACGTCCTGGCGCAGCTTGTCGGGCATCAGCACCGTGGAGCCCGCCGGATAGGGGTAGACGTCATAGGCCACGGGCTGGTCCTGGCCGAGGCGGTCCATCAGGGCCAGCGTGTCGCGCGAGCGGCCGAAATTCTCGCTCATGCTGCATTTGTGATGGCTGATGACGACTTCGAGCGGCTTCTCGGGCGTGCCGGCCTCGCGCCCCACCCGCAGCGTCTCGCGGATGCTCTCCATCACGAAATCGGCTTCGTCGCGCATGTGGGTGGCGTAGAGGCCGCCCTCCTCGCGCAGCACCTCGGCGATGGCGATGACCTCCTCGGTCGGTGCCTGGGCGTTGGGCGGGTAGTAGAGGCCGGTGGAGAAACCGCCCGCCCCCTCGCGCAGCGCGCCGCGCAGGCGCTCCTGCATGTGCGCGATCTCGCGGTCATTGGCGGCGCGGTACACATCGCCCGCCATGGCCTCGACGCGCAGCGACATGTGGCCGCAGAAGGCGAAGGTGTTCACCGAGGTGGGCTTCTTCGCCAGCGCCTCGGCATATTCGCCGAAGCCGCCCAGCGTGAACCAGCTCTCATCGCCGAGCAGGTCGAGCGGCGGCGGCGGGCGGTTGGAGAGACGCAGCGGCGCCAGGCTCACGCCGCAATTGCCCACGACGACGGTGGTGACGCCCTGGCTCGTCTTGCAGTGCATGCATTCGGGGCCGCAGATCACGGCGCGGTCATCATGGGTGTGCGCGTCGATGAAGCCGGGGGCCAGCGCGAGGCCCTTGGCCGAGACCTCCTCGCGCCCCGACGCGCTGCCGAGTGCACCGACCGCGACGATGCGGTCCCCCTCCACCGCCACATCGGCGGTAAAGCGCGGGGCGCTGGTGCCATCCAGAACCGTGGCGTCCCGGATCACAAGGTCACAACGCAGCGTCATGGAGATTCCCCAACCGATTGTTGGCAACATGGAACAGCTTCCGATCAAACGCCATGTTGCATCAGGGTACCTTATTAACGTATCGGGGTTTTACAAAGACCGGAGGTAAACATGTCCCTGTTCCGTCGTTCGGCCCTGCTGGCCGGCCTGGCTGCCCTTGTCGGTGGCGCTCCTGCCCCCAACTCGGCCTGGGCCCAGACGCAGATCACCATCCACCACGCGCTGCCGCCCAACAGCCACACCGGCGCGGGCCCCATCGCCTTCAAGGAGGCGTTCGAGCGGTTGACCAACAACCGCTTCCGCGTCGTCGTCCAGCGCAACGACAATGAGCGCGAGATGATCGAGAGCGTGCAGATCGGCACCATCGACTGCACCTTCACCTCCACCGGCCCCGTCGGCAATTTCGTGCCCGAGGTCCGCATCTTCGACGTGCCCTTCCTCTTCCGCGACACCGCGCATGCCCGCGGCGTGCTCGACAGCGAGATCGGCCAGCAGGTGCTGGGCCGGTTCCAGGCGCGCGGCCTGCATGGCGTGATCTGGACCGAGAACGGCTTCCGCCACCTGACGAACTCACGCCGCGACGTGAACACGCCGGCCGACATGCGCGGCCTCAAGGTCCGCACCATGGAGAATCAGGTGCATATGCGCGCCTTCTCCCAGCTGGGCGCGCTGCCCACGCCGATGGCCTTCTCGGAGCTCGTGCCCGCGCTGCAGCAGGGCACGGTGGACGGGCAGGAGAATCCGATCTCGGTGATCGTGGCGAACAACCTGAACCAGGTGCAGCGCTACATGACGCTGACCAACCACGTCTATTCGCCGGCCGTCATGATCTGCAACCCCGCCACCACGCAGCGCCTGAACGCCGCCGACCGCGCGCATTTCATGACCGCCGCCCGCGCCGCCCAGACCGCCAACCGCGCCCGCGTGACGGCCGATGAGGCGAGCGGCGTGGATGAACTCCGCCGCCGCGGCATGACGGTGATCACCACCGTGAACACCGCCGCCTTCCAGGAGGCGCTGGCCCCGGCCTTCGCCGAGTGGGAGCGCACGATGGACGCCGCCCTGCTGCGCCGCATCCGCGACTGGCGCGCGGCGCAGTAAGCGGGCCATAGCCTGATCCTGGCCGCGGGGCTCACCCCCCGCGGCCTTTTGCTTGAGGGGGGACCCGCGTGAATCCGATGAATGTCATGCCGCTGTCCATCGTGCTCGGCGGCACCGTCGTGCTGGTGCTGGCCGCCCTCTGGATCGGGCAGCGGTCCGACGGGCCGCACGCACAGATCAGGCGCGCCGTGCTCACCGCCGACCGCATCAGCACCGGCATCGCCACCGCCATCGCCGTCGTGGCGCTGCTGGTCGCGGTCTTTGCCGGCTTCTGGCAGGTGGTGGCGCGCTTCGCCACCGAGACCCCCTCCGTCTGGTCCGAGGCGCTGGTCCGCACCGCGCTGATCTGGATGGCCTTCATCGGCCTGGCCGCCGCCATCCGCACCGGCTCGCTCGTCTCCATCGACATGGCGCATCGCTATTCGCGCGGGAAGATCCGGCGGAGCATCGAGGCGGCGGTCCTGGCGGGCAACCTCTCGCTCATGGGCGTGCTCTTCTGGTTCGGCTGGATCATGGCCGAGCGCGTGAAGTTCCAGGAGATGGCGGGGCTCGAGGTCTCGATCAGCTGGGGCTACGCGGCGCTGCCGATCGGGGCCGCCTTCGCGGTGCTGGGGGCCATCGGGCAATTCCTGGACCGCCAGGCCGAAGAACTGGAGATGGCGGTATGAGCTCCTTCATGCTGACCGCAATGCTGGTGCTGTTTGCCGCCAGCATCCCGGTCGCGGTCGCGATCGGCATCGTCGCCATCATCGGCGTGGCCGGCTTCACCAATTTCCCGCTGATCGTGGCGGCGCAGCAGCTCTATGTCGCGCTGGACCGCTTCCCGCTGGCCGCCGTGCCCTTCTTCATCCTGGCCGGCAACCTGATGGATGTGGGCGGCATCTCCCGCCGGCTGGTGGATTTCGCGAAATCCATCGTGGGCGGGATCCAGGGCGGGCTGCCCGCCACCTGCATCGTCACCTGCATGATCTTCGCCGCCATCTCGGGCTCCTCGGTCGCCACCACCTTCGCGATCGGCGCCGTGATGATCCCGGCGCTGATCAAGGCGGGCTACCCCGTGCCCTTCGCCGCCGCGCTGATGGCGACGGCGGCCGAGCTCGGCGTCATCATTCCCCCCTCCATCCCGATGATCCTCTATGGCGTGACGACGCAGACCAGCATCCCCGAGCTGTTCATGGCGGGCTTCGGCCCGGGCCTGCTGATCGGCGCCGCGCTGATCGCGACCGTCCTCATCTGGTGCCGCATCACCGGCTGGGGGAAGAATGACGGCGAGGGCCGCCTGCCCTTCCTGACCGCGACCAAGCAGGCCGGATTCGCCCTCTTCATGCCCTTCGTGGTGCTGGGCGGCATCTATGGCGGCGTCACGACACCGACCGAGGCCAGCGTCATCGCCGTGGTCTATGCCATCCTGGTGGGCATGTTCCTGCACCGCGAGATCGGCGTGCGGGACCTCTACCCGATCTTCAAGAAATCGGTGATCAGCTCGACCGTCATCATGTTCATCATCGCCTGCGCGGGGCTGTTCTCCTGGCTGCTCAACCGCCAGGGCGTGCCGGATGCGGCCGCCGAACTGCTGGTGCAGACCTTCGATTCGCCCGTCTGGTACCTGCTGGGCGTGAACCTGTTCCTCTTTGTCGTGGGCATGTTCGTCGAGACCTCGGCCTCCATCATCGTCCTCGCCCCGATCCTCGCGGAAGCGGCCGAGCGCCTGGGCATCAACCAGGTGCATTTCGGCACGGTGATGGTGGTGAACCTCGCCATGGGGATGATCACGCCGCCTTTCGGCGTGAACCTCTTCGCCGCGGCCCAGGTGGCGGGCACCAGCATCGACCGGATGATGCGGTATCTGCCCGTCTTCATCGGGGTCATCTTCCTCTGCCTGATGATCATCACCTATGTGCCGGCCATCGTGATGTTCCTGCCGGACCTGGTCTTCCGCTGAGGCGCGGCTTGACCTGACCATGGGGGGAAGGCGCATCCTTCCTCCCATGAAACGGTTGCGCTGGCTTCTCCTCCTCCTGCCACCGCTCGCGCTGGCCGCAGGCTTCATCGCCTGGGGCCAGCGCCCGCTGGAGGTGAGCGTCGCGCGGATGGAGCGCGACGTGCCCATTCGCGTCTTCGGCCTCGGCACGGTCGAGGCGCGCATCCTCAGCCGCGTCGGCTTCGAGGTGGCCGGCACACTGGTCGCGCTGGAGGCCGATCACGGCGACCGCGTGCCCCGGGGCGCCGTGCTCGCCCGGCTGAACGACACCTCGCAGCGCGCCCGCCTCGCCCGTGCCGAGGCGACGGTGCAGAACGCCGAGGCCCAGCAGGGCCGCGCCGCCGCCATCGCCGAACGCGCGACAGCCACCTACGCGCAGAAGCGCAGCCTCGCCCAGCGCCGGCGCGAACTCGCAACCCGCGGCAGCGGCTCGCTGGAAGCGGCCGAGATCGCGGAGACGGAGGCCGTGACCGCAGCGGCCGACCTCGCCGTCGCGCGGGCCGACATCACCGTGGCGCAGGCCCTGCTCGCCGATGCCCGCGCCAACCTCGCGGCCGAACGCGGCACGCTGGCCAAGCACAGCCTGCTGGCCCCCTTCGACGCGCTGGTGATCGCCCGCAACCGCGAGGCCGGCGCCGCGGTCTCGCCCGGGGAGGTCATCTTCACCCTGGTCGCCCCCGGCAGCCTCTGGGCGCTCGCGCATGTGGACGAGGCGCGGGCCGGCCAGATCCGCGAAGGGCAGCCCGCCCAGATCCGCCTGCGCTCCCTCCCCGGCGAGGTCTTCCCGGCCCGCGTCGTGCGCATCGGCCTGGAGAGCGACCGCGTGACGGAGGAGCGGCGCGTGAACCTGCGCTGCGAACGCTGCCCCGAGCGCCCGGTGATCGGCGAGCAATTGCAGGTGGAGATCGAGACCGGCCGCCTGGCCGAGGCCAGGCTGGTGCCCGAGGCCGCCATCACCGGCTTCGATGGCGCCGAGGGGCGCGGCTGGGTGCTGGAGGGCGGCGTGCTGCGGCAACGCGATCTGCGCTTCACCGGCCGCACGCTGGATGCGCGCCTCGTCCTGGCGCCTGACATGCCCGAGGTCATCACCCGCATCCTGCCCGGCTTCCGCGAGGGCCGCGCGGCGCGCGCCGCCCCATGAACCTCGCGCTGCGCGACATCCGCCACAAGCTCGGCCGCTTCCTGCTGACCTGCGCGGGGCTCGGGCTGCTGCTGGGTGTGGCGCTCGCCATGGTCGGCATCTATCGCGGCGTGGTGGATGAAGCGTTGTCCCTCACCCGCGCGCTCCAGGCCGATCTCTGGGTGGTGGAGGGCGGCACGCGCGGCCCCTTCGCGGAAGCGAGCCGCGTGCCCGGCGACACGCGCGAGGCGGTGGCGCGGATTTCCGGCGTGGTGGCGGCCGGCAGCGTCACCTTCCAGACGGTCGAGGCGCGTGCCGCCGGCAGCGCGGCGGCCAGCACGGCCGGCGCCTATCGCAACGAGGCGGGGCGCGAGCGCGTGGGCGCGGCGCTGCGCGTGCAGGTCGTGGGGTTCGAGCTGGACCGCCCGGGCGGGCCGCCGGACCAGCTGGAAGGCCGTGGCATCGCCCATCGGCACGAGATGGTGCTGGATCGCAGCGCCGGCCTGCCGCTGGGCGCCATGGTGGAGATCGGCGGGCTGCGCTTCCGCGTGGTGGGGCGCACGGCCCGCGCCGTCTCCTCCGGCGGCGATCCGCTGGGCTGGATCACGCTCGCCGATGCGCAGGAATTGCAATTCCGGCTGAACGCGCCCGCCGCGCGCCGCGCGACGGCCAGCGGCAGCGGCGGCCAGCCGCAGGACACGGTGAATGCGGTGATCGCGCGCCTCGCCCCGCATGCCGATGCCACGCTCATCACCGAGAACCTCCGCCGCTGGAAACACCTGGCGGCGCTGACCGCCGCCGAGCAGGAGAATGTGCTGACCCGCAGCGTGGTGGAGCGCGCGCGCAAGCAGCTCGGCCTCTTCACCGGCATCCTGCTCCTGGTCTCGGGCGTGATCGTGGCGCTGATCGTCTACATGCTGACCATGGACAAGCTGCGCGAGATCGCGACGCTGAAGCTGATCGGCGCGCCGGACAGCTCCATCGTGGCGCTGGTGATGCAACAGGCGCTGCTGCTGGGCGCCACCAGCTTCGCGAGCGGCGCCTTGCTGCTCATGCTGGTGAAGGACGTCTTTCCCAGCCGCGTGGTGCTGGGGCCGGAGGAATTGCTGGGTGTGGGCCTGGTGGTCTTCGTCATCTGCCTGCTCGCCAGCCTGCTCGGCGTGCGCGCCGCGCTGCGCATCGAACCCGCCCAGGCGCTGGGCGGATGAGCCTGGTCGAGCTTGCCGGCATCGCCAAGGGCTTCGGGCAGGGCGAAGCGCGCGTCCAGGCGCTGAGCGACATCCACCTCCATGTGGACCCGGGCGAGGTGGTGGGGCTGCGCGGCCCCTCGGGCAGCGGCAAATCCACCCTCCTCAACGTCGTCGCCTGCATCCTGGAGCCCGATGCGGGCGTGATGCGCCTAGCCGGCGAGACGGTGTGGGAGGGCAAGTGGATGCGGGGCGACCTGCGGGCGCTCAGGCGCGAGAAGATCGGCTTCATCTTCCAGGCGCATAACCTGCTGCCCTTCCTCAATGCCATCGACAATGTGGCGCTCGCGATCACGCTCTCGGGCGCGGGCCTGGCCGAGGCGCGGGCCAGGGCGGCGGCGCTGCTCGACCACCTCCAGGTCGGCAAGCGGGCCACGGCCATGCCGGCCCTGCTTTCGGGGGGCGAGGCGCAGCGCGTCGCCATCGCGCGCGCGCTGGCCAACCACCCCAGCATCATCCTGGCCGACGAGCCCACGGCGGCGCTCGATTCCGAACGCGCGCGCGTCGTCATGGAGTTGCTGCGCCGCGTGGCGCGCGAGCAGCAGGCCGCCGTGCTGGTCGTGACGCATGACGAGAAGATCTTCGACCGCTTCGACCGCATGGTGAACCTGCGCGATGGTCGCATCGAGAGCGAGACGCTGCGCGGCGCTTGACCCTGCCCTCATGGGAAGCCTGAAACGAGGGACATGCGACACGCCCTCGCCGCTCTTCTGATCCTGGCCCCCAGCCTGGCGCTCGCGCATTCCGAATTGCGCGGCAGCAGCCCGGCCGATGGCGCGCGGCTCACTGCGCCGCCGGCCGAATTCCTGCTGCGTTTCAATGAACCGGTGCAGGTGACCTTCCTGCGCCTGACGGACGCGGCGGGCCAGACCCTGCCGCTGCGCCGCGCCGGCGACGCGGCCCCCCGGCGGGAGGAACGCGCCCTGCCGCAAGACCCCCTGCCCCCCGGCGCGCTGCGCCTGGAATGGCGCGCCATCTCGGCCGATGGGCACCCGATCCGCGGCACGCTGCGCTTCACGCTGGAGGCCCCATGATCCTCGAATATCTCCAGCCCGAGCCCAGCCTGCTCGACGGTGCGGCGGTGCTGCTGCGCGCGGCCTATTACGCGGCCTCGCTCGGCGCGGCGGGGATGGGGCTGTACCTCGCCGCTTTCGCGCCGCGGCTGGATGCGGGCGGGCTCGCGCATGCCCGGCGCTGGCTGCTGGGCACGGCGCTCGGGGGCATCCTGCTCTCGACGCTGGCGCTGCTGCTGCGCGCCCATGCGCTGAGCGGCGGCGAGGCGCTGTTCGATGGCGCGGTCTGGCAGGCCATGATGGTCTCGCGCATCGGCGATGCCTTCTGGCTGCGGGTAGCGGGCCTGGCCCTGCTGGCGCTGGCCGCCGCCCCCTGGCCGGTGGCGCCCGCGCTTGCGGCCATGGGCGCGCTGATGGCGGCGGCGAGCTACGCGGCCATGGGCCATTCCACCCTCTACCGGCCGCGGCAGGAACTCTCCGCCCTGGTCACGCTGCACCTGCTGGCCGTCGGCTTCTGGATCGGCAGCCTGCCGCTGCTGGCGCGCGCGGCCCGTCAGGGCGACGGCGCGCTGATCGCCGCCTGGTCGCGCGCCGCGATCGCCCTGGTGGCGGCGGTGTTCCTGGCGGGCGGCATCGCGGCCTGGCTGCTGGTGCCCCGCCTGCAACTGCTCTTCGCCTCCTGGTATGGCTGGGGGCTGATGGCGAAGCTGCTCCTGGTGTTCGGCCTCATCGCGCTCGCCGCCCGGCACCGCCTGCGCCTCGCCCCGGCGCTGGAGGCGGGGGGCGAGCCGGCGCGCACCCGCCTCGCCCGCTCGATCTGGTGGGAGGCGGGCCTCGCCTTGCTGGTCTTCTGGGCGGCGGCCGAGATGGTCTCGGTCCATCCGCTGGATGCCGGGCACCGCATCGCCCCCTGAAGCCGGCGCTTGCGCGGGGCCGAAACCCCGCGCAGCATCCCTCCAAAATCAGGGAGGACACAGGCCATGAATCCGATCACCCGCCGGGGCGCACTCGGCGCCGCCACGGCCATCGCCGCCGCACCACTCGCCGGCCGGGCGCAGACCCGCGACAACACCATCCGCATCGGCGTCCTGGCCGATATGAGCGGCCCCTATCGCGATACCTCCGGCCCCACCTCCGTCGCCGCCGTCAACCAGGCGATCGAGGATCTGGGCATGGCTGCCCGCGGCATCCAGGTGGAGGTGCTCTCGGGCGACCACCAGAACCGCCCCGACGCGGCCCTCGCGCTCGCCCGCCGCTGGATCGACACCCAGGGCGTGGACATGATCTGCGAGGTGAACAACAGCGCCATCGCGCTCGCCATCGCCAATCTCGTGCGCGAGAAGGACAAGATCCAGCTGGCCTCGGGCGCGGCCTCCAGCGCGCTCACCGGCCCGCAATGCTCCACCCACACGGTGCAATGGACCTATGACACCTGGATGTTCGCGAATGTCGTGGGCGGCGCCACCGTCCGCTCCGGTGGGGATTCCTGGTTCTTCATCACCGCCGACTACGCCTTCGGCCACCAGCTGGAGCGCGACACGACGCAATTCGTGACGCGCTCGGGCGGGCGGGTGATGGGGAGTGCGCGCTATCCCTTCCCCGGCACCACGGATTTCAGCTCCTTCCTGCTGCAGGCCCAGGCCAGCCGCGCCAAGGTCATCGGCCTCGCCATGGCGGCGGCCGACATGCAGAACTGCGTGAAGCAGGCGCATGAATTCGGCCTGACGCGCCGGGGGCAGCAATTGGCCGGCATGATCATGTTCGTGCAGGATATCCGCTCCATCGGCCTCGAAGCCGCGCAGGGGATGGTGATGAGCGAGGTCTTCTACCACGACCTCAATGACCGCACGCGCGGCCTCGCGCAGCGCATCCTGCGCCGCACGCC
>NZ_JAIEQY010000050.1 GCF_019747315.1 Roseococcus sp. | reverse complement strand
ACCGCGCCAGCACCGCGCCAAGCTCCAGAGCACCCACGCCATCGAGCGCCTCAACGGCGAGATCAAACGCCGCACCGAGATAGTCGGCATTTTTCCGAATGAGGGCCCCATCACCCGCCTGATAGGCGCCATTCTGCTGGAGCAGTCCGACGAATGGGCCACCCAGCGCGCCCGGTACCTGACGCTGGAAACCATCGGTTCCGTGAGTGACAATCCCACCGCCAGCCTCCCCAACGTGGCAGAATGATGCGGCGGTCCGGCCCGCCGGGGAGCACAACTCCTGCACCACGCCTTGAGGCACGATCGAACTGTGCTCATGGCCGCGTGCAGACAACAAAAGCGGCACCCAATCCGGCCCTGCTCATTCGCCGCGTTGCGGAAGCCCTGCCCCAGCATGGTGCCCCACGGAAGGACCTTTCCCAAGCCCGAAGAGCTTCGGTCTCGGCTTGATCGAAAATGGTCTCCTCTAAAAAAAATATCAAAAATCATGAAATCGTATCATCATTACGAAACCATCTACATTTCCTTCCGCGTGCGAGACAATTCAGCTTGTTGCTATCCAATTTCTTTGCGTATGATTTTTTCAATAAAACGTCCCAGCTATTGAGCTACTAGACGCGGGCAAAAGATCCGCCTGCCGCCCCTGGTCTCTGTCGCTGCACCAACACGCAACAGGATGCGGCCGCCATGCTCCCCACCATCATCACCTCATCGACAGCAGCCCCTGGCGCAGCCTTTGGCGCCGGCGTTGCGCTGAACGGGCAAGGTTCGGTCGCCGCTATTGGCGGACCCTGGTACGGCACTTCATTGCTACCTCAACAAGGCGCGGGGCAGGTCTTCAGCTGGGATGGCTCCATATGGTCCATGACCGGCAATACGCTGCAAGTCGCTCCACCCGGAGCCTGGCGCCTGTTGGGTTATTCAGTTG
Source organism: Roseococcus sp. (assembly GCF_019747315.1). GTDB lineage: Bacteria > Pseudomonadota > Alphaproteobacteria > Acetobacterales > Acetobacteraceae > Roseococcus. The sequence goes on along the minus strand of NZ_JAIEQY010000050.1, from coordinate 15,622 downwards.
CGCTGAACGGCAATGGCGACACTATTTTGCTTGGCGCGCCGAGCAATGGTGCTTCTCCCAACGACGGGCAGGGTTTCGCCTTGGCTTTCGATTTGGTTGGGGGGGTCTGGATCCAGCGCGGCGGGCCCATCGTCCCGACCGATGCGAGTCCGTACGACCATTTTGGCAATGCCGTGTCCTTGTCCAACGACGGCAACACGGCTGTTGTTGGTGGATTGGCCGACGACGTTTCGGGCAACGTCAACCAGGGTTCTGCTCGAGTCTTCGTCTGGACCGGATCGAGCTGGGACCAACTCGGCCAGTCGCTCACCCCCAGCAACGGCGACCCTTTTCACAATTTCGGCCAGTCAGTGGCCATTGCAGCTAAGCATACGACCTCGGCCAATCTTCGGTCGGTCATCGTCGGCGGGCCGTACGACAGCATCGGCGCCAATAGCGATCAGGGCTCAGCGCAGGTCTTCGACTGGAATGGCTCCACCTGGCTGGAGCGCGGAGCCGCGAGCACACTGACCCTCGGCGCTGCCGGTGACCGCGCGGGTTCGTCGGTTGACATTTCTGCCGACGGAAAGACCGCCGTGGTTGGCGCGCCCTGGCGCGACGTGGGCGGCAACGTCGATCAAGGCGCGGTGCAGGTCTTTGATTGGGACGGCTTCGACTGGCAACCGCGCACCCCAGTGCCCATCACCATAGCAGGAGGTGCCGCCAATGATTGGTTCGGAAGTTCCGTTGCGCTGACGCCCAACGGCGATACCGTCATTGTCGGAGCAGGAAACCTCGACCCCGGCAGCATTACAAATGGTGGGGGCGCGTTCGTCTTCGACTTCGACTGGTCCTCTGGCACTTGGGTGCAACGCGGCCTCGTGCTCACACCGCCGGATGTTGCCGCTTACGACAGTTTCGGTAACCTTTGGGATGGCCATGGGGTTGATATCAGCGAGGATGGGATCGTCGCTTTCGTTGGCGGCAAAGCTGACAATATCGGCAGCAACTACACGCAGGGCTCTGGCCGCATCTTCATCTGGGATGGCACGAGCTGGGTCTACGGAACCGACGTACCAGAAATCAGCCTGAGCGCCGGCACCGTCACCCAGCTGGAGGGCACGGGCGGCACGACGAATGTCAGCTTCACCGCGCTGCGGAGCAGCTCGGGGACCGGGGACTCCACCGCGGTCTGGACGATTACGCCCGGTTCGACGCCGGCCACCAACTCAGCTGACTTTTTGGCTCTCGGCGGCGTGGTGCAATTCACCGGCGGCTCCTTGAGCGCGACCATCCTGGTGCCCGTGAATACAGATGCCTTGATAGAGCCGAATGAAAATTTCCGCATCACGCTGAGTGACCCGACAGGCGGCATGCTGGGCACGAACATCAGCGCCACAGGCATCATCAAGGACGACGACGCGCGCGTGGATATCAGCGCCGGTCAGGCGACGCGGCTGGAGGGCAGCAGCGGCGGCACCACGCCCTTCATCTTCACTGTGACCCGGAGCGGCTCCACCGCCGCGCTGACGACCATGAACTGGACTGCCGGTGGCAGTAACCCCAACCCGGCCGATGGTTTTGATTATACCTTCCTCACAGCCGCTGGCGGGGTCACTTTCTTCCCGGGCGAGACCACCAAGCAGATCACCGTGGACGTCATCGCGGATACGATGGTCGAGTTGAACGAGACCCTCACCGTCACGCTCTCCAACATCGTGAACGCGTCTGTCGGCGTGGCCAGCGCCAGTAGCGTCATCATCAATGATGATCAGTCGCAGATATCCATCGCTGGTAACCAACTGTCGAAGTTGGAGGGCACGGGTGGCACCAACACCCACAGCTTCACCGTGACGCGCAGCGGGGGCGTGGGTGGACCGGCCAGCGTGAACTGGAGCGTGCAGGGCAGCGGCACCTTCGCTGCGACTGCGGCGGATTTCCTGGGCGGCACGATGCCGTCTGGGACAGTCAACTTCCTGGCAAACCAGGCCACGGCGACCATCAACATCGGCATCAATCCCGATGCTATCGGCGAGAAGGTGGAGGGGTTCACCGTCGTGCTCGCCAACCCGGTTGGCGGGGTGCTGGGCAATGCCTGGGCGATGAACCTGATCAATGATGACGAGGACCCCAACGTGTCGGGCTACGTCAATATCGTCTCCCTCGATACCTACAAGGATGAGGGCCACAGCGGCGCGACCATCTTCCCCTTCGCCATCCTCATCGACAACCTCTACATGGCCGACGTGAACCTGACAGTCAGCGTCACGCCCGGGACGGCGACGGCCTCCGACTTCACGGGCGGCGTCCTGACCGCCCCGCTGGTCCTGTCCACGCCCATTCTGGCCGGGGTCACGCCCCCCATCATCTACAATGTCAGCCTGAGAGGGGATCTCGGCGTCGAGGCAGACGAGGCCTTTACCGTCAACATCGGCGGGTACGGCACCGGAGTCACGGGGCCCGCTTTCGGCAATCTGACCGCCAGCGGCATTATCCGCAACGACGAGTCGTTCTATGGCTTCACCCTCTCCGATGTGCTGGCGGGCGTCACCGTCGTGGAAGGCAATGCGGGGCCTACCCCCATGTCCTTCACCGTACATCGGACTGGCGTGCTCAACACCATCGGGACGGTGGATTGGGCGGTGAGCAACTACCCGCCCAACTCCGCAAATTCGGCGGATTTCGTTGGCTCGGGTATTCTTATTTCGCCGCTGCCTTCAGGCCAGGTGCATTTCAATCCGGGCGAAGCCAGCAAGACTATCACGCTCCAGGTCAAAGGCGACACGACCGGCGAAGCGAATGAAAGGTTCGCCCTCACCCTCAGCAATCCGGTCGGATCCCAGCTGGGCTTGTACTCTGATATCCGGGGCTTCATCACGAATGACGACGCAAGCCTGAAGATCAGTGCGGGTCAGATCGCCAAGTATGAAGGCACGTCGTTTTCCGGCAGTCCAAATCTCTTCAACTTCACGGTCACCCGCACCGGCACCACAAGCGCGACTGCGACGGTGGATTGGGCGGTCACTGGTTCGGGCCTCTCACCGGCCGCGGGGGCGGATTTCATCGGGGGCGCGCTGCCCTCCGGGACCGTCACGCTCAACCCCGGTGAAACGGTCAAGACGTTCTCGGTCAAGATACGGCGTGACAGCACCAATGAGTTGAATGAGGCCTTCAAGGTCACGCTCAGCAATGCCGTCGGCGCAAACATAACCACCGCAGTCGCCACCAGCATCATTCGCAACGATGACGCGTTCCGCTCCATGACCATCGACGACGGCATGGCCGGCGATGGCCATGGCGGCGCGGTGGCACTGAGTGCCAATGGCGCCTTGGCGCTCCTCGGCGGCAAGGGCGTGGATGGTGGCGCCGGTGCCGATATCGGCTCTGCCAGCCTGCTGGGTTGGAGTGGGTTCGGATGGTCCGGGCGCGGGGCGGCACTTCGCGTGGCCGATGCCCTGCCCATGGATGAGTTCGGCGCCTCGCTGGCGCTGACGCCCAATGGCAGCCTTGCCATTCTGGGCGGGCCAGGCCGGGACGGATTGAGCCAGGCGGATCAAGGCGCGGCTGCTGTCTTCGTGCTTGAGGACGTCCAGATCACGGACACGCTGGACCACCTGTTGACGCAACAGCGCTGGACTCAGCGCGGCGGTCTGTTGACGCCGACTGATGGTGCCGCCGGTGACGGCTTCGGGAGCGCTGTGGCGATCTCCACCGATGGCAATATCGCACTGCTCGCTGGAAAGGGCGATGATGTGCGCGGAGAAGTGGATCAGGGCTCTGCCCGGATCTTCACCTTCGGGCCGGCCGGTTGGACGCCCTCGGCGGCGGTGCTTACCCCGAGTGACGGCGCAGCGGGCGACATGTTTGGCCACGCGGCCGCCATGAACGGCGCAGGCAGCCTCGTCATCCTGGGCGGGCCGGGTGACGACGTTTCCGGCAGGCTCGACCAGGGTTCGGCGCGCATTTTCACTTCGAGTGCGATGGGGTGGACCCAATCCCCCGCGGCGCTTACGGCGCCCGATGGAATGGCTGGGGACATGTTCGGCTGGTCAGTGGCCATGACGCGCAACGGCACGGCAGCGATCCTTGGCGCGCCAGGCGATGACGTCAGCGGACGAGTTGACCAGGGCAGCGCCTGGGTCTTTGCCCCGAGCGCCATGGGTTGGGCACCGCGCGGCGGCCTTTTGACCGCGAGCGACGGCCAGGCGGGCGATGGCTTCGGCCATGCCGTAGCCATCTCCGACGATGGATTGGTGGCGATCCTGGGCGCGCCTGGTACCGACGTGGACGGCAATCTTGATCAAGGCGCGGCGCGCGTGTTTGCCTGGAACGGCACCGGCTGGAGCCAGCGCGGGGGCGTGATCACCCCCGAGGGCGGTCAGGCAGGGGATCGGTTCGGCAGCGCCGTGGCGCTATCGGCCGATGGGCTGACGGTCCTGCTGGGTGGCCCGGGTGCGGAGGTGGGTGGAAAGGCTGGCCAGGGCGCGGCACGCAGCTTTACCTGGACGGGCACCTCCTGGGCTGAAGGCCCGCCAGCGACGGCTATCCGGCCACCGAACCCGATGGCCGCCGAGGTTTTTGGAACCGATGGGATCGACATTCTGAACGGCACCTCCGCCGGCAACATCCTGGACGGCGTCAGCGGCGCCGATCTGATGATCGGCGGCGCCGGCAGCGACCAGTATCGGGTGCGCGATGTTGCAAGCCGCATCGAGGAGAGCCTCGGTGGCAGCGATGTGGATACGGCCTTGGTGCATGTCTCAGGCTGGTCCATGAGCCGAGGCGTGGAAATCGGCAGGCTGGTGGGCATGGCTGACGACCTCTTCGGGAGTGATGGCAACGATCACCTGCTGGCCAATGAAGCGCTGCCAAGCATCCTGGACGGCGGCGATGGGGATGACACGCTGACCGGCGGCGATGGGGATGACACGCTGATTGGCGGGCCGGGCGACGACACATACGAGGTGGCGGACGCCGGAGATGTTGTTCTGGAATTGGCTGGCGGTGGGTCCGATCGGGTCATCGCTTCGCTCGACTGGGTCCTGGGCGCGGAGCTGGAGCGACTAAGCCTGTCCGGAGCGGCCCATCTCAACGGCACGGGCAATGCGCTGGACAATCGGCTGGATGGCAATGCGGGTGCCAATATCCTGCAAGGCGGCGCCGGCAATGACGCGCTCTACGGCCTGGGTGGGGACGACCGCATGACGGGTGGCCTCGGTGTGGACCGTTTCGTGGTGGATGCTGGCACAGACATCATCACCGATCTCGGTTTGGGCGGCGCAGATACGCTGGTGGTCTCGAGGGGGGCCACAGCCCATGCGACGCTGGTCGCCAGTTGGACGCTGACCGCCGGCAACAGCAACAGCGGCACCGCCAACATCATCGCGGCCGGATTCAGCGCTGACCTTGCACTCGCCGACGGCAGCACCGGCTGGTCCGTTTCCAATTTGGGCACCAACCGCGCCGTCAGCCTTACCGGTTCTGCGCAGAACGACATGATCACCGGCGGAAATGGCATCGACACGCTCCGCGGCGGCGGTGGCAATGACAGCCTGCTGGGCGGTGTCGGCAATGACAGCCTGACCGGCGGTACGGGCAATGACACCATGACGGGCGGGGCGGGCGTGGACCGCTTCTTCGTGGATGCGGGCGCTGATACCATTATGGATCTGGCCTCGGGCGGGAATGATCTGCTGATCGTCTCGGCCGGCGCGGTGGCCAATGCGATGCTCGTGGGCGCCTGGACCGCCTCCGGCAATGTCAGCAATGCGGGTCAGGCCAATCTGACCTCGGCCGGCTTCAACGTGAGCCTCTCCGCCGCGACAGGCGTGGCCCCTGGCCTCTGGTCCGTCAGCAATGCAGGCCATGCGGGGGCGGTGGTGTTCACCGGCTCGGCGCTGAGGGATCGCCTGACGGGTGGCCTGGGTCAGGACAGCCTGGTGGGCAATGGCGGCGATGACACGCTGACTGGCGGGGATGCGCGCGACACGCTGATCGGTGGAGCGGGCGTGGATAGCCTGGTGGGCGGCCTCGGCGATGACCTGTTGACCGGTGGTCTCGATGTGGATCGCTTCCTGGTGGAAGCGGGTACGGACACCATCACCGATCTGGGCTTTGGTGGCCCGGATGCGCTGATCATCCTCGCTGGCGCCACGGCGAACGCGACCATCGGCGGGCATTGGGTGGCCTCGCCCGGCACGAACAATGCGGGGAGTGCGAGCATCTCTGCCGCGGGCTTCAACGTGAATGTCGGCGCGGTGAGCGGTACCTCCGGCTGGGCGCTGAGCAATGCGCATGCGCGCGGCGTAAGCCTGATCGGTTCTGGCAATGCGGACACGATCACGGGCGGCACTGGGGCGGATACACTGCGCGGGCAGGCTGGAGAAGACTCCCTCATGGGCGGGGATGGCGGCGACCAGCTCTTTGGCGGCCAGGGCAATGACACCATGACCGGCGGCCTGGGCCTGGACCGCTTCTATGTGGATGCGGGCACGGATCTCGTCACCGATCTCGGCGCGGGTGGCAAGGATATCCTGATCGTCTCGGCCGGCGCTACGGCACAGGTCATGCTGGTGGCCGATTGGGTGGCATCGAGCGCCAGCGCCAATCTGGGCGTGGCCGACCTCATGGCCTCCGGCTTTGACGTGAGTCTCGCAGCAGCAGTGGGCACGGTGGGCTGGAATGTGAGCAATGCGGGTGAAGCGTCGGCGGTGACGCTGATCGGCTCCGCACGGGCGGATGCGCTGACGGGCGGTCTCGGCGCGGATACGCTCTCGGGTGGGGCGGGGAATGACACGCTGCTCGGTGGCGCGGGTGCGGATCGTCTGACCGGCGGGCTGGGCGCGGACAGCTTCCGCTTCGACAGTGCCGGTGACGCGGCGGGCGATGTGGTTGCGGATTTCAACGCGGGGCAGGGGGACAAGCTGGACCTGCGTCTGATGGATGCCAATGCCGGTGTGGCGGATGATCAGGCGTTCACCTTCATCGGCGCTGGCGCCTTCACCAACACGGCGGGGCAACTGCGCGTCAGCGGAAGTGTGGTCAGTGGTGATGTGAATGGCGACGGCGTCGCTGACTTCCAGATCCTGATGAATGGTGTCGCGACGCTAGCCGCAGGCAGTGTCTGGCTGTGATCAGGGGCGACGGCCGCCAGCATTCTGCCTTTGACCGACAAGGCGGCGCCGTATGATGCGGCTGGGAGGAGGAAGGCTGTCACCTTTGAGGGCCATGGAGTGGCCTCTGAGTGTGACGGCCGAAGGCCAATCGAAATTGCGGCATGGCCCGCGCGCCTAGATACAGCAGCGGGCAACGACGACCTGCGAACTTCAGCCGCCTTGTTCCCCCGCTGAATGCAGCCCTGAGAGCCAGGGGCAGTCAAGGCCCTGGATAGGCGCCCTGACCCCCTTGGCCGCGGCCTTCAGCCGCATGTCGCGCATCGCGGCCCGCGGCCCATCGGGCAAGTAAAGCCGCTCATGCCCCCAAAGGCTCGGGCCATCGAAGGTCTCGTGCGGCTCCCAGCTCTCTGGCTCGATCACCCGCGCGCCCCAGCCATATTCGACGAAGAATCCCGAGGGGGAATGCGCGTAGAAAGAGGTCATATGGTCATTGGTGTGGCGGCCCAGGGTGAAGGCCACTCGGCCCGCCTCCAGTTGCGCCAGGTCATAGCCCTGGCCCACATCATCCAGCATGCCGAGCTCTACCATGAAGTGGTGGAAGCCCTGCTTGCCGCTGCCGACGATGGCGAAGGAATGGTGCCGGCCATTCACATGCAGGAAATACAGCGGATAGGGCGCCAGCGCGTAGTCGCTCACGCCGAAGCCCAGCAGGTCGCGGTAGAAGGGCAGCAGCGCCTCCGCGTCCTGCACCTGCAACACGGCGTGCCCCATGCCGAGCGGGCCCGTGCGGAAGCCCGAGATGGGGCGCCCGGGCAGGAAGGGCTCCGTGCTGCGATGCGGCCCGTGGAAGGCCTCCAGCCGATTGCCCTCGGGGTCGCTGAAGGTGATCAGCGCAGTGACCTGGCGTTCCGCCGCGAGGGCGGCGCTGCCAGGGCGGGCCGCCACGCCCGCCGCCTCCAGCCGAGCGGCCTGCGCCTCGAGCGCAGCTGCATCCGCCACCTCCCAGCCGAGGAAGCCCAGCCCGTCATCCCCGGGCTCGACCAGCAGGCGCTGCGCGCGGTCATCCATGCGAAAGGCGCGCGACCCGCCGCCGCGATCCACCTGCTGCATGCCCAGCAGGCGGGTGGCAAAGCCCTCCCAATCCTCGGGCCTGCGGGAGCGAATGCCGATATAGCCCAGGGCGTTGATGCTCATGATAGGCCTCGCGGGATGGGGGTGGTCGTCGCGTCATGGCGATAGAGCCAGTCGAACCGCTCCATGGCGGGGGCAGCGGCCAGCTCGGTTTCCACATGGGCGGCAGCTTGCGCCGGATCGCCCAGGATTGGGTTGTGATAGCGCCGCGTATTGGCGGCCGAGCCCTGCACCACGCGGCTGGTCCGCGCATGCCGCGCGGCCTCATAGGCGCGCAGCGCGTCAGGGACATCGGCGATGTCCTGCAATGCGCGGGCAAGGACGATCCCATCCTCGATCGCCATGACGGCGCCCTGCGCCATGAAGGGCAGGGTGGGGTGGCAGGCATCGCCGAGCAGGGTGATCCGGCCCTCCGACCAGCGCGGCAGGGGCTGGCGCAGCTTCAGGGCCCAGAGGAAGGGCTGCGGGATGGCGCTGATCAGCGCCTGAACATCGGCGTGCCATCCGGCAAAATCGGCGCGCATGGCGGCATGGGTGCCGGGCGTGTTCCAGCCCTCCTCCAGCCAATCCTCGCGCTCCACCACGCCGACCACATTGACCAGCGCGCCGCCGCGCAGCGGGTAATGCACCACATGCCGCCCAGGCCCCACCCAATTGGCCGCGACGGGTGCCGCGAGGTGCGGCGGAAGCGCCTCGGCCGGGATGACGCCGCGCCAGGCAACGCAGCCGGTGAACTCGGCCTTCGAGGGACCATGCAGCGTGGCGCGGATGGCCGAGTGGATGCCATCCGCGCCGATCAGCGCATCGCCGGTCACGCGCGTGCCATCGGCCAGGTGCAGCGTGGCGCCAAGCGCATCCTGCGTGCAGCCCACCGCCTTTTGGCCGAGCCGGATGCAATCAGGATCGGCCGCGCGCACCGCGGCTTCCAACACGGCGATCAGGTCCGGCCGGTAGAACGTCAAATAGGGCTGGCCGTAGCGTTCCAGCGAGGCGGCGCCGAGATCGAAGCTGACCCAGGCCTGGCCGGTGTTCCACAGGCGCACCTCGCGGTGCGAGGGGCGGGCGGCCAAGCCTAGCACCGCCTCGGCCACGCCCAGATCGGCCAGGACGCGCATGCCATTGGCACTGATCTGCACGCCGGCGCCGATTTCGCGCAGCGCATCCGCCTGCTCCAGGAGTTCGACCCGGAAGCCCCGCCGCAGCAGGGCCAGGGCCGCGGTGAGTCCGCCAATGCCGGCGCCGGCGATGAGGATCTTCATGCGCCAAACCCCAGGCCATGCGCCAGGATGCGCGGCGCATCCGCGGCGGTGCCGCGCCAGGCGATGTGATGGTCGGGCCGCACCAGCAGGCTTTGCCCCCCGAGCGAGCCGGCCGGCAGTTCCACCAGGCTGAGCGAGGGCCCGGCCACCCAGCCGCGATCCGGCGCGCCGTCATGCACCAGCGTGAACCAGGGGCCCAGCCGATCATGCAGCCCCGGGACGAGGCAGGGCAGGCGCGCGCCCGGGGTGGTCACCGGCGGCGCGTGCAAGGGGTCCGGCGGCGCCTCATCCGGGCAGGCGGGCAGGATCGGCGAATGGCGGTAGCGATAACCCCATTCCACGCCCCAGCTCTCATTCTCGGCATTGCCCAGGGCCGCGATGCGGGCGCCCAGCTCGGCCGGCGGCAGCCCCGCGGCGTAGAGCATCGAGACCTCGCGCCGCACGCCGGCATGGCGGCCGGAGGCCTCGCGATTGGAGCGGCCGATGGGCAGGCGCTCGGCCTCATAGCTTGGCAGAAGCTCGGGGCCGCCGAAGCCTTGCGCCTGGGCCGCCATCACCCAGGCCAGCGCCCAGGCGTCGGCGATGCCCGTGTTCATGCCATAGCCGCCGGTCGGGATGTATTGATGCGCCGCATCGCCCGCCAGCCAGATGCGGCCCGCGCCATAGCGCTCGGCCACCAGCAGATGCGGCGTCCAGGCATTGGCGACCAGGATCTCGGCCTCGATCTCGGCGCCGATGAAATCCCGCAGCAAGGCGCGCGGATCCACCTGCTCGGGCGGCTGGTCGTCTGGCCAGCGGGTGTGCAGCGTCCAGATGGCATGGTCATCCTGCGCGATGAGCGTGCCCTTGTCCGACTGGACATGCCAGGCGATGCCGAAGCGCTGGAGCAGGCCGCGCGCTTCGCTGCGGAAATGCGTCATGAAGCGGCGCATCACGGCGGCCTGGCCTTCGAGCGCGATGCCGAGCGTGGCCCGCACGCGGCTGGCGCCGCCATCGCAGCCAGCGAGCCAGCCACACCGGAGCGTCTCCGTGCCGCCATCGACCAGGCGTAGCGTGGCGGTGACGCCCTCGGCATCCTGGCTGGCCTCCTCGAAGGCGACGCCCCAGCGCGCCTCGATCAGCGGATGCGCGAGGACCTGGCGCTGCAGGACCGGCTCGATCTCCACCTGGCTGACGCGCATTGGCGCCTCGCCCGGCAGCGCGGGATTGCCCGCCGCGATGCGGTCGCGCCATTCGGTCACGGAGGGGTAGCGGAAGCGATGCAATTCCTGGCCGGCCAGCGTGGTGACCCAGGTGACGTCGAAGGGGTGATCCGCCGGCACGGCCACGGCGCGCAGGGCCTCCGCCACGCCGAGGGCGCGGAAAATCTCCATGCTGCGCGCATTGGTGATGTCCATCTTGGGGTGGCGCGTGGTGGCGGGATTGCGCTCGACCAGCATGCAGCGCTGGCCGAGCCGCGCCAGCGCGAGGGCCAGCGTCATGCCGACCGGCCCGCCGCCGACCACCAGGATGGGCGTGCGCATCAATTCAGCGCAGCGCCGACGCTGCGCGCGAGTTCCACCCAGCGGCCGCGCTCGGCGGTCAGGAAATTCGCCAGATCCTCCGGGCTGCCCGGCATGGCGCGTGCGCCGAGCCGCGTCATCTGCGCCTGGAATTCCGGCGTCGCCATGATGGCGTTCATCCGCTCGTTCAATTGCGCGATGATGGGGCGCGGCGTGCCGGCGGGTGCGAAGAGCGCGGTCCAGGAGGAGGCGATGATCTCCGGGAAGCCGGCCTCGATCATGGTGGGCACGTCAGGCAGGCCGGGATCCCGCTCCGGTGTGGTGACGGCGAGCGGCCGCACCGCCCCGGCCAGCGCCTGTCCGCGCACGATGACGCCGACCTCGAAGGAGGCCGCCGCCTCGCCGGTGACGACTGCCTGCAGGGCGGTGGCACTGCCGCTGTAGGAGACCGCCTGGCCGACCAGCCCGGCGCGGCGCTGGAACATCTCGTGCAGCAGATGCGGCAGCGTCCCCATGCCGCCATTGGAAATGGCCAGCCCACCAGGCCGGCTGCGCGAGAGCGCCACCAGCTCGGAAGGGTTGCGCACCGGCAGGGCTGGGTTCGCGATCAGCACCATGGGCGCCATGGAAGCCAGCCCGATCGGGGCGAAGCCATTCTCGGCGTCATAGGGCACGCGGCGGATGGCGGGGATGATCACCTGGGTGGAGACAATGCCGACGAAGAGCGTGAAGCCATCGGGGGCCGCGCGCGCGGCGGCCTCGGCCGCGATGGTGCCGCCGGCGCCGACGCGGTTCTCGACCAGGAAGCGCTGGCCCAGCGCCTGGCCGAAGCCCTCGGCCAGCAGGCGTGCGACAACGTCCGAGCCGCCGCCCGGCGGTGCAGAGACGATGATGCGCACGGGCCGGTCGGGCCAGCTCTGCGCCAGAGCCGGCGTGGCCAAGCTGGTGGCGGCGATCAGGAATGGCCTGCGCAGCATGATGTTTCCTCCTGTTCTGTCGGGGTGGGTTGGTTCCCGCCCCGTGGTTAAGCCTCGCGCCAGCCGATCGCGTGCGTCATCAGATCCGTGAGCGTGCGTACGATCAGCTGGTCATCCTCGATCGGGGCGGTGTGCAGCCCGCCCGACCACTCAAAACAGGCAAATTCCACCATGGCGCAAAGCGCGGTGGCGGCGCGTTCGGGGTCCAGCCCGGGGCAAAAGCCCAGCGCCTGCGCGGCGCGGATGCGCCTGGCGCTGACCCGCACGCCATCGGCGCGAATGCGGCGCCAGATTGCGGCGAAGCGCGCATCGGTCAATGCCGCCTGGAACAGCGCCACGGCAATGGGACGATGCGCCGTGTAGGTCTCCCAGAAGGCGCGGACCGTTCCGTGCAGATGGGCCACAGGGTCAGCATCACCCTCTGCGGGGGGCTGAATGCGCGCGGCGAGTTCGGCGCGGAAATCCTCGGCGAGGGCTTCGAGCAGCGCCTCCTTGCCTCGGAAATGGCTGTAGAACGTGCCGATGCCGCGCCCGGCCTCCTGCGCGATATCGGCGACGCGGGCCGCCGCATAGCCATCGCGCGCGATCACATGGCGCGCCGCCTCACGCAGGGCGAGGGCACTGCGGCGGGCACGCGGCTGCCCAGCGCGTTGAACCTTGATCATTCGCGGAGGCTAAACCGAATTAGAATTCGGTTTCAAGCACGGGCTTGCGGAGTGCGATGTCGCCTCTCCATCGGCGACTGGGGCGGGTGGCCGTCCTCAGCCCCGGTCGGTATCGCGCCGGCTTTGTATGCCGGAAGCAGATTCGCTTGTCCCGGCGGCCACTTCCGCCCTGTACACCCTGCCCAGGCCCGTCCAGTGGATTTTCGGCGCCCCCTCGGCCAGGCTCTCGGCGTTTGCCTGGCCCACGGGTTGCTGCTTCCGGCCGCACACCCTCGACGTGAACGAGATCTTCCCGGATCGGCTGTGGGGTGGAGGTCAGGGCCGGGAAGCCGATGCACCTTCTCGACGTGACTGCATCTTAGCCAACGCGATTTGCGCCATGCCTGGGGTGAATTGCAACAGCGCACCCAGCCTGCTCAGAGCGAAGCGGAGGCTCGGTCCACCGCGTCGCGGGATGCCTGCAGTGCAGCCAAGGTGAGGCCGGCCTGCTTTGCCGCCGCCGCGTCATCGGGGTCCACGTAGGCGACCTGCTCCTCAGCGTCGGCGACGCCCACAACGATTTGCTCGCGCATCTCATCCAACCAGGTTTTGGCATCCAGTGGGTCTGCGTCGGGCGCGCGCAGCCATTCGCTGACGATGATCTCGACCTCGCGGGCAACCCGGTGGGGCGGCGCGCCCTTGGCCGCAAGTTCCATCAGCCGGACGGTCGCGGCGTCAACAGGGCGCATTCGTGCCGGGGGTCGTTTGGCCATCGCTCATCTCGTTTCGGTTCCCGGCGGTGATAGCATGTTCATATCTTGTTCTCATAGGGGCGATACCGTTGGACATGCCTCACGGCGACCACCCCCATCCTGACCGTCAATGGATCAGCCGGGCTGCGCTGGCGGCTGCATGGACAACCCGGCGACATGGCCGCGCGCGCCGCCTGCCAATATGCCGCTTGGCTCTCGATGAAGGGGGCTGGTCGGGCGTGCCAGTGGGGGCGAGCCATGGGATTGGCTATATCCTGGGCGCTGCGAAGGGGGTGCCGCATGGCATCACCTCCTGTCTCATGCTGCATGCCGTGATGCGCTGGAACGCACCGGTGAATGGGCAGCGCCAGGCGCAGGTCGCGCGGATTTTCGGCGCCGAGGCGGCAGGCCCGGCGATCGAGGCCTTTGTGCGCGGGCTTGGCCTGCCCACGCGGCTTTCGGAGCAGGGGATCACGCCCGCGGAATTTCCCGGCCTGGCGGCGCGATGGACCGGTGATGCGCCGATCGCGACCAATGCCAGGCCGATCCGCGATGCCGCCGATTTGGTGGAGATCCTGCAGCTGGCGATGTGACGTGGCGGATGCCGCGCGGGCGATTCTCGCCCAAGGCTCTTGTCCTGCGTGGCGCGAAACTCCTATCGTTCGAATCTTGATCCCGGCATGTGCCGCCCTTGGTCCCGTGCCGGTCGGGCATTCCTGCTCGACAGACCGCCGCAGAAGGACCCTTGCTCATGCCGCTTGAAAACCATACCGCCCCCGACATCGCGCTTGCCGATGCACGCCATCAGGCGCGCGTTGATCTCGCAGCGGCGCATCGCCTGGCCGTCCGCGACGGCTTCCATGAGGGCATCTTCAACCACTTCACCCTGCGCGTGCCCGGCACCAGCGACCGCTACTATCAGATCCCCTTCGGCCTGCATTGGAGCGAGGTGACCGCCTCCTGCTTCATGGAAGTGGGCTATGATGGAGAGATCCGTGAGGGCGAGGGCATGGTCGAACGCTCGGCCTATTGCATCCACGCGCCGATCCACCGGCTCCTGGATACTGCCGCGGCGGTGTTCCACACCCACATGCCCTTCACCAGCGCGCTGGCGCGTCTGGAGGACCCGCAGATCCTGCCCATCGGCCAGACCGAACTCGGCACCATGATGCGCACCGCCTATGACGCGACCTATACCGGCCCGGCCTTTGATCCGGCCGAGGGCGAGCGCTTGGCCGGCGTGATCGGCGACAAGACGGTGCTGATCATGGCCAATCACGGCGTGGCCACCGTTGGCCGGAATGTGGCCGAGGCCTATGACCGACTTTACTACATGGAGCGCGTCGCGCAGGTGCAGCTCTACGCCATGTGGACCAACCGTCCGCTCAAGCGCCTGCCGGAGGAGGTGGTGGACCACACCATCAACACCTATCGCGGCACCGCTCCCAAATATGGCGACCGCTCCAATGCTGAATGGCATTTCGATGCGCTGAAGCGGATCCTCGACCGCAAGGAGCCCGACTACAAGGACTGACGGCGCCCGAGCCGCCTGCCCCAGCGGCTCGCCACCACTCGCGGGGCGGCGCCCGTGCCGCGGATTTCCGCCTGCTCGAATTCAGCGGCGGCGATGGCGCGGTCAAGGGCGGCGCGCAGCGCCCTCGCCGGTTCGAGCGTCAACTCGCCCCCCGCGCGGCCCAGGGCGGTGTTGAGGAAGTCCAGGGTGATGACGTCGCCCAGTGGCGCATGCCGGACGTGGTCACAGGCCACCACCGACTGCGCCAGCGGGAACCCTTCATCGCCGCTCTTGGCCAGGCCCTCGGCATGGGCGATCACGATGATCGAGGTGCACATGGCGGGCGCAACTTCGCGAGGTGCCTGCCGAAGAAGGCAAACACCTTGATCCAGCCATCCACCGCCTGCTCCGGCCGATAGAGCGGCCGATGCCAACAGAAGAAGCCGTGGCCGGCGCCGTCATGGCGATCTGGTTGACCCACTCGGGGCTGGGTGCGCGGTCATCATTGCCGAAGATGCCGAGCAGCGGGCAGTTCAGATCCTTGGGTGCCACGGGCGTCTTGGCGTTCAGTTCCTCCGCGCCCAGCGGGGGGCATGCCGGCGGCGGGCCTCTCGGTGCCGAGCATGGCCTGCTGGCGGGCCGGCGGACGTGGCGGCGCGGCGCAACTCTGGCGGGCGTCGGTGGCGGTCTCCGATGCGGGGAAGCTATCGCTGCGCCGGCGCCTGCAGGTCACGATCGTAAGGTGAGTTA
>NZ_JAIEQY010000057.1 GCF_019747315.1 Roseococcus sp. | reverse complement strand
CGCAGCGTTGGGAATCTTCTCCGGCGCCGGGACGGGATGCGATCAGTGCGGCGCGGGCGCCATACAGCGCGGCGCGGCCGGGCGGGCTGGCGGCGATGGCCGGCGCCGCTGCGCCCACCTCCCGCGCGGCTTCGGCCGGCGCCAGGAATTCGGCGCGGCAGAGCCGCGCCTGGGCCTCGCCCGCGGCCAGGGCCGGGCTTGGGCTGAGCGCCCGCGCGGCGGCGTAGGCTTGCGCGGCGCAATCCAGATGGTCCGGGCGGCCCGGGCAGGCGGCGCCAGGGGCGCGGGTGGCCATGGCGAGGCCCAGGCAGGCCTCGGCGCGGCGGCTGTGCAGCCGGGCGCAGGCGGGGTGGCCTTCCGGGCATGCGACGGGCTCGGCCGCAATTTCGGCCGGGCTCGCGCCCTCCCAGCGGGCGAGTTGCGCGAGCGGCGGGTCGAGCAGGGCAGCCACCGGGGTGCAGCCGGCCAGCAGCAGGATGAGGGCGAATTTCATGCCGCCAGCTCCTTCAGGATGGGGGTGGGGTCGGTGCGGCTTTCGCGCCATTCGCCCAGCAGCAAGGTGAGGCCCTGCAAGGCGGCGCGCGCCTGGTCCGGGCCGCCCTCGGGCAGGCTCACAGCGCCGCCGCGCTGGCCGAGACCCTGGGCCACGCGGGCCACGAGATCGGGTGCGAGGTCCGCTTCCACGCGGTCATCCAGCAGGGCATGTCGGAATTCGGACAAACCCGCCGCCGCCTCCTCCGGATGGGCGAAGCCGGGGTAGCGCGCCCAGAGCAGGGCTGCGGCCTCTGGGCGCAGGCAGGTGTCGAGCAGCCCGGCCAGGAAGCCGGGCTCCGCCAGGCGGGGCGTGAAGAGCCGCGCGAAGATGGGCGCCTGGGCCAGGCGCAGTTCGGCCGAGGCGGGGGTGATGGCGCCGGGCTCGAACAGCGTCGGGTCATGCGGCGCCTCCAGCAGCCGGGCGCGGAAGCGGCGCCAGGCGGCAGCCCCCAGCGACCAGCCGAGGCCGAGCAGCAGCGCGACACCCCCCAGCGGCCCACCGGCGGCGGCCGGCAACAGGGGGGCGGCGGCGCGCAGCAGAGCGGGCAGTGGTCCGTTCATGCCGGTCAGCGCCGCGGTCGCGGCCTGGATGGCGGCGAGGTCCGGCAGGGTGCGGGCCGTGGCCAGCGCGGCCTCCGCCTGGGCCAGCGCGGCCTCGGCTTCGCGCGGGATCAGCCCCGCCGGCAGGGCCGGGCCGATGCGCTGGACCAGGATGCGCGCGGTGCCGAGATGGCGTTCCAGCCGGGCCAGCGCCTCGGCGGGTTCGCTGGTTGCCGCGGCGGCGGATTGGCGCAGCGCCTCATTGGCGCGGGTCTGGCTTTCCAGCGCGTCGCTCAGGCGCCGGGCGGCCTGCGCCTCGGGGTTGGTGGAGCGGGCGCCGAAATAATAGCCGAACACGCCGGCGATGATGCCGTTCACATAGCCGGCGATGGCGTCATTCAGCGCCAGGCTCTGGCTGAAGAGCAGCAGCGGCAGGCCGATCACGCCGACAATCAGCGCCAGGAGCGCGCGCACCGTGCCCTCGGGCAGGGCCAGCGGCAATTCGCGCAGCGCGGCCATCTGCTCGGGCGTGGTGGCGGGGTCGCGCAGCAGGGTGAAGCAGCGCGAGGCGAGCCACCAGAGAAAGGCGGCGAAGCCGATGCCGACCAGGAAGACCAGAACAGCGGCAAGGCTGGCCGGCGCGGCCTGGATCGGGCCGAGGCCCAGCCCGGCCAGCCGCGCCGCCAGCAGGACGGCGACGGCGGCGAGGCCGGTGAGCAGGATTTTCAGGGGGAGGATGAAGAAGCTGGACAAGGCGGGGGGACCTCCGGGCAGGGAGGGCCATTTGTTCTTATTTTGTTCTCATTTGCAAGCGAAAAAAGGACTGCGGTCCTAACCCCTCATTGAAAACGAAATCAGGCTGGCTGGCGGACCAGCAGCCCCTGCTTGTGCATTTCCTCGGCGATCTGGATGGCGTTCAGCGCCGCCCCCTTGCGGAGATTGTCGGCCACGCACCAGAAGGCCAGCCCATGCGGCACCGTCGGGTCCTTGCGCAGGCGCGAGACATAGACATCATCCTCGCCGGCGGAATCCAGCGGCGTGATGTAGCCGGCATCCTCGCGCTTATCGAAGAGTTGCAGGCCGGGCGCCTTGGTCAGCGCGGCCCGCGCCTCGGCCAGGCTGATCGGGCCTTCAAATTCCACATTCACGGATTCCGCATGGCCGATGAAGACCGGCACGCGCACGCAGGTGGCGAAGACCTGGATGTCGGGGTCGAGGATCTTCCGCGTCTCGACCGACATCTTCCACTCCTCCTTCGTCGCGCCATCCTCCATGAACTTGTCGATATGGGGGATGACGTTGAAGGAGATCGGCTTGGTGAACTGCTCCATCACCGGCTGGTCATGCACGAAGCTGCCCTTGGTCTGGTTGAAGAGCTCATCCATGCCCTCCTTCCCCGCGCCCGAGACGGATTGGTAGGTCGAGACCACGACGCGCCTGATGCGCACCAGATCGTGCAGGGGCTTCAGCGCCACCACCATCTGAATGGTGCTGCAATTGGGGTTGGCGACGATGCCGCGCTTGCGGAAGCGCTTCAGCGCCTGGGGGTTCACCTCCGGCACCACCAGCGGCACGTCATGATCCATGCGGAACTGGCTGGTGTTGTCGATCACCACGCAGCCCTGGGCCGCCGCGCGTGGCGCATGGATGGCCGAGATCGCGGCGCCCGGGCTGAACAGCGCCAGGTCCACGCCCGTGAAGTCGAAGGTCTCGAGGTTCTTGATCTTCAGGACGGTCTTGTCGCCGAAGCTCACATTCTGGCCGGTGGAGCGGGGCGAGGCGAGGGCGAAGACCTCACTGACCGGGAAATTCCGCTCGGCCAGGATTTTCAGGATTTCGCGCCCGACCGCACCGGTGGCGCCCACGACGGCAAGCTTATAGGCCATGGTCATTCTCCATCCGATCGAGTCAGGGCTTTACGGCCTGGGGCTGGGCACGTCCAGCAAAGCCATGGCCGTGGCGGATGCGCTCGCCTGTATCAATTTGGGCACGCCGGGCCGAAGGCCCCCCTGCCCGGGCCAGACCGCGGCCTGCCGCCATTTTGCGGGGGCGCCAGGGCGTGGTGCGGACCCGCCCGTTTGCGGCAGGCCGCTTGATGAAAGCCCCTCCAGCCGCCATGTTAAGGGTGCCGGCGCTGGGCCGGTACGTTTTGGGAAGGAATATCGTCATGGCCTGGAAGACCCCTCGCATCGTCGAAGTCTCGCTCGCCCTCGAAATCAACAGCTACGCCTGCGCCGAAATCGGCTGAGGCCTTGGCCCGGGCCTCGCGCCCGGGCCCATTCCATGTTGCGCGCCATTGTGCTGGGCGCGGGGGCCGGTGGTGGCTTCCCGCAATGGAACTCCGCGGGTCCTGGTTGCCAGCGCTCACGCGCCGGTGACCCCATGGCCAAGCCGCGCAGCCAGGCCTCCCTCGCGGTCAGCGCGGATGGGGAAAACTGGCTGCTGGTCAATGCCTCGCCCGATCTGCGGGCACAGATCGCCGCCACCCCGGCCCTGCACCCCCGCCCGACCCCGCTGCGCAATTCGCCCATCGCCGCCGTGGCGCTGACCGGCGCGGAAGTGGACACCCTCGCGGGCTTGCTGAACCTGCGCGAACGCCAGGCCTTCCGCCTCTATGGCGCGCCGCAAAGCCTGGCCGTTCTGTCGGAAAACCCGATCTTCCGCGCCCTCAACCCCGAATTCGTGACGCGCGAGGCCATGCCGCTGGGCACGCCCTTCGTGCCTTGTGACGGCCAGGGCGCGCCGCTCGGCCTGACCATCGAGGCCTATCCGGTCCCCGGCAAGGTGCCCCTCTTCGCCGAAACCGCGGGCGATCCCGGCCTGGCCGAGGATGGCGAAGCGCTTGGCCTCGCCATCTCGGCCGATGGGGCCACGCTGCACTATATCCCCGGCTGCGCGATGATGACGCCGGCCCTGGCCAAGCGCCTGCGCGGCGCGGCCTGCGTGCTCTTTGACGGCACGCTCTACCGGGATGACGAGATGATCGCGGCCGGCGCCGGGCCGAAGACCGGGCGCCGCATGGGCCATATGTCCATGACCGACACGGTCGCGGAATTCGCGCCGCTCGGTGTCACGCGGCGCATCTTCGTCCATATCAACAACACCAACCCCGCCCTGCTGGCCGACAGCCCCGAGCGCGCGGCGCTGGCCGCCGCCGGCTGGGACGTCGCCGAGGACGGCATGGAGATTTCGCTGTGAGCCTGATGTCGCCGGAAGACTTCGAAGCGGCCTTGCGCGGGATTGGCCCCGCCGGGGAGCGGCATTAGTCATGGAGGCGCCGATGTCACCGGACGCATTCGAATCGGCGCTGCGCGGCATCGGTGCCGAGCGGTATCACATCCTGCATCCGTTCCATCACCTGCTGCACAACGGCAAGCTCAGCAAGGGCCAGGTCCAGGCCTGGGCGCTGAACCGCTAC
Organism: Roseococcus sp.; assembly: GCF_019747315.1. Taxonomy (GTDB): domain Bacteria; phylum Pseudomonadota; class Alphaproteobacteria; order Acetobacterales; family Acetobacteraceae; genus Roseococcus. The sequence goes on along the minus strand of NZ_JAIEQY010000057.1, from coordinate 12,022 downwards.
TACTACCAGGCCAATATCCCCGCGAAGGATGCCTCCCTGCTGGCGCGCCTGCCCACCACGGCGCTGCGCCGCGAATGGCGCCGCCGCATCGAGGATCATGATGGCGACGGCAGCCAGCCCGGCGGGGTGGAGCGCTGGCTGGCCCTGACCGACGGCCTCAGCCTCGACCGCGACTATGTCACCTCGCTCCGCGGCCTGTTGCCCGGCACGCGCTTCGCGGTGGACGCCTATGTGCATTTCGTGCGCGAGCGCAGCCTGCTGGAGGCCATCGCCTCCTCGCTGACCGAGATGTTCTCCACCAACATCATCCAGCAGCGCGTGGCCGGCATGCTGCGCAACTACGACTTCGTGAGCGAGGAAACGCTGGCCTATTTCAAGCCACGCCTCACCCAGGCGCCGCAGGATGTGGATTTCGCCCTCGCCTATGTGAAGCAGCACGCCGACACGCCCGAGAAGCAGGAGCAATGCCTGGCGGCGCTGCGCTTCAAGTGTGACCTGCTCTGGGCGCAGCTGGATGCGCTGCACCTGGCCTATGTGGAGCCGCGCCTCGTCCCGCCTGGCGCCTTCCGGATATGATTCCGAAATTCGCACCTGGCGTCCGGCTCCAGGAGGACAAGGCGCGTGGTCGCTGGATCGTCATGGCACCGGAGCGCATGTTCATCCCCGATGAGATCGCCCTGGAAGTGCTGCGCATGGTGGATGGCGCGCGCGATGAAGCGGCCATCGTCGCGGCGCTGGCCGAGAAATTCGCCGCACCCGCCGATGTCATCGCGGCCGATGTGCGCGTGATGCTGGATGACCTCGTCGCCAAGGGGGCGCTGCGGGATGGCTGACGCGCCCCTCGCCCTGCTGGCGGAGCTCACGCATCGCTGCCCGCTGCGCTGCCCCTATTGCTCCAACCCGGCGGAACTCACGCGCGCCAGCGCGGAGCTTTCCACCGCCGAATGGGCGCGCGTGTTCAACGAGGCCGCGGCGCTGGGCTGCCTGCAAATCCATCTTTCGGGCGGCGAGCCGACGGCGCGGCGAGACATCGTGGAGATCGTGGCCAGCGCGCGCGCGGCCGGGCTCTACACCAACCTGATCACGGCCGGCGTGCTGCTCGATGCCGGGCTGATGGCGCGGCTGGTGGAGGCCGGGCTGGATCACGTCCAACTCTCCGTACAGGACGCCGAGGAAGCGGGCGCCGAGCGCATCGCCGGCATGAAGGGCGCCATGGCGAAGAAGCGCGCCGCAGCCGCGCTGGTGCAGCAATCCGGGCTGCCGCTCACGCTCAACGCCGTGGTCCACCGGCAGAATTTGCACAACCTGCCGCGGCTGATCGAGCTCGCGCTGGAATGGGGCGCGGGGCGGCTGGAAGTCGCGCATGTGCAGTATTACGGCTGGGCGCTGGCCAATCGCGCCGCCCTGCTGCCGACGCGCGCGCAGCTGGATGAGGCGACGCTGATTGTCGATTCCGCCCGCGCCGCGCATCGCGGCCGCCTCGTCATTGATTATGTCGTGCCCGATTATCACGCGGCGCGGCCGAAGGCCTGCATGGGTGGCTGGGGGCGGCGCTTCCTCGGCGTCTCGCCCGCCGGCAACATCCTGCCCTGCCACGCGGCGGAATCCATCACGGGCATGGTCTTCCCCAATGTGCGCGGGACCTCGCTGGCCGAAGCCTGGGCCGATAGCCCGGCCTTCAACGCCTTCCGCGGCACGGAATGGATGCCCAAGCCCTGCCAGGGCTGCGCGCATGCCGAGCGCGACTGGGGCGGCTGCCGCTGCCAGGCCTTCGCGCTGACCGGCGCGGCCGCGAACACCGACCCCGCCTGCGCCCTCTCGCCGCATCATGGCATGCTCGCCGAAGCCCTGGCCGAGGCGGACGAAACCAGCTTCCGCTATCGCGAATTCAGCTGAGGGGCTGCACCCTCCCGGTTGAGCAATCCGCCCCGCGGGGCTATCCGATCACCCATGGATTCCCTGCCTCCCCTCAACCAGGGCCCCCTGGAAGCCTATCGCGCCCGCGTGGCGGACGGGGTGCTGCACGCCGACCCGGCCCAGGCCCATGCGGCCGAGACGCTGCAGAACCTCTGGCGCATCCTGCGCGGCTATGACCCGCACCCCTCGGCGCCCAGCCCGCGCGGCCTGTTCGGGCGGCTGTTCAAGCGCGGCTCGGGCGATCTGGCCGCGCCCGCTGGCACGCCGGAGGGGCTTTATCTCGTCGGCGCCGTAGGCCGGGGAAAGTCCATGCTGATGGACCTCTTCTTCGAGACGGCGGATGTGCCGCGCAAGCGCCGCATCCATTTTCACGCCTTCATGCAACAGGCGCACCAGCGCATCCATCGCTGGAAGCAGGCGCATCCCGGCGCCGATGACCCCATCCCACCGCTGGCCGATGCCATCGCGGCCGAGGCGGCGCTGCTCTGCTTCGACGAATTCCAGGTGCATGACATCACCGATGCCATGATCCTGGGCCGTTTGTTCGAGGCGCTCTTCGCCCGCGGCGTGGTGGTGGTGGCGACCAGCAACACGGCGCCCCAGGACCTCTTCAAGGGCAAGCCGGGGCGGGATGCCTTCCTGCCCTTCATCGCGCTCATCCAGTCGCGCGTGGAGGTGCTGCATCTCGAGTCGGCGCAGGATTACCGGCGCGAGCGAATTCGCGGCTTGCCCACCTGGCACCACCCCTTGGATGGGCGGGCCGAGCGCGCGCTGGACGCCGCCTTCCTGGAGCTGACCGGGGCCGCGCGGGGCGCGCCCACCAGCCTGCAGGTGCTGGGCCATCCGGTGCCGATCGCCGAGGCGGCGCGCGGCGTGGCGCGACTCGACTTCAACGAGATCTGCGGCCGCGCGCTGGGCCCGGCCGACTACCTGGCGCTCTCCACGCATTTCCACACGCTGGTACTGGACGGCATTCCGCGCCTCGGCCCCGAGAATTTCGACAAGGCGCGCCGCTTCATCACCCTGGTGGACGCGCTGTACGAGCATCGCTGCAAGCTCGTCGCCTCGGCCGAGGCGGGGCCGGACGAGCTGTATGAGCGCGGCGAGAACGCGGCGATGTTCGAAAGAACCGCATCCCGCCTCATGGAAATGCAAAGCCAGGAATATTTGGCCTTGCCTCATCTTCCCTGACGTAATACGCCGTAACACGAGAGACAAAAACGGGGGTTTCATGCGCTCTTTCCTTGGGGGCTTTCTGGGCCTTTGCCTGGGTCTTGCCTTGCTGCCCGATGCGGCTTCGGCCCGGACGGACGCCCGCTCTTCGGCGCAGAACGCCAGTTCTTCCCGCGCCGTGACGGCCAGCCGCCCGGCCGCGACGCGTCCCGCCGCCACCCGCCCGGCCGCCAGCCGCAGCAGCGCCAGCACGACCCGCCAGGCGGCCGCGTCCCGCACCACCCGCCCGACCGCGGCGAACCGCAACATGGCGCGCAGCGGCGGCACCACCCGCCACGCCGCAGCCATCCCCTATGCCCGCCAGCCCGCCGCCCAGGCGCCGCGCGGCCTGCGCCAGACGGCGATGGCCAGCTGCACCACGCGCAACGGCCGCCGAGTCTGCTCGCCTGGCGCGACGCGCAATGTCGCCATGCGTTGGACCGGCGGCCTCGCTCCCGCCGCGATGAGCCAGGCCGGCTGCCCCGATGGCACCATCGCCACCATGGCGCTGGGCCATAACGACATCACGCGCTGCGTGCCGCTCTAACGGCGCAGCCCTCCGGCTTTCTTGTCCGGACAAGATGATCTAGCCTCCTGGCGTGGCCCCATCCGGCGGGCCACCCGGGAGGACACAGAATGCGCCGCCGCATCGCGCTCACGGCCCTAGCCCTCTGGCCCGGGTTCACCTATGCGCAGAGCTATCCCAGCCGTCCGATCCGCCTGATCATCCCCTACCCGCCTGGTGGCGGGACGGATGCGCTGGCGCGGCCCTGGGCCGAGCGGATGCGGCAGCGCCTGGGCCAGCCCCTGGTGATCGAGAATCGCGGCGGGGCGGCCACCAATATCGGCATGGAGCTGGTCGCGCGCGCGGCGCCCGATGGCCAGACGCTCATCATCAATGCCGATAATGTGGCGCTGTTCCCGCATCTCTATCAGCGCCTGGCCTATGACCTGTTCCGCGATTTCGCGCCCATCACCTATCTCGCGCAATCGCCTTTGGTGCTCGGCATCAACCCCCAAGTGCCGGCGCGGAACCTCCGCGAATTCGTGGCGCTGCTGAAGCGCGAGCCGGAAAAATACTCCTTCGCCAACCCCTCCATCGGCTCCCCGGACCATCTCGGCTACGAGCTGTTTGCGCGCGAGGCCGGTGTGCGGATGATCCAAGTCGAGTATCGCGGCGGCGGGCCGGCGCTGAATGACGTGCTGGCCGGGCATGTGCAGTTGGGCGTCTTCAGCCTGGGCGCCGTCAGCTCGCATTTCCAGGCCGGCACGCTCCGGCCACTCGCCCTGCTCTCCCCCACCCGCTCCGCCGCCGCGCCCGAGATCCCGACCACGGCCGAGGAAGGCCTGCCCGCCGTGGTGAATGCGCTGCGCTTCCTGCTCTTCGCCCCCGCCGGCACGCCGCGCCCGATCATCGAGACGCTGCATGCCGCCACCGTCGCCACCCTGGCCGAACCCGCGCTTCGCGAGCAGCTGACGCGCGCCGGCTTCGACATCATGACCACGACTCCGGAGCAGACGATGGAAATGCTCCGCGCCGAGAACCAACGCTGGGCGCCCATCCTGCCCGGCCTCAACCTCCGACTGGATTGAACGCTCATGGAAAGACTGGATATCGCGGGCGATGCCCGGCGCATCGTGGATGTGGTGAAGGCGGGCGGCGTCGCCGTCTTCCCGACCGATGTGGGCTATGCCGGGGCGGCGGGCTGCGAGGCGGCGCTGACGCGCTTCTTCCTGGCCAAGGGGCGCGGCGCGCATAAGCGCAACGCCATGCTGGGCAGCCTCGCCATCCATGAGGATGTCCACACCCTGCCCGAGCGGGCGAACACCATGATTCGCTGCCTGGTCGAGGATTATGACCTGCCCATCTCGGCCATCGGCCCCTTCCGGGCGGATCACCCGCTGCTGCGCAAGCTGGGCGAGCGGGCGCTCTCCGCCAGCACGGATGGCGGGACGGTCGCCATCCTGATGAATGTGGGGCCGCTGGAGCACCGGATGGCGACGCTGGCGGCCGATGAAGGCCAGCCCCTCTTCGGCTCCTCGGCCAACCTCACCGGGACGGGCACCAAGTTCCGCGCGGTGGACATCCAGCCCGAGATCCGCGGCTGCGCCGAGATCGTGGTGGATTACGGCTTGCAGAAATTCCACCAGTACAAGCGCTCCTCCACCATGATTGATTTCTCGACCATGGAGGTGGTGCGCATCGGCAGCTGCTATGAGCTGATCCAGCAGGTTCTCTCGCGTCATTTCGGCGTGGAGCTGCCGCCCGATCCGGGGCTGGATGCGCTGCCCTCGGGCCATGTGCGCGAGGCGCAGCGCCGCTACCTCATGTGAACTCGACGCGGGATGCGAAGGCTTGCACGGCATTCTTGCGGGGCGTGCGTTGGCCGGCCTCGGTGCAGTTCAGCAGGAAGACCTCCACGCAGGCGCCCGCCGCGAGTTGCGCCGCAAACTCCACCGTGTTGGGGGAATGGGTGAAGCTCGCCACGAGGTTGGTGCCGGAATTGGCGATGTTGGTGCGAGCGATCATCCGCCCCGGGCTGCCGCAGGTGCTGACATAGGTGTCAGCCTGCATCCGCGCATCGCCGCGAACACTCGTGGCATTGATCAAGACGTTGAACGAGTTGAACGACAAGTAGGAGGTGTTGTCCAACCGGACGGCGCAGCGGACCTCGCCATTGTTATGCTCCCGGCAGATGCTGCCGGCGATGAACTGTGCCGAGGCGGGGGCGGCCGCCAGGAGGGTGAGCATGCAAGCAAGCGCGGGTCGGAACATGGGGATCTCCTGGATCTGCGTTTCGCATCTGATGATGTGGAGGGGTGGGGGTCGCGGCGCATCAACCGGGCGCGCGCGATGGCGGGGCCGTCCAGGCCTGCCGCGCATCAGCCCGCCGCAGGGACGCTGAGGCTAATTCGCCCAGTTCAGCTCGACGCGGCTTGGGCCGATCCGCAGGGCATTCGTGCAGCTCTCGGGTCGGCCGGCCACGGTGCAGTTCACCAGGAAAACCTCCACACAGAAGCCCACCACGCTCTGCACCGAGTGTTCGACCGGGTTCGGCTCATGGGTGAAGGTCGCCACGCGGCTGGTGCCTGAGTTTGGAATATTGGTGCGACCGACCATCCGCCCCCTGCTGCCGCAAATGCTGACATAGGTGTCGGCCTGCATGCGCGCCTCCGCACCGGCGCGCGTCGCATTGATGGTGACGTCGAACCGGGTGCCGGCGGGAATATCCACCCGAGCGGCGCAGCGCACCTCATCATTGCGATGCGGCCAGCAGGCATTGGTGGCGAGCTGTGCCGAGGCGGGGGCGGCCGCCAGGAGGGTGAGCATGAAGGCAATGGGGGTTCGGAACATGGGCAACTCCTGGAAGTGCGTTTCGCGTCTGGTGATGTGTCGGGGAGGGCCTGCCGCGCATCAGCCCAACGCGGCGGTGCCAAGGCGAGGGCTCAGCGCACCTCGATCTTCGTCGCGCCAAGGTTGAGCACCTGCTGGCAATTGGCCGCCTGGCCCTCGCTGGAGCAGCTGACCAGGAAGGTCTCGACGCAGAAGCCGAGGACGCCCTGCGCGACCCCGCCCGCCTGGCTGCGCTCATTGGTGAAGCCAGCCACATGGCTGTTTCCCGAATTGGCGATGTTGCTGCGCCCGACCAGCTTCCCCGCCGTGCCGCAGGTGCTGATATAGGTGTCCGCGACGATCCGCGCCTCGGTGTTGCCCGCGCGGGTGGCGGTGATGAACACGCTGTAGGGGCGATTGCCGCCCGGGATATCCACGCGTACGGCGCAGCGCACCTCGCCATTGCGGTGGGGCTGGCAATCGCCGCGGCCGACCGTCTGGGCGGAGGCGGGGGCGGCGGCCATGAGGGCGAACAGGGTGAGGGCGGTGGGACGAAGCATCGGGGTCTTTCTTCCTGGGGTTGGTGGTGGAGGAATCGGGCGGGTAAGCGGGCCGGCGCCTGGCCGCTGGCTCACCGCACCTCGATCTGGCTGAGAACGAGATTCATCACCGCCTGGCAGCCAGAGGGGCGCGCATTGGCGGAGCAGTTGTAAATGAAGGTCTCGACGCAGAGCCCGGCGCCGACACTCATTTCGGCGGTGATGGAGCCCCGTTCATTGGTGAAGGTCGCGATTTGACGCACGCCCTGCACGGGACCGACTTACCGGCTCACCATCCGCCCGGGCGCGCCGCACATGCTGACATAGGTGTCGGTCGTCATCGTCGCCGAGGCATGGCTGATGTCGAAGCCTTGGATGCGGACCGTGTAGCGGTGGCCGCTCGGCGGGACGTCGAGGCGCACGGCGCAACGCACCTCGCTGTTGCGGTGCGGCAGGCAGGCCCCCCACGCGCTTCCGGCGGATCCGTGGGGGGAGGCTGCGGCGGTCAGGGCGAGGAGGGCGAGGGGCGCGAGGGCGGAGAGGCGTGGCATCGGTGGTCTCGGTCTCAGCGGCGGGGCCGCTCATTGGGCTGGTGCGGGACGTCCAGGTTGCCCTGGGGACGTCCGGTTTTTGCCGCGAAAGCGGGGTGCCCAGCAATCGGCCCGTGGCGATGAGGGTGATCGTTGCGGCCGATGGCGGGTCTTTCCAGGCCTGCCGCGACGCGGTAACTCTGCCACGCTCCAAGGCGGAAACCTTCCTGGCTGAACCGGGAAGCAAGCCGGGGCAGCATCGAGGAAGGCCGCGTCAGTGTGGCCAAAGAACAGGGAATCCCCATGGCCCGCAACAAGATCGCCCTCATCGGCGCCGGCAATATCGGCGGCACGCTCGCCCACCTCATCGGCCTGAAGGAGCTGGGCGATGTCGTGATGTTCGACGTCTTCGGCGGCGTCGCGGCCGGCAAGGCGCTGGACATCGCGCAGTCGAGCCCGGTGGACGGCTTCGATTGCGCGCTGAGCGGCGGCAGCGACTATGCGGCGATCGCGGGTGCGGACGTCATCATCGTGACCGCCGGCTTCCCCCGCATGCCCGGCATGAGCCGCGATGACCTGCTGACCAAGAATGCCGGCGTGATGGCGACCGTGGCCGAGGGCATCAAGACCTATGCCCCCAACGCCTTCGTCATCTGCATCACCAACCCGCTGGACGTCATGGTCTGGGCCTTGCAGCAGAAGTCTGGCCTGCCGCCGCACATGGTGGTGGGCATGGCCGGCGTCCTGGACAGCGCCCGCTTCCGCCTCTTCCTCGCCGAGGAGTTCAAGGTCTCGGTCGAGGATGTGACCGCCTTCGTGCTGGGCGGCCATGGCGACACCATGGTGCCGCTGACGCGCTACTCCACGGTTGCCGGCATCCCGGTGCCGGACCTCATCAAGATGGGCTGGACCACGCAGGAGAAGATCGACGCCATCGTGCACCGCACGGCCAATGGCGGCGGCGAGATCGTGAAGCTGCTGGAGCGCGGCTCGGCCTTCTACGCGCCGGCCGCTTCCGCCGTTGCCATGGCCGAGAGCTTCCTGAAGGACAAGAAGCGCGTCCTGCCCTGCGCCGTGATGCTGAACGGCGAATACGGCATGAACGATTTCTATGTGGGCGTGCCGGTCGTGATCGGCGCGGGCGGCGTGGAGAAGATCGTCGAGGTCGAGTTCCTGCCGGAAGAAAAGGCCGCCTTCGCCAAGTCCTGCGACGCGGTGAAGAAGCTGGTCGAGGACTTCAAGGCGCTCGGCGTCTGAGGGATGCGGGTTGCCGTCATCGCTGATGTGCACGGCAACCGCCTCGCCTTGGCGGCGGTGCTTGAGGCCGTCGCCGCCGCCGCGCCCGATCTGTTGATCGAGCTGGGCGATGCCGTCTCGGGGCCGCTCTGGCCCGCCGAGAGTTTCGAGATGCTGGCGGCGACCGGTGCCGTCGTGGTGCGCGGCAATCATGACCGCTGGGTGGCCTTCGATGCCCCCGAGACGCTGGGCGCCACGGACCGCTTCACCCAGGCGCGCCTCTCCGAGGCGCAGCGCGCGGCGCTGGGCGCCCGGCCGATGACCTGGCGCGGCGAGGGCATCTTCGCGATGCACGCCCTGCCGGAGAACGACCTGACCTATGTGATGCATGAATCCACCCGAAACGGCATCCGCGAGCGCGTGCCGGGCGAGGTGGAGGCCATGCTGCCGAAAGCCGCCGGCGAGAGCCTGGTGCTGACCGCCCATACCCACCGCGCCCATGCGATGCTGCTGCGCGACGGAAGGCTGGTGGTGAATCCCGGCTCGGTCGGGGTGCCCGCCTATACCGACGCCACGCCCTTCCCGCATGTGATGCAGGCTGGCACGCCGCATGCCCGCTGGGCGCTGCTGGAGCGGCGCGGTGGGACCTGGCGTGTCAATTTCCACGCCATCGAGTATGACTGGGACGCTGCCGCGTCCGAGGCGGCGCGCCACGGCCGAAACGATTGGTCGCGCGCGCTCGCCACAGGAAATCTGAGCTGACCCCGAGGAACACCCGAGCATGAACATCCACGAATACCAGGCGAAGGAGCTGCTGCGCCGCTACGGCGTGGCCGTCCTCGAAGGCCATGTGGCCTGGAACGGCGACGAGGCGGAGGCGGCGGCGAAGAAGCTGCCTGGCCCGATCTACGTCGTGAAAAGCCAGATCCATGCCGGTGGCCGCGGCGCCGGCCGCTTCACCAATGACCCGAACGGCAAGGGCGGCGTCCGCCTCGCCAAGTCGGCCGAGGAAGCCAAGGCCGCCGCTAGCGCGATGATCGGCTCCACGCTGGTGACCAAGCAGACCGGGCCCGAGGGCAAGCTGGTCAGCCGCGTCTATGTGGAAGCCGGCTGCGACATCGCGCGGGAGCTGTATCTCTCGCTGCTGGTGGACCGCGACAGCTCGCGCGTCGTCATCATGGCCTCCACTGAGGGCGGCATGGAGATCGAGGAGGTGGCCGAGAACCACCCCGAGAAGATCATGAAGGTGGCGATTGACCCAGCCTCGGGCATTTCCGGCTTCCATGGCCGCAAGCTGGCCTTCGGCCTGGGCCTTGAAGGCAAGCAGGTCGGCAGCTTCGTGAAGTTCGTGGACGCCATGTACAAGGCGTTCCTCGAGCTCGATTGCGCGATCGTCGAGATCAACCCGCTGGTCGTCACCAAGGCGGGCGATGTGGTGGCGCTGGACGCCAAGGTCTCCTTCGATGACAGCGCGCTGTTCCGCCACAAGGACCTGGAAGCGCTGCGCGATGACAGCGAGATGGACCCGAAGGAGCTGGACGCCACCAACCACGACCTGAACTACGTGGCGCTGGATGGCGAGATCGGCTGCATGGTGAATGGCGCGGGCCTGGCCATGGCGACGATGGACATCATCAAGCTCTACGGCTCCTCGCCGGCGAACTTCCTCGATGTCGGCGGCACGGCGGACAGTGCCCGCGTGACGGAAGCCTTCCGCATCATCACCAGCGACGTGAATGTGAAGGCCATCCTGGTCAATATCTTCGGTGGCATCGCCAAGTGCGACATGATCGCGACCGGCATCGTCGAGGCGTCGAAGAACCTCAAGCTGAGCGTGCCGCTGGTCGTGCGCCTTGAGGGCACGAATGTGGAGCTGGGCAAGAAGATCCTGGCGGAATCCGGGCTTGCGATCATCGCGGCCGACAACCTTGCCGATGCGGCGCAAAAGGCCGTTGCGGCCGTTAAGGGGGCCTGAGCCATGGCCATTCTCGTTGACAAGAACACGCGCGTGATGACGCAGGGCTTCACCGGCGCGCAGGGCACCTTCCACGCGAGCCAGGGCATCGCCTATGGCAGCACCTATGTGGGCGGCGTGACCCCGGGCAAGGGCGGCACCATGCACCCGACGCTCAACCTGCCCGTCTTCAACACGGTGGCCGAGTGCAAGGAAGCGACGCAGGCGAACGCCTCCGTCATCTACGTGCCGGCGGCCTTCGCCGCGGATTCCATCCTGGAAGCCATCGATGCCGAGATGCCGCTGATCATCTGCATCACCGAGGGCATCCCCGTGCTCGACATGGTGCGGGTGAAGCGCGCGCTGGATGGCTCCTCCTCCGTGCTCATCGGGCCGAACTGCCCGGGCGTGATCACGCCGGATGCCTGCAAGATCGGCATCATGCCGGGGCACATCCACCGCCGTGGTTCGGTGGGTATCGTCTCCCGCTCGGGCACGCTGACCTATGAGGCGGTGGCGCAGACGACCGCCGCTGGTTTGGGCCAGTCCTCCTGCGTCGGCATCGGCGGTGACCCGGTGAAGGGCATGGATTTCATTGACGTGCTGGAGCTCTTCCTGGCCGATGATGAGACCAAGTCCATCATCATGATCGGCGAGATCGGCGGCCAGTCCGAGATCCAGGCGGCGGAATTCCTGAAGTCTGAGAATTTCGGGCCGGGCAAGCCGAACAAGCCGGTGGTGGGCTTCATCGCCGGCGCCACGGCCCCTCCAGGCCGCCGCATGGGCCATGCGGGCGCCGTGATCTCGGGCGGCCGCGACACGGCCGAGGCGAAGATGGCGGCGATGGCCGAGGCCGGCATCCACATCGCCGATACGCCGGCGAGCCTGGGCTCGACCATGGTGCGCGCCCTCAAGGGGTGACTTGGGCAACCGGGTGGCCACGCGGTGGCCACCCGGATGACCAAAAAATAGCCTCCGGCGGCTGGGGCCGGGGCCCCAGACCCCTTTGGTTGAGCTTGCTTCAGCCTTGCAGGACCGGCACCAAAGAGAGGGGTCTGGGGCCTGAGGCCCCAGCCGCCGGAGGCCCTTACTTCCTCGGAAAAATCTCTGCCTCGATCATCTCGCAGATCGCATGGCCGATCACCTCATGCCCTTCCTGGATGCGCGGCGTGATGGCGCTCGGCACCTGGATCAGCACATCGCACAGCGCCGCCAGATCCGCCGCGCCGGGGCCGGTCCCGGTGAACCCCACCGTCACCATCCCGCGCTCCCGTGCCGCGCGCATCGCCGCCAGGATATT
>NZ_JAIEQY010000326.1 GCF_019747315.1 Roseococcus sp. | reverse complement strand
CAGGAGCGGCGTGCTGCCCACCGGCGGCAGCTCGGCCGGGGCGGCGGCCGGGACTGTCGCGGCTGTGGCTGCGGCTGCGGGTGCGGCGGGCGTCACAGCCGGGCGCGCCGCGAGCAGGGGCCCCTGCCCCACCCGCTCGCCCACCATCAGGTCCTGCTCCAACCCGCCGAGATTCGCGCGGACCACACTGCCCGGCGGGGCATCATTCAATTGCGAGCGGCCCGCCACGGCGACCGAGCGACCGAGAGAATCCCGCAAAACGTAAAGCGGTTCCTCGCCCCCCACCCCGCCACAGGCGGCGAGGCCCAGGGCCAGAAGCGGCATCCACCTGATCATCCGCACCATTCCATCCTCGACTTCCCCGCCGCCATCGCGCGGCGAGAGGCTAGCAGGCTGCCCAAAAAAGGACAGAAGACGAAGCCAGACCAAGCTGCGGGAAAACCAGGCAGGTGTTCACCCCGCCTATTCCCGCCGCAGCACCGAATCCGTGAACCAGGCGGCGATGGGCTGCGGCTTGAAGCCGGCCCGCAGCGCCGCCTCGTCATATTCCTCGGCCAGCCAGGTTTCGAAATCCAGGCCGCGCGCCTCGGCCAACGCATATTGGGCGAAGAAGGCATCGAGGATGCCCGTTCGGGCTGCCGCGATATGGCCGTGCCGCAGCGACAACTCGCCCATCGCCTCGGCGGCGCTGCGCCCCTGCAGCAGGTGCCAGATTCCGGCCGCCAGGCCCGTGCGGTCGGCGCCCGACTTGCAGTGGATGAGAATCGGCTGCGGCAGGCTGCGATACAGCGCGATCAGCTTCAGCAGCCGGTCCTTGTGTGGCGCGCCCCGGCTCTCGAAGGGCTGGTCGGCATGCACAAGCCCCACCTCCGCCGCCGCCGCCCGGCTCAGCGCGTCCGAGCCGCAGGTGGCGCGGTGGCCCCGCAGGTTGATCATGCTGCGGATGCCGTGGCGCTTCGCCGCCTCGCGGATCTGCCAGGGCAGCGGGTGGTTGGAGCGGTACAGGCGCCCGCTCTCCACCACGCCCCAGTTGCGCCATGAGATGCGCAGGAAGGCGTGGTCCACGAAGAGCGAGTTGAGCCAGGTCATCGCCGGCTTTTGCGCCGGAATGCCCTCAATAGACAACCACGCTGCGGATGCTCTCGCCCTTGTGCATCAGGTCGAAGCCCGTGTTGATCTCGGAGAGCGGCATGACATGGGTGATGAGCGGGTCGATCTCGATCTTCCCCTCCATGTACCAATCCACGATCTTCGGCACATCGGTGCGGCCGCGCGCGCCGCCAAAGGCCGTGCCACGCCAGTTGCGCCCGGTGACGAGCTGGAAGGGGCGCGTGCTGATCTCCTGCCCGGAGGCCGCGACACCGATGATGATGGAGGTGCCCCAGCCGCGATGCGTGCATTCCAGCGCCTGGCGCATCAGCGTGGTGTTGCCCACGCATTCGAAGCTGAAATCGGCGCCGCCATCGGTCAGGTCCTGGATGGCCTGGATCACCTTGTCCCGCCCGACCTCGTCCGGGTTCACGAAATGGGTCATGCCGAAGCGGCGCGCCATCTCCTGCCTCGCAGGGTTGATGTCCACGCCGATGATCTTGTCGGCGCCCACCATCCGCGCCCCCTGGATCACGTTCAGCCCGATGCCGCCCAGGCCGAAGACCGCGACAGTGGCGCCAGGCCAGACCTTGGCCGTGTTGATGACGGCGCCGATGCCCGTGGTCACGCCGCAGCCGATGTAGCAGATCTTCTCGAAGGGCGCGTCCTTGCGGACCTTGGCCAGCGCGATCTCCGGCAGGACGGTGAAATTCGCGAAGGTGGAGCAGCCCATGTAGTGCATCACATCCGTGCCTTCGCAGCGGAAGCGGCTGGTGCCATCCGGCATCACGCCCTTGCCCTGGGTGCCGCGGATGGCGGTGCAGAGGTTGCTGCGCTGGCTGAGGCAGGTTTTGCACTGCCGGCATTCCGGCGTGTAGAGCGGGATCACATGGTCGCCCACGGCAAGCGAGGTCACCCCCGCGCCGATCTCGCGCACAATCCCGGCCCCCTCATGGCCGAGGATGGCGGGAAACAGCCCCTCGGGGTCCGCGCCGGAGAGCGTGTAGGCATCGGTGTGGCAGATGCCCGTGGCCATCACCTCCACCAGCACCTCGCCGGGCTTGGGCCCGCCGATCTCGACCTCGCCGATGCTGAGCGGCTGGCCTGCGGCCCAGGCGATGGCGGCACGTGCTTTCATATGTCTACGCCCTCAAGCTTCACGCCATTGGCGTGTCTCTGACGCGCGCCGCGACACTTCGCCGCGGATTCGGCGCGGGCGTGAGTTTGCCTGGAGATGTGGCGCTGCGCCAGACACGGGGTGAACCCCGTCTTGAGGGGCTCTGCCCCTCAAACTCCCCCGGCAGGGTGAAAGCCTGCGTGGCTTTCACAGGTTTCCTGCACCTTCATTTGACGAGGTTTCGCGAACCACCGGCAGGCCGTCACAGCAGAAACAATTCGAAGGTGCAGGAAACTGAGTTTCATGCCGGGGAGCTCGAGGGGCTGGCCCCTCGATCCCCTTGGAATTGATGCCCCTGCTAATCCAGCCGCGCGCCGGAAATCCGCACCATTTCCTGCCAGAGCGGGCGCTCGCGGCGGGCGCGCTCCCAGACGACCTCCGGCGAGGAGCCGCGCGCATGGGCGCCCGTGCGCAGGAAGCGCTCCTGCATGGCGGGCTCGGCCGCGATCTGCTGCATGAGCTGGCTGGCGCGCGCCACGATCGGCGCCGGCACGCCCGCCGGCATGCCGAAGGCGCACCAGGAGGTGACGACGAAATTGGGGATCCCGGCCTCGGCCATGGTGGGCACGTCGGGCAGGGCCGGGTGCCGCTCGGCGCTGGTCACGGCCAGCGCGCGCATCCGGCCTTCCTGGACGATGGGGACATAGCTCGCGAGGTTGTCGATCGCGAAGGTCAGGTCGCCCGAGAGCATGGCGGGCGCGATCTGCGCGGCACCCCGGAAGGGCACATGCACGCCGTCAATGCCCTGGCGGTCGCAGAAGAGCGCCCCGCAAAGCTGCGCCGTGGTGCCGACGCCGGGCGAGCCGTAGGAGACGCCCTGCCGCCGCGCCTTGGCGAAGGCGATGAACTCCGCGACCGTCCGGGCGGGCGTGTGCTGGGAGGAGACGACCATGACATTGGGCAATTCCCAATGCATCGAGATCGGCTGCAACTCCCGGTCCACGTCGAAGGGCATGCGGGTGAAGAGGAACTGGCTGATGGCCCAGACCCCCAGCGTCAGCGGGCCCATCGTGTAGCCATCGGGCGTGGATTTCGCGATCGCGTCGGCGCCGATATTGCCGCCCGCGCCGGGGCGGTTCTCGATGGCGAAGGGCTGGCCCGTGATCTGCTGCAGCCGCTCGCAGACGATGCGGCAGAGCACGTCGGTGCTGCCGCCGGGCGGCCAGGGCACGATCACGCGCACCGGGCGCTCGGGCCAGGCGGATTGGGCCTGGCCGGCGGCGGGCAGCAGGGCGGGCGCGGCGAGGCCGGCGGCCAGCAGGGTGCGGCGGGTGGTCATGATGGGTGCGGTTCCTCGGTCTGTTGGTCTTCTTCCCGCAAGATGGAGCAGCCGGCGCCAAAGGACGAGGGGGGCAAGGTTTTCTTTACGCTCGCGTGCCACAAAACCGCCCAAGAGCGGACCCAGAGCCGCCGCATCCCCCTGCCAGAACGGCGATGCTGCAACGGAACACACGCCATGCTCGCCAGGTTGATCGAGAAATTCCGCCGCTGGATCGGCTACCGCCCCGAGCGCCGCTACATGCGCGGCGGCGCGCGGTAGCAGGCCGCCGCACCACCCGGCCCGCCATGCGTCTGGCGGCCGCCCTGCGCCTCAGCCGATGTAGAGCGGGTTGTCGAAGCTCTTCGTCGCAGCGCTGAACATGGAGTTGGTCTGCCAGACCTCGGGCTTGCCGATGGCGACGACGAACCAGGCATAGCTGTCGGCATTGGCCAGGGCCTTCAGGCGGTTGGTGAAGGTGCCGTCGGGCTGCACCCCGTCATTCTTGAAGTAGCAATAGTCAACGGTGCCCGCGTATTTGTGCGTGGCCTCGTGGATCAGCGTCACCAAGCCGATCGGACCGATCAGGGTCGTGTTGCTGAGTTTCATGGCGCCGCGCACTTCATTCACCGGCCCACCGAAATTGAAGCGGCTGGTGCTGAGTTCCGTGCCCACCGTGTGATACGGCTTGGTGCCGTGGGTGCCTTCGGTGACCGCGACCGAGCCGTGCACATCCTTGTCGCCGCGCCCCACATTTTCGCCGATCTTCAGGGTCATGTCGCCCGAGAGCCCGGCGCGGGTGGCGGAGACGACGTAGCGCATCTGCCGCAGCTCCTTCTTGTCGGGGCCGCTCTTGCCGGTGAGGAAATAGCGCCGCGCGAAGCTCAGCATGTCCAGGGTGAAATCCTCGGCGGCGAGCAGCAGGTCAGCCCGGGTCAGGTGGGCTTTCGCATCCTGGATCAGCCCCGGCAGCGCGGCCACGGCGGGCAGATCCAGCCCGGGACGCGTCTTCACCGTGATGTTCTGCCCATCAACGGTCACGGCCTGCTGATCGGTGAAGCGTGTCATCGCGCTGGCTCTCCCGGCTCAGATCGGACGGGGGCCGCGAAATTCCTGCCGCACTCGCCCTTCCGGGGTGGGAAGAGATACAACCTATGAGGGAATGTCCAGAAAGAAATGCACCCTCGGGGTGCATTTCTGAACCGGTCTGCCCGACGCCTATGCCGGCACGGCGTAGGCGCTGCCCGAGGCGGCCGCCCCGATCATCGTCTCATAGACCGCCACGCCATGGATCGCCTCGTCCAGCGGCAGCGGATATTCCGGCCCGCCGGCGACGGCGGCGGCGAAGGCCTCCAGCTCGGCATGCTCGATATCCGTCACCGGGAAGTCGCGAATCCATTCCTGGCCGTCGCGGCCGCGGAAGAACAGGTGCTCATGCCCGCGCAGCTCCAGCAGGCCATCGGTGCCGAAGAGCGCCACGCGCCAGTAGCGCGGCGCCAGCGCCAGGGTGGCGAAGGTCAGCGTGGCGCCATTGGCCAGCGTGGCCATCATCGCCGTCGTGTCGTCGATCGTGGTGCTGACCTTGGCGTGGCTGAGGACGCGCACGTCGCGGAAGCGGCCGGCCAGGTGGATGATCATGTCCACCATATGGATGCCCATGCCGCCCATGCCGCCGAGCGGGCTTTCCGAGCGGTCGGCGCGCCACATCCCCTCCTTGTAGGCGAAGGCGCCGGGGCCGCTGAACTGGCCTTCCACATGCAGCAGCGTGCCGATGCCGCCCTCCGCGATGATCTTCTTCATCTCCGCCACGGCGGGCAGGAAGCGGCGGTTGTGGCCGAGCGCCAGCACCACGCCGGCCTTCCGGCAGGCCGCCACCGAGGCCTCGGCGCTGGCCTTGCTGAGCGTGAAGGGCTTCTCGACGAAGACATGCTTGCCGGCGGCGGCGGCGGCGATCACCTGCTCGGCATGGATGCCGTGCGGGCTGGCCAGGGCCACGGCCTGCACCTCGCGGTCGGCCAGGACTTCGGCATAGGTGGCGTGCAGGCGGATGCCCTTCTCGGCCGCGTAGTCGCGCGCCTTGTCCAGCGTGCCGGTGGTGCCGGCGACGAAGCGGATGGCCGCGCCATTCCTGCCCTGCACGGAATTCACCAGGGTGCGGCCCCAATTGCCCATGCCGATGATTGCCGTGTTGAGCATGCAGGTCACTCCTATGTGGGATTTTCCAGATGTCTGGCCCAGCGGCGCATCCGTGTCACGCCCCAGGCCGTCACCAGCATGGCGCCGCTGGCTGCGATGATGGTGGGCAGGCGCATCCCGAACACCTCGCCCGCCGTGCCCAGCACCAGCGCGCCCAAGGCCGGGCAGGCGCGGGTGATGAGGCCCCAGAGCGCCAGCGTGCGCCCGCGCATCTTCGTCAGCGCGGCCGATTGCGCCAGCGTCTGCACCGAGATCCCGTGGATCGAGGCGCAGGCGCCGTAGAGCGCGCCGCAGAGCACCGCGAAGGCGAACCAGCCGGTGGCGACGAAGGCCACCACGCAGACCGCCTGCGCCCCGGTGGCCAGCACGGCGATGCGCGTGGTGCCCTCCAGCCGCCCGCGCGAAGCGACCCAGAGCCCGGCCACCAGGGCGCCGATGCCGATCGCCGCCGTCAGCATGGCGAGCCCCGCCGCCCCCTGGCCGAACAGCCGCTCCACATAGGGGGGCAGCACCTCCTGCACGCCGCGCAGCAGGATGGCGCTGATGCCGGCGAACAGCAGGATGGGGCCGATTCCCGGGTGGTTGGCGGCATAGCGCACGCCCTCCACCGTCTCGGCCAGCAGCGAGGCCTCGGGCGCATGGCCCTGGATATGGGCGGGGTCCACCTTCATCATCGGCAGGCTCGCGGTTGCGATCACATAGGCCGCGACATTGCAGAGGATGGCCGGCACCACGCCCCAGACGGCGATCATGGGCCCGGCGATGGCGGGCCCCAGGAAGCGCGCCACGTTGAAGCAGAGCGAGTTGCAGGCGACGGCCGCCGGCAGGTCCGAACGGGGCACCAGGCCCGGCATCAGCGCCTGGCGGGCAGGCTGGGCGAAGCTCGCGGCGATCCCGCCGATCACCTCGAAGACCAGCAGGGAGCCGATGGAGATCACGCCCGTCCAGGTCAGGATGGCGATGCCCAGCGCCTGCGCGCCGATCACCCCCTGGGCGATCATGGTGAGCTTCACGCGGTTCATGCGATCGGCGACCGCGCCCGCGATGGGGCTGAAGACAACGGCGGGGGCGAGGTCGCAGAAGGCCACCATGCCGACCCAGAAGGCGGAGCGCGTCAGCTCCCAGGCGAGCCACATCACCGCGATGCGGTGCATCCAGAG
Organism: Roseococcus sp.; assembly: GCF_019747315.1. GTDB lineage: Bacteria > Pseudomonadota > Alphaproteobacteria > Acetobacterales > Acetobacteraceae > Roseococcus. The sequence goes on along the minus strand of NZ_JAIEQY010000326.1, from coordinate 9,524 downwards.
CCCGGTCCAGGCGGTCAGGCTGGCGGAGAAGAAGATCCGGGCATCGCGGTGGGAAAGGGCGCGGCCGAGCGCGCCGAAAGGCCCCAGATCAGGAGCCCGTGCGGTTCGCTCGGCGCGGCGGGGTGGGGGCGGCGGGCGCCGGAGTGGCGGCGGCGGCGGGTTGCACCGAGGGGGCGGTCTGGGTGTTCAGGCGGATGCATTCGTTGATCCGCCGTTCGAAGAGGTATTGCCGGCCCAGGACATCGCTCTGGTTGGTGGCGGGCAGGCCGCCGAAGCCGGCGCCGGTGCGGGAGCTGCTCTCATCCTCGCGCAGCAGCTGGCCGCGGTCCTGGCGCTGCAGCTCGCGCGCCGCCTGTTCGCGGCAGGCCTGGGCCACCGCCTCATTGGTGCGCGGATCGCCCGGCCGCGGCGGGGAAAGGGTGGGTGCGGAGAAATTCCCCGGGAAGCTCGCGGAACTGCCGCAGGCGGCGAGGGAGAGGAGGGAGAGCAGCAAGGCGGCGCGCAACATGCGGGGGCGTCTTTCTTGGGCTGGATCGTCAGAGAGGGGCTTGGGGAATGCTTCGGCCCAGCATGGCACGCAATGGGCCATCTTCGAAACGCCCTGTCGCGTCCAGCGGCGCGCGGGCGGCGGCGGCGAGCAAAGCGGGGTGGAATTCCGCCCCATCGGCGCCGATGGCGAAGAAGCCGCGCAGCCAGCGCGCCCGGCCCAGCACCTCGACCAGGGCCAGCAGCCGCAGGCAGAGCGCCAGATCCCCCAGGGAGTTCAGCCCCTGGCGCCGGTCCATCGCCTCGGCCCAGCAGGCGGCATCGGCATCGGTCAGGGCGATTTCCACGCCATCCTCGAAGGCGATCAGCCGCGCCGGCCCCCAGAGCCCCGCCTCGGCCGAGGCGCGCGCCGCCTCCCAGGCCGATTCGAGCGCAGAGGGCTGGACGGCGGGCAGCGCGGAGGCAGGGATGCCCACCTCATGGCGCAGGGCGCCGGAGGGCAGGGCGGTGGTTGTGACGGTCACGCGCGTCCCATCCGGCAGCTTCGGCGTTTCCCAAAAATCGCGATGCTCACCGAAAGGCCGGGCCAGGCAACGTCATTTTGCATGGAGCGGCAGTGCCTCTCAGCGGTAACGTCACCACACGCGGCAAACCCGCCACCCGAGGAGACGACATGGCCAAATCCATCGATGAGTTCAACAATCTGGAGTGGATGGGGGATTCGAAGAAAGCCTTGGGCATCACCGGGGCTGCGCTGCTGCCGTATCTCGTGGCGGCCTACAGGCAGGGCGATGCCATCAGCAATGCGCTGGGACCCAATTCGGACGTCAAGGGCGGGGTCTGCGTCGCCCTCTCGATGCATTGGATCCGCCAGCACCAGAGCAACCGCAACACCCCCCGCCTGGGGGAAAACGGCCTCTTCAACAGCCAGCAGGTGATTAACGAGGCCCGCGCGGTCCAGCTCGCCTATACCCAGGCCAAGAAGGCCGCCGGGGAGAACGAGGCGGTGGCGCAGACGGCCGGGTTCATCGAGGCCGCCAAGCGCTATCGCATGGCGCTGATCGGTGATGTCGCCAAGCATACATTCTCCGAAGCCACTCTGCTGACCCAAATCAAGCGGGTCCACAGCTATCATGTCGTCGCGCTCGCCGGCCTCGGCGTCGGCCATGCCACCGCCACCTACATGTCCTCGGGCAAGATCCTCGGGTTCGGTCGCCACCTCTACCTGTTCGATCCCAATATCGGCGAGCTGAAAATTCCTGAAAGCGAGGTCGCCTACGCTATCGCAGCCCTGACCACGCGCTACCAATTGCTCGACAAGAAATACAAGTTCCTGTTCCGGGGCGAGATCAAGCCCTGACGCCACTCTCCCCCGCACCTGCCAGCGTCAATGCGCGGCGAGTTGCGTGTCCCGCTGCCCGGCCGAGCGGATGAGGGCCGCGGCCAAGGCCTGGGCCAGGCAGGCATAGCCGCGGTCATTGTGGTGCAGGCCATCGGCGGCCAGCACCTCGGCCGAGGGCAGCCCGGCCGCCTGCCAGCCGCGCATGAGGCGGGAGCGGGCGAAGAGCGGCACGCGCTGCTCCTCAGCCAGGGCCTGCATGGCGGCGTCGAAGCGGGCGCTGGCGGGGGCGTCCAGGATGCGGGGCGCGCGCTGGTTGTCCATCAGCACCACCTCGACCCCCGCCTGGCGCAGGCGGCGCAGCCCCTGGCGCATGAGGTCGAGGAAGGCGGCGGGGTCCCTTCCCAGCAGCACCTCATTGCCGCCGGCCTGCCAGATGACGAGGTCGGGGGCATGGCCCAGCACGTCGCTGTCCAGCCGCGCCAGCATCTCCTGGCTGGTCTCGCCGGACTTGCCGGCATTGATGACGCGCAGCTCCACGCCCGGCAGCTTGCCGCGGAGCGCGGCCTCGAGCTGGTTCGGGTAGCTGGCCTGGGGCGAGGAGGCCCCGGCCCCCTCGGTGGAGGAGGAGCCGAGCGCCACGATGGTCAATGGCTCGCCCGCCTCCAGCTCCGCCTGAACGCCCAGCAGCGGGGCCATGCGCTCGGTCACGCTGGGGCAGCCGGCGGCCAGGGCGGGCCATGGGAGGAGCAAGGGGAGCAGCAAAAGGAAAGGGAGAAGCCGGGGGGACATTGGTCTATCATAGGTGCGGATGACGCCAATGGCTATGAAAACCAGTGAGACCCTCCCCCGCCCCGCCCCGCGTCCGGGGCGCGATCCGCGCGCCGATATCTGCCGGGGACTGGCGCTGTGGATGATCGTGATCAACCACACGCCGGGCAATTGGCTGGGCGGCTTCACGCTGAAGAACTTCGCCTTCGCCGACGCGACCGAGGCCTTCGTGCTGCTCGCCGGCTATGCCGGTGCCTTCGCCTATGCCGGCCAGGCGGACCGCCAGGGCTGGGCGCCGGCGGCAGCCAGCCTCGTGCGGCGCATCGGCAAGCTCTATGTGGCGCATATCTTCCTGCTGGTGGTCTTCACCGCGCAGGTGGGCTTTTCCGCCGCCACGCTGGACCGCGCCGCCTATCTGGACGAGCTGGCGCTGGACCCCTTCGCCGAACAGCCCTACCGAACCCTGCTGGAGGCGCTGCTGCTGCGCTTCCAGCCGCATTTCCTCGACATCCTGCCCCTCTACATCGTGCTGCTGGCGCTGCTCATCCCGGGGCTGCTGCTGCGCGGCCATCCCTGGGCCCTGCTGACGCTGTCGGTCGCGCTCTGGCTCGGCGTGCGGGCCGCGGGCTTCAACCTGCCGCGCTGGCAGGAGGGCGGCTGGTTCTTCAACCCGCTCGCCTGGCAATTGCTCTTCGTGGCGGGCTTCCTGCTGGGCCAGGCGGCGCGGGGTGCGCCCTCCATCGCGCTGCCGCCGCGCAGCCCCTGGGTCGCGACGCTGGCGCTCATGGTGCTCGGGCTCGGGGCGGCGGGCATGATCACCTCGGAGCATCTGCCGGATGTCCTGGAGGCGGCGCCGCTCTGGGTGTCCGAGTTCCTGGTGGGGATCGACAAGACATCGCTTCACCCCACCCGCCTCGCCGCGATCCTGGCGCTGGCCTATCTGGTGGCGGCCTATGTGCCGCGCGACTGGGGCTTCCTCGGCTCGCCCGTGGTGTGGCCTTTTGCCGCCATGGGGCGGCACAGCCTGCCGGTCTTCTGCTTCGGCATCCTGCTCTCCTTCTTCGCCCGGCTGCTGCTGGAGCATGGCGATGGCTGGACGATGCAGCTCGCCGTGAACATTCTCTGCTTCGGCGCCCTGCTCGCCGTCGCGATCCTGGCGGATTGGGCGCGCGAGACGGTGCGCCCGAGACCTGCCCCCCAGCTGTCCGGGAATGCGTGACCATGCCCCTGCCCGTCCCCCTGGCCGCCCCCCTGGCCGCCCCCCTGGCCGCCCCCCTGGCCGCCCCCCTGGCCGCCCTTGCCGCCCTCGCCCTGGCGGCCGCGCTGCTGGCCCCCGCCCCGGCCTGGGCCACCGCCTGCGACGTGCCGGCCGAGGTGGTGAGCGCAGCCCGCCCCCTGCCCGCCACGGCGCGCGCCCTGCAACGCGGCAGCCTGCGCATCCTGATCCTGGGTTCGGGCTCCATCACCGGGCCCGGCGCCTCGGGGCCGGACGCTTCCTGGCCGGCGCGGCTGCAAGCCCTGCTGGCCGCGCGCTTCCCGGGGCGGCCGGTGGAGGTGGCGCTGCGCGGCGGCCGTGGCGTCAGCGTGCATGACCACCTGGCCCTGCTGCGCGATGGGCTGAACGCCGAGACCCCCGCCCTCGTGCTCTGGCAGGCCGGCACGGTGGAGGCGGTGCGCGGCCTCGACCCCGACGACATGGGCGAGACGATGCGCCAGGGGCTGGAGCGCATCCGCCGCGCCGGTGCCGACATCATCATCCTGGACCAGCAATATTCCCGCTTCCTGCGGGCCAACACGAATATCGAGCCCTATCGGGACAAGCTGCGCCTGGTGGCCGCCGCCGCCGGCGCGCCGCTGTTTCGCCGCTATGACCTGATGCAGCATTGGGTGGATAGCGGCGCGCTGGACCTGGAGCGCACCGCGCGCGGCGACCGCGGTGCGGCGATGGACCGGCTGAATGACTGCCTGGCCAAGGCGCTGGTGGAACTCATCGGCCAGGGGGTGGCGGAGGCGCGGTGAAGCGTCAGCCCCACCGCATCTCCCCCTTGGCGACCTTGGCGCCGATCTCGAGCGCGATGCCGAGGCCGGCCGTCGGGTAGCGGGCGCGCATGGCGGCGATCAGCGCCGCGCTGTCGCCCGGCTTGGCCAGCTCCTCCTCGAAGGCGCGCAGATAGTCGCGCGTGAAGATCAGCGCGCTGGCATCCATCGCGGCACCGGGCGCCATGTGGCCGGGCACGACGATGCGGGGGTCGCGGGCCGCCATGGCATTGAGGTTGGCGACCCAGGCGGCGCGCTCGGGCGCGGTCGGGGTATCGGCCGTCCAGACATGCAGCCCCGCGAAGACCAGCACGCCGCCCAGGACGGCATCGAGCGCGGGCACCCGGACATGGCGCCGGTTGGCGAGGCCGGCGGCGGGAATGATCTCGACGGCCTCCCCATCGAGGCGCAGCAGCGCCTCGGCCGAGGCTTCGGGGATGACGACATCGGCCAGGCTCTGCGGGCCATTCTCGCGCAGCTGCGGCCCCCAGGTCTCCAGCTTCTTCTGCACGCTGGCCCGGATGGCGGCGACCGTCTCGGGGGCGGCGATGATGCGGGCGGCGGGAAAGGCGGCGCGGATCGGGGCCAGGCCGAAATAGTAATCGGGGTCGCTCTGGGTCACGAGGATGGTGGTGAGGCGCTTGCCGCTGGCCTGGATGGCCGCCGCCACGGCGCGGCCATCGGAGAGGGTGAAGCCGCCATCGATCAGGATGGCCTCGCGCGGGCCGGTGAGCAGCACGGAGGCGCGGAAGAAGCCATTGGGGCCGGCCGGGAAGGCCTGCCAGCTGAGCCCATCGGCCGCATGCGCCACGGGGGCGGCGGCGGCCAGGGTCAGGCCGGCAAGGGTGAGGGCGTGCGGGACATGTCGGCGGGTGAGCATGAGGGAACTCCGTTCGAGGCTCGGGGTGGGTCTCCGGTGCCGCGGATCATCTGCCGGGGGGTCTGTCGGTGAAAGACAAACGATAACGACAATGTGTATTCTGCAAGCGAACAATACTGATGGAGAGCCCCGGCCATGCGCACCCCGGTCAACCTCAACCGCCTCGCCTATTTCGCGGCCGTGGTGGAAAGCGGCTCCTTCACCGCCGCCGCCGCACGGCTGGGCGTGACCAAGGCGGTGGTCAGCCAGCAGATCGCGAAGCTTGAGGAGGCCACGGGCTGCGCCTTGCTGCTGCGCACCACGCGCCGGGTGCAGCCCTCCGAGGCGGGGCGCCAGCTGCATGCCCGCTGCGCCGTGATCCTGGGCGAGGCGGAGCGCGCCTTCGACGAGCTGGCCCAGGGCGCCGCCGAGCCCACCGGCACCCTGCGCATCACCGCCCCCTTTGACCTCGGCACCTCCGTGATCGTTGCGGTGGTCACGGCCTTCAACCAGCGCCATCCCGCCTGCGCGGTGGTGCTGAACCTGACGGATCGCACGCTGGACCTGACGGCGGATGGCTTTGACCTCGGCATTCGCGTCGGCTGGCTGGCCGATTCCGCCTTGCAGACGCGGCGGATTGCGGGCTTCCGCCAGGTTCTCGTGGCCGGCCGCGCCTGGCGCGAGGCGACCGCCGCCCTCGCGGGGCCGGAGGCCCTGCCGGCGCTGCCCTTCGTGGCGAACCTCGCGCTGCGCGAGCCGGCTCACTGGGAATTCACGCATGGCGAGGAGCGCCGCGCGGTGCAGCTTCGCCCGGCCATTTCGATTGACGCGACCCTGGCCGTGCGTGAGGCCTTGCTGGCGGGCGGCGGCCTTTCCGTGCTGCCCGACTTCATCCTGGGCGATGACCTGGCCAGCGGCCGGCTGCACCATGTCCTGCCCGAATGGAGCCTGCCCGAAGGGGGCATCCACGCCGTCTTTCCCGCCACGCGCTTCCGCCCGACCAAGGTGAGCGCCTTTGTCGAGATGCTGGTCGCGGCCGCACGGCGCCCTGGCGGCCTCGCCGCACCCTTCCCAGCGACGCGGCTTCCGCCCTAGCTTGCGGCCCCATGACAGATCACGCATCCCTCTCCGCATCCCAGGCCGCCGCCGCGATCACCGCCGGCAGCCTCACCGCCACGGCCCTGGCCGAGGCCATGCTCGGCCGCATTGCCGCGCGGGAGCCCGTGCTGCGCGCCTTCACCCATCATGACCCCGCGCTGGTGATGAAGCAGGCCGCGCGGGTGGATGCGGCGGTGAAGGCCGGCGCGAAGCTCCCGCTGGCCGGGCTGTTTCTCGGCGTGAAGGATGTGATCGACACGGGTGACCAGCCCTCGCAATACGGCTCGCCCATCTGGGGCGGGCACCGGCCGCGCAGCGATGCCGCCTGCGTGGCGCTCGCCCGGCGCGCGGGGGCCATCATCGCCGGCAAGACCGTCACCACGGAATTCGCGACCCGCTTCCCGGGCCCCACCACCAACCCGCACAATCCCGGCCACACGCCGGGCGGCTCCTCCTCCGGCTCGGCCGCGGGCGTGGGCGCTGGCGTGCTGCATTTGGCCTTCGGGACACAGACCGCGGGCTCCATCGTGCGGCCGGCCGCCTATTGCGGCGCGGTCGGCTTCAAGCCGAGCTATGGCAGCTTCCACCGCGCCGGCATGAAGGTGATGAGCGAGAGCCTGGACACCATCGGCCTGATGGGCGCCAGCGTGGCCGATGTCGCACTCGGCATGACGGCGATGACCGGCTTCGACCACCACCTCCCCAAGCCCGGCCGCGCGCCGAAGCTGGCCCTGGTGCTGGCGCCGGGCCTGGCCGGCACGCCGGAGACGGCGGGGCTGATGGAATGCGTGAGCGAGGCCGCGCGCAAGGCCGGCGCCACCGTCACGCTGATCACCCTCGGCGCGCCCTTCACCGATGCGGTGGCGCTGCACCCCCATGTGATGCACATGGAATCCGCCGAGGCGCTGGGCTGGGAGATGGACCACGCCAGCGCCCAGCTGAGCCCCGTCCTGCGCGAGAAGATGGAATGGGGCCTCCGCGAGCCGCGTGCGAAGCTGGCCGAGGGCCGCGCCGCCTTCGCCGCCGCGCAGCTCGCCTTCAACGACGCCATCGTGGGCTATGACGCGGTGCTGACGCCCTCCGCCCCTGATGAGGCGCCAGCCGGCACGGACTACACGGGCGACCCGATGTTCAACACGCTCTGGACCTTGCTCCACGTCCCGTGCGTGACGGTGCCGGTGGGCAAGGGGTCGAAGGGCCTGCCGCTCGGCGCGCAGATCGTCACGCGCCGCGGCGAGGATGCGGCTTGCCTGATGTGGGGCGCCTGGCTGCACGGGGCGGTCCATGGCTGAAATTCTCGTCGCCGGCGGCGGCATTGGCGGGCTGGTCGCAGCCCTTTCGCTCCAGGCGGCGGGCTTCACGCCGCGCGTCTTCGAGGCGGTGGCGGAGTACAAGCCGCTCGGCGTCGGCATCAACGTGCTGCCCCATGCGGTGCGTGAGCTGACCGAGCTGGGCCTGGCCGAGAAGCTCGCCGCCACCGGGATCGCGACGCGCGAGCTTTGCTACATCAGCGCCCATGGCCAGGAGATCTGGCGCGAGGATCGCGGCCTGGCGGCCGGCTATCGCTGGCCGCAATACAGCATCCATCGCGGCATGCTGCAGATGCTGCTGGTGGAGGAATGCCGTGCGCGGGGAATCCCGCTGCACACCGGCCACCGTGTGGCGGGCTTCGCGCAGGACGCCGATGGCGTGATCGCGCGCTTCGAGAATGGCGCGGAGGCGAAGGGTGCCGCGCTGATCGGCGCCGATGGCATCCATTCCGCCATTCGCCGCCATTTCGCGCCGGGCGAGGGCGCGCCCTCCTGGCAGGGGGCGATTCTCTGGCGCGCCACCACCGTGGCAGCCCCCTTCCTGACCGGCGCCAGCATGGTGCAGGCGGGTCATCACGACCAGAAATTCGTCGTCTACCCGATCCGCCGCATGCCAGATGGCCGCATGCTGACCAACTGGATCGCCGAAATGAAAGTGGACCCGGCGAAGGGCTTCAACCGCGAGGATTGGAATCGCGGCGCCGACCGCAACCTCTTCCTGCCGCATTACGAGAGCTGGAACTGGGGCTGGCTCGACGTGCCCGGCCTGATCCGCGGTGCCGAGCAGGTGCTCGAATACCCGATGGTGGATCGCGACCCGCTGGAGCGCTGGACCGAGGGCCGCGTGACCCTGCTGGGCGATGCGGCGCATCCGATGTACCCGATCGGCTCCAACGGCGCCTCCCAGGCCATCCTCGACGCGCGGCAATTGGCGCTGCACCTGGCCCAGGCGGGCGATGTCACGGAGGGCCTGAAGCGCTACGAGGCGGCGCGGCTGCCGCCGACGGCGAAGCTGACGCTCGCCAACCGCGCCCTGGGCCCCGACCTGATCCTGGAGGAGGTGCATCGCCGCGCGCCAGAGGGCTTCACCGACCTGCATGCCGTGATCAGCGAGCGGGAGCTGATCGAGACCGCGTCCAACTACAAGCGGCTCGCGGGGTTCGACCCGGCGCTGCTGAATGAACGGGAAAGCTGGTCCGTGGCGCGGTGAGGTGACGTTGCGCAATCGCCACGATACGGGCCGCGAAAAGGGTTAGTCTGGCGCCCATGACGCGCCTGCATGCGGCGAGACGCCGAGGGCGCCGGGAGCCGCAAATGTCACTGAAAACCATGTTGTTCGCCGCCGCGGCCCTGGGGCTCGCGGCCCTGCCGGCCCAGGCCGTGGTCTATTGCACCCATGTCGGTGTCCCGGTTGGATGCGTGGCCCGGCCTGGCGTGGCGCTGCGTGCCGCGCCCGGCGTGGGTGTTCCCGGCGTGGGGGTTCCGGGCGTGGGCGCGCCGGGCGTGGGCGCGCCTGGTGTCGGCGTGGCCCCGGGGGTTGGGGCCGGCGCGGCCGGTCCTGGCTTGCGCGCGGGCACGCCGACGAACCGGGGCGGGCCGGTGGACCGCGCCGGCCGGCATTAGA
>NZ_JAIEQY010000310.1 GCF_019747315.1 Roseococcus sp. | reverse complement strand
CCCAACCTCAAGCCCGCCGCGCTGATCGAAACCCTGGCCGCCTCCGGGGGCAGCTTTGCCACCGGCAGCGCCAAGAGCGCCGCGTAAGGACACGCCCCATGGAACTCCGCTTCACCGATACCGAGCTGAATTTCCGGCAGGAGGTGCGCGACTTCCTCGCCGCCGAATGCCCGCCCGAAACCCGCGCGCATATGGTCGCCGGCAAGTCGCCCACCAAGGCGATGGTCGTCGAGTGGCAGAAGAAGCTGAACGCGCGCGGCTGGGCGGCGCCGGAATGGCCCGTCGAGCATGGCGGCCCCGGCTGGTCACCGGCCCAAAAGTACATCTTCCGCGAGGAATTGCAGATGTGGCCGGCTCCCTCGCCGCTCGGCTTCAACATCAACATGTGCGGCCCCGTGATTATCGAATTCGGCACGGAGGAGCAGAAGGCCCGCTTCCTGCCGCGCATGCGCAACCTGGATGACTGGTGGTGCCAGGGCTTCTCCGAGCCCGGCGCCGGCTCCGACCTCGCGGGGCTGAAGACCAAGGCCGTGCTCGAGAATGGCGAGTGGGTGATCACCGGGCAGAAGACCTGGACCACGCTGGCGCAGCATGCCGACTGGATCTTCGTCCTCGCCCGAACGGACTTCACGGCGAAGAAGCAGGAGGGCATCTCCTTCCTGCTGGTGGACATGAAGTCGCCCGGAATCACCGTGCGCCCGATCATCACGATCGAGGGCGGGCATGAGGTGAATGAGGTCTGGTTCGACGATGTGCGCGTGCCGTCCGAGAACCTCGTGGGCGAGGTCAACAAGGGCTGGGATTGCGCCAAGTTCCTGCTGGGCAATGAGCGCTTCGGCCAGGCCCGCGTCGGCGCCTCGCGCGAGCGCATCCGCCGCCTGAAGATGATCGCCAAGGACACCATGGATGGCGGCCGCCCGCTGATCGAGGATCCGGAATTCCGCCGCCAGGTGACGGAGATGGAGATCGAGCTGAAGGCGCTGGAGATGACCGTCATGCGCGTCATCGCCAATGAGACGAAGCGCGCCGGCACCGGCAAGCCCGACCCCGCGACCTCGGTGCTCAAGATCAAGGGCACCGAGATCCAGCAGGGCGTCTCCGAGCTCCTGATGAAGGCCGCCGGCCCCTATGCCTGGGTGGATGGCGACCCGGATGCCGAGGGCAGCAATGACTGGGATGTGGCGCCCGACTGGGCCTTCGGCCTGGCCGGCATCTACTTCAACTGGCGCAAGCAGAGCATCTACGGTGGGTCCAACGAGATCCAGCGCAACATCATGGCAAAAGCGTTTCTGGGGCTCTGAACCAACATGGATTTTGATCTGAACGAGTCCCAGTCGCTCCTGCAGGACAGCATCCGCAAGACGCTGACGGCGAAATACGGCTTCGAGAATCGCAAGGCCTATATGGCGAGCGAAACCGGCTGGAGCCGCGAGATGTGGGCGCAATATGCCGAGCTCGGTCTGCTCGGCCTGCCCTTCGCGGAAGAGGATGGCGGCTTCGGCGGTGGGCCGGAGGAGACCATGCTCGTCGCCGAGCAGATGGGCCGGCACATCACGCTGGAGCCCTGGTTCAGCACCGTCGTGCTGGGCGGCGGCTTCCTCCGCCACGGCGCGGACACCGCGCTGCGGCAGGAGATGGTCGAGGGCGTCGCCGCCGGCGAAACCCTGCTCGCCTTCGCGCAGGTGGAACGCCAGTCGCGCTATGACCTCTTCGACGTGCAAACCACCGCGAAGAAGGATGGCGCGGGCTGGGTGATCACCGGCCGCAAGGGCATGGTGCTGCATGGCGACACGGCGGATCGCTTCTTCGTGACCGCCCGCGTCTCCGGCGGCGCGCGCGATCATGGCGGCATCGGCGTCTTCGTGGTGCCCGCGACCGCGGATGGCGTCTCGGTGCGCGGCTTCCGCACGGTGGATGGCCAGCGCGCGGCCGAGGTGGATTTCACCGGGGCGCGGGCCACGCACGTCCTGGGCGATGCTGAGGGCGGCTTACCGCTGGTGGATCGCGTGGTGGATGAGGCCATCGCGGTGCTGGCCGCCGAGGCGATCGGCGCCATGGAAGTCGTGCACAACATGACGCTCGACTACCTGAAGACGCGCCAGCAATTCGGCCGTGCCATCGGCAGCTTCCAGGCCTTGCAGCACAAGGCGGCCGACATGCTGGTGGCGCTGGAGCAATCCCGCAGCATGGCGTTCTTCGCGACCATGGCGGCGCAGGGCACGGATGCGGCGGAGCGCCGGCGCAACATGCATGCGGTGAAGGCGCAGATCGGCCGTTCGCAGCGTTTCGTGGGCCAGCAGAGCATCCAGCTGCATGGCGGCATCGCCATGACGATGGAATATGGCGCCGGCCATTACTTCAAGCGCCTGACGGTGAACGAGGCGATGTTCGGCGACACCGACCATCACCTCCGCGCCCTGGCGGATGCGGGCGGCTTGTTGCAAGCCGCCTGACTCCTGGGGTCTGGGGCCTCTCGGCCCCAGCCGCCGGAGGCGTTTTTGACTTACGCCCGCCGCTTGGCCCCCGCATAAGGCCGCTTCGGCGGGCCAGCGTAGGCCGGCCCACGCCGGGCCGGCCCTTCCTGCGGCGCCTCGGCCGCCTCCACCTTGATATGCGCGTCGTCCCGCCCCGGCTTGGACGCCGCATGGGCAAAGCGCGCCGCGGCATAGGGCGCCACTTCGAAGCGCGTCTCGCGGTCCAGGATGCGGATGCGGCCGATCTCCTCGCGCGTCACATGGCCGCGATGGCAGAGAAAGGGCAGGATCCAGCGCGGATCGGCGTCATGGCTGCGGCCCACATTCATGCGGAACCACACACCCTCGCCCACTTCGGTCGGCGCTGGCATGGTGCGGGGCTGCGGCGCGGGCGGGGCCTGCCCGGCGGCGAGTTCCTCCGGCGCGGGCAGCGGCGCGCGAAGCTGCTTCACCAGGGCGGCGGCGATCGCCTCGGCCGAGCGGCCTTCCAGCAGGCGGCGGCCGAGCGCCAGGTCCATCTCATCGGCCTCGGCATCCAGCATCTCGATGCCGGTGGCGAGGATGCGTTCGCCATCCTTGGCGTTGATTTCCTCGGCGGTGGGGGCCGGGGACCATGCGGCCTGGAGCTTGGCGGCCTGCAGCAGGCGCTCGGCGATGCGGCGGCGGTTATGCGGGACGATGAGGGCGGAGATGCCCTTCTTGCCCGCGCGGCCGGTGCGGCCCGAGCGGTGCAGCAGCGTCTCGGGGTCGTTCGGCAGGTCGGCATGGATGACCAGCGCCAGGTCGGGCAGGTCAATGCCGCGGGCGGCCACGTCGGTGGCGACGCAGACGCGGGCGCGGCCATCGCGCAGCCCCTGCATGGCCCGGGTGCGCTCGGCCTGGGACAGCTCGCCCGAGAGGGCGACGGCCGAGAAGCCGCGCTCCACCAGATTGCCGTGCAGCCGGGCCACGGCGGCGCGGGTGGTGCAGAAGACCAGCGCGGTGCGCGGGTCGAAATAGCGCAGCGTGTTCACCACGGCACGCTCCATCTCGCCCGGCGCGACGGAGAGGGCGCGGTATTCGATGTCGCTGTGCTGCTTGCCCTCATTGGTGGCGGCGATGCGCAGCGCGTCGCGCTGGAAGCCCTTGGCCAGCTGCGCGATGCCGCGCGGCACGGTGGCCGAGAAGAGCAGCGTCCGCCGCTCGGCCGGCATGGTCTCCAGGATGGCTTCCAGATCCTCGCGGAAGCCGAGGTCGAGCATCTCATCCGCCTCGTCCAGCACCACGGCGCGGATGGTCTGCGGCTTGAGGTTGCCGCGCTCCAGATGGTCCCGCAGGCGGCCCGGCGTGCCGACGACGATATGCGCGCCATGCGCCAGCTGCCGGCGCTCGGTCATCGGGTCCATGCCGCCGACGCAGGCGACGACGCGCCCGCCCGCCTTGGCATAGAGCCAGGTGAGCTCGACCTGCACCTGCAAGGCCAGTTCCCGCGTGGGCGCGACGATGAGGGCGAGCGGCGTGGGCGAGTGGCCGAGGCGATCGGCACCCGCCAGCACCTCGCCCGCGATGGCGATGCCATAGGCGACGGTCTTGCCGGAGCCGGTCTGGGCCGAGACCAACAGGTCCCGCCCTGCCGTGGCGGGTTCCAGGACAGCGGCCTGGACGGCGGTGGGCTCGGCATAGCCGCGTTCGGCAAGAGTGGTGGCCAAGGGGCCGGCAAGGTCGGGGAAGGGCATCAATGAATCCTGGAAGGGGCGCGTGCGCCATGCCCGGGGGATAGGCCGGCTGACGCGCCAGGGAAAGCGCGGAGTTTGGGGGGGTGGGGTCCATCCGGGACATGACGCGCGGAGATATCCACAGGACCGTTAATGATTTGGTAACCAAAGCTTCTCCGGGATCGCAAAGATGAACCGGGGGATACCCCTTAGCCATGGCGCAACTCTCCATCAGGGAAATGCGCATGTCCGGCCAGATCATCAGCACCACGGGCTTCAACCTCAACAACACGGGCCTGCCCGGCGGGTCGGCCGCGGGGGCCGAGGTGGTCGTGCAGGACGCAGCCCGGGGGCTGCTCTATGTGCTGGGCGGCAATGGGGTGGATGCGCTGGACGCCACGACCGGGGCGCTGGCCTTCTCCATCCCCAAGAGCGCGATCCAGGTGCCGGGCGGTGGCGCCGCCGCCTCGCTCGGGAATGGCAATTCGGTCGCCATCAGCGGCAACACGCTGGCCATCTCCTTTGACGGCCCGGCCGCCGGCCAGCCGGGCGTGGTCGCCGCCTTCACCATCAGCGGCACGCCCGGCGCCTATACCGCCGCCTGGCGCGCGACCGCCGAGGTCGGCGTCATCCCCGACATGATCACCTTCACCCCCGATGGCACGCGCCTGCTCGCCGCCATCGAGGCGGAGCCCACCCAGGGCTATACGGTGGATGCCCAGGGCGGCATCGCGGTGATCAACGTCGCAAGCTGGACCTCCAGCTTCTACAATTTCGCGGGCTTCGACACCGCCGCCCTGCAGGCTTCCGGCGTGAAGATCGCCAATGGCTTCGGCGCGGCCAACACGGCGACCGCGCTGACCGACCTGGAGCCCGAATACATCACCATCGTCGGCAACACCGCCTATGTGACGATTCAGGAAGCCAATGCCATCGGCGTCTTCAACCTGACGCCGGGCGCCGAGGGCTGGGTGTCGGTGCTGCCGCTCGGCCTTTCCAACCACAGCCTCGCCGGCAATGGGATTGACACCTCGGACCGCGATGGCGGCGCCAATATCCGCCAGGTGCCGATCTTCGGCATGTACCAGCCCGACGCCATCGCGAGCTTCGTGCAGGGCGGCGTCACCTATCTGGTGACGGCGAATGAGGGCGATGCGCGCGAATATGGCGGCGCCTTCAACGAGGCGGTGCGCGTCTCCGCCCTCGTGCCCTCCTCCGGCAGCACCCCGCCCTCCGGCATGCCGGCGCTGGATGCGGCGCTGCTGGCGCAGGTGCAGTCCCGCCGCGGCGATGCCGATCTCGGCCGCCTCGATGTCAGCCGCTGGGCCGGCGACACGGATGGCGATGGCGACCTCGACCGCCTGCAGGCCTTCGGCAGCCGCAGCTTCTCCATCTGGCAGGTGGGCGGCACGGAGACCGCGCCGACCATCACCCAGGTCTGGAACAGCGGCCAGATGATCGACCAGATCATCGCGAGCCAGGCGCCGTCGCTCTATGACGACGCCCGCTCCGACAACAAGGGCGCCGAGCCCGAGCAGATCACCCTCGGCACCGTGGACGGCCAGCTCTACGCCTTTGTCGGGCTGGAGCGCGCCAATGCCAACATGGCCTTCCGCATCGACGGCGCGACCGATGTGAGCTTCGCCGGGCTGATCCGCCAGCCGGGCGATGTGGCGCCCGAGACCTCGGCCTTCATCCCGGCTGCGGGCGGCACGCCCGCGCGGCTCGTGGTGGCGAACGAGGTCAGCACCACCACCACCGCCTTCGACCTCTCGACCGCGCCGGCCGCCAACTACACGCTGCAGATCCTGCATGGCTCGGATTTCGAGGCCGGCCTGCTCGCCACCGGCCGGGCCGACCGCTTCGCCGCCATCGTGGACAGGCTGGAGGATTCGGTCGCCAACAGCATCACCCTCTCGGGCGGCGACAATTTCATCCCCGGCCCCTTCGGCGCCGCCGGCACGGATGCGACCATGGTGCCGGTGCTGCGCGCCTATTACGAACAGGCGCTGGGCCTGCCCACTGGCTCGCTCACCAGCCTCTATGGCAACACCTCGCCCTTCTTCGCGACCGACATCGCCATCCTGAACGCCATCGGCATCCAGGCCTCGGCGCTGGGCAATCACGAATTCGACCTCGGCACCAACGCGGTGGCCGGCGCCATCGACTTCACCGCCAACACCTCGGGCGGCACGCCGGGCGCGCGGGTGACCGGCATCGGCGCGCAATTCCCCTATCTCTCGGCCAATCTCGGCTTCTCCGGCGATGCCGCGCTGCGCGCCCTCTACACCGCGACGCTGCGCGAAGCCTCGACCTATGCGACGCGCGGGACCGACCTGACCGACAACCAGACCGTCGCCAATGAGGCGCTGGATGCGCAGATCGCGCCCTGGACCACCATCGTGGAGGGCGGCCAGACCATCGGCATCCTGGGCCTGACGACGCAGGTGCTGGCCTCCATCTCGACGGTGAACGGCGTCACGGTGCTGGACCCGAACGGCGATGGCGGCCGCGACAACATGGCGGAACTCGCCGTCATCCTGCAGCCCTATCTGGATCAGATGACGGCGCAGGGGATCAACAAGATCATCCTGCTTTCCCACTTGCAGCAATTCAGCAATGAGCTGGCGCTGGCGCCGCTGCTGCGCGGCGTGGACGTCATCATCTCCGCTGGCAGCCACGCCATCTTCGCCGATGGCACGGATGCGCTGCGCAGCGGGGACACGGCCTCGGCCGGCTATCCGGTCTATCGCACGGGCGCCGATGGCAAGCCGGTCGCCATCGTCAGCACCTCGGGCGAGTATTCCTATGTCGGCCGCCTGGTCGTGACCTTCGATGCCAATGGCGACCTGATCGCCGACCCGGATGGCGCGGGCGCGCTCGGCGTGGGGGGCGTGGATCCGGCCGTTTCCGGCGCCTATGTGACCACGGACGCCACCGTCACCTCGCTCTGGGGCGCGGACAACGCCTATGCCGATGGCACGCGCGGCGGGGAGGTGCGGCAGATCACAGACCAGCTGCAGGCCGTGATCTCCGCGAAGGATGGCAATGTCTTCGGCCGCACCGAGGTCTTCCTGGATGGCCGCCGCAGCGAGGTCCGCAGCGAGGAGACCAATCTCGGCAATCTCTCGGCCGATGCGAACCTCTTCGTGGCCCGGCAGGTGGATGCGGAGGTCATGGTCAGCCTGAAGAATGGCGGCGGCATCCGCGCCGAGATCGGCGCCGTCCTCGGCCAGCCGGTGCCGAGCGAATTGCCGCCGCTGGCGAACCCCGCGGCCGGCAAGCCCGAGGGGGGCGTCAGCCAGCTCGACATCGAGAACTCGCTGCGCTTCAACAACGCGCTGAGCGTGGTGACGGTGACGGCGGAGAACCTGGAGCGCCTCTTCGAGCACGCCGTGGCGGCGACGGCGCCGGGTGCGACGCCCGGGCAATTCGCGCAGGTGGGCGGCGTCTCCTTCTCCTATGACCTGACGAAGACCGCGCAGGTGGTGAATGCCACCAGCGGCGCGGTGACCACGGCGGGCGAGCGGGTACGCAACCTGGCCATCCTGAACGAGGATGGCAGCATCGCCGACACCATCATGATCAACGGCGTGCTGCAGGGCGATCCGAACCGCCTGATCAAGGTGGTGACGCTGAGCTTCCTGGCCGATGGCGGCGACGGCTATCCCTTCCTGCCCTATACCGTCGCCGGCAGCCGCGTGAACCTGCTGAACAACGCGGCGCTGTCGGATGGCGTGGCGAGCTTCGCCGCCAAGGGCAGCGAGCAGGATGCCTTCGCCGAATATATCGCGGCGGTGCATGGCACGGCGGCGACGGCCTTCGACAATCTCGACACCACCAAGGCCGGCGACCTGCGCATCCAGGACGTGGCGGCGCGCGCCGACACCGTGCTGAACCCCTACGCCCAGGTCACGGTGGGTGAGCGCGTGGACCTGGTGCAGATGGCGACCGGCCCCGCGCCCTTCGCCTTCGCCTTCACCGGAACCGCCGCTTCCGAGACCATCCTGGCGCACCAGGCGGCCGAGCGGATCAACGGTGGCGCCGGCGATGACTCGATCATGGCCCGCGGCGGCAATGACAGCCTGATCGGCGGCGAAGGGAACGACACGCTGGATGGCGGCGAGGGGAATGACTCGCTCAATGGCGGTGCCGGCAATGACGAATTGCGCGGCGGCGCCGGGAATGACAGCTACACCATCACCTCCGGCACCGATGTGGTCATTGAGCTGGCGGGCGGGGGCACGGATACGGTCAACACCTCGCTCGGCAGCTTCATCCTGGCCGCAGAGGTCGAGCGGCTGACCTATACCGGCAGCGGCAACTTCGCCGGCACGGGCAATGAGTTGGGCAACCTGATCACCGGCCGCAGCGGGAATGACACGCTCGATGGCGCCGCGGGGAATGACACGCTCACGGGCGGCCTCGGGGATGACCGCCTCATCGGTGGCGCGGGTGATGACCTCTTCATCATCCAGCAGGCCGGCGATGTGGCGGTGGAGCAGGCGGGCGAAGGCACGGATACCGTCCAGACCACGCTTGCCAGCTACAGCCTCGGCGCGCATGTCGAGAACCTGGCCTTCACGGGCACGGGCGCCTTCACCGGCACCGGCAATACGGAGGACAACCGCATCACCGGCCGTGTCGGCAATGATACGTTGGCGGGCGGCGGCGGGAACGACACGCTGGATGGCGGCCGCGGCCATGACAGCATGGCGGGCGGCACGGGCGACGACACCTATCTGGTGGACAGCTTCACCGATCTGGTGGTCGAACTGGCGGGCGAAGGCACGGACCTGGTGGTGACCACGCTGGGCCGATACACGCTCGGTGCGGATGTCGAAAACCTGTCCTACACGGGCATCGGGCGCTTCACCGGGACGGGCAATGGGCTGGGCAACGTCATCTCCGGCGCGGTCAACGAGGACACGCTGAATGGCGGGGAAGGCGCGGATACCCTGATGGGCATGGGCGCTGCCGATCGCCTCCTGGGCGGCGCCGGAGCGGACCTGCTGGATGGCGGCGCCGGCAATGACGTGCTGGAGGGCGGACTGGGCGCCGACATCCTCACCGGCGGCCTGGGCAATGACGTCTTCCGCTTCGTGCGCGGCGATGCGGCAGGTGACCTGGTCACCGACTTCCTCGGCAATGGCGCCGCGGCCGGCGACCGTCTGGTCTTCGTCGGCTACGGCACGGCCGCGGCGGGCGCGAGCTTCACGAGCCTGGGCGGCAATGACTGGCAGATCCGTTCGGCCGACGGGACGACCACGGACGTGATCAGCATCGCCGGCACCGTGGTGGCGCAGGACTGGGTCTTCTCCTGATCCCTCCACGGCGAGGGGCCTGAAGGGGGGCGCGTCGCGAAAGCGGCGCGCCCCCTTCGCCGTTTCGCGCCGATTGACCTGGAACCCCGGGCGCGGGAGACTTGTCCGGACAAGGAGGGCGCATGAGCCAAACCAAAGGGCCGCTCGCGGGCTTGCGCGTGATCGACGCCTCGAACTTCCTCGCCGCGCCCACCGTCTCCATGCACCTGGCCGATATGGGGGCCGAGGTGATCAAGCTGGAGCGCCCGGGCGGCGGCGACGAGTTCCGCAACTGGGGCCGGCGGCGGGACGACATCGCGCTCTATTACAAGGTGGTGAACCGGAACAAGCTCTCGGTCACCGCGGATTTTCGCACGGCCCTGGGGGTGGAGACGGTCAAGCGCCTGGTGCGCGACGCCGACCTGATCGTGGAAAACTACCGCCCCGGCACCATGGAGAAATGGGGCCTGGGCTATGACGTGCTCTCCGCCATCAACCCGCGCCTCGTCATGCTGCGGGTCACAGGCTACGGGCAGGAAGGGCCGAATGCGCACAAGCCCGGCTTCGGCACCGCGCTCGAGGGCTATGCCGGCTTCGTCTACATCAATGGCGAGGCCGATGGCCCGCCGCTGCTGCCGCCCTTTGGCTTGTCGGACGCCAGTTCCGGCCTCTGCGGCGCCTTCCTGGCGCTGGCGGCCCTGCGCGAGCGCGATGCCTCGGGCCGCGGCCAGGTGGTGGACCTGGCACTCTACGAGGCGATGTTCGCCATGCTCGGCCCCTTCGTGGTGGAGCATGACCAACTGGGCGTGGTGCAGGAACGCATGGGCTCGCGCCTGCCCTGGGTCTCGCCCCGCAACACCTACCAATGCAAGGACGGCGCCTGGGTGAGCCTGAGCGCCTCCTCCAACGGGACTTTCGTGCGGCTTTGCACGGCGCTGGGCGAGCCTGCTTTGGCAACCGATCCGCGCTTCGCGGAAAATGCGGGGCGCGTGGCGAATGTCGTGCCGCTGGATGCGGAACTCTCGCGGCTGATCGGCCGGTTCGACCGCGCCGAGCTGATCGCGGTGCTGGAGGCCTCGGATGCCGTGGTGGCGCCGGTGAACAGCGTGGCGGACATCATGGCCGATCCGCATATCGCCGCGCGCGGCTCGATCATTTCCGTCGAAGACCAGGAACTGGGAGGCACGATGCGCATGCAGGCCCCCTCCGGCCGCTTCTCCCGCACGCCGCCCGAGATCCATCACGCGGGGCCGCCGGCCGGCGCGCATAACCGGAGCATCCTGATGGAGCGCCTGGGCTTCACCGAGGACGAGCTGCGCGCAGCAGGGATCACGCCATGATGGACTTCCCTGCCCGCGCCATCATCACCGATGTCGGCCCGCGCGACGGCTTGCAGTCGCTGGGCCGCTGGGTGCCAACAGATGAAAAACTCTGGCTGATCCAGCGCCTGGCCGCAGCCGGAATCACCGAGATCGAGGCCGTCTCCTTCGCCCATCCGCGCTTCATCCCGGACCTGCGGGACGCCGAGGAGGTGCTGGAGCGCCTGCCGCCCATGCCCGGGGTCAACCTGCGCGGCCTGGTGCCCAATGCCCGCGGCGCCGAGCGCGCGGCGACCACGCGCATTGATGAGATGGTGGGGCTGATCACCGCCTCCGTCGCCTATTCGCGCCTGAACCAGAACACCACCATCGAGGGCGCCCTGGAGCAGGCCATCCTGGCGCTGCGGGTCGCGGAGCGCGCGGGCAAGCGCTTCTCGCTCGGCCTCGGCATGGCCTTCTGGTGCCCGCTGGACGGGCTGATCCCGGAGGAGCGGGTGCTGGCCATCGTGGCGCGGCTCTACGATTCCGGGCTGCGCGACCTGATGCTGGCCGGCAGCCTGGGCTTCGAGGACCCGCCCACGGTGCGCGCCCGCTTCGCCCGCATCCTGGACCGGCATCCCGGCATGACCCTCTGCTACCATGTGCACGACCAGGCGGGGATCGCCTCGGCCAATGTGCTGGCGGCGCTGGATGCCGGCGTCACGCGCTTCGAGGTCTCGATCTGCGGCCTGGGCGGCGGCGTGGCCACGCCCGAGGCCATCGGCAACATGCCCACCGAGGACCTGACGCAGATGCTGGAACTCTGCGGCGTCGAGACCGGGCTGGAATCGGGCGCCGTCATCGCCGCCGCGCGGGAGATCGCAGCGCGGCTGGCCCTGCCGCTGACCAGCCGCGCCGGGCTCTATGGCAATCGCGCCGAGGCGCTGGAACATGGCCGCGCCAAGATCGCCGCCAAACAGGGAGCTGCCTCATGAGAAACGCCATCCGCCACCGGCTGCGCGTCGCCGCCGGCCTGCTCGCATTGCCCGCGCTCGCGCGGGCGCAGGATTTTCCGCGCCAGCAGATCCGCCTGATCCTGCCCTTCGCGCCCGGCACCGGCAGCGATGCCATCGCCCGCATCGTGGCGCATGAGACGCGCAGCCGCTGGGCCCACCCCATGGTGGTGGAAAACCGCCCTGGCGGCGGCGGCATCACCGGCACCGAGCAGGGCGCGCGCGCCGCGCCGGATGGGCACACGCTCACCCTGGGCACGACCAGCACCTTCCTGGTGAATCCCACGCTCAACCCGCGCGCCGGCTACACCTTCGAGCGCGACTTCGCGCCGGTGGTGGGCATTGGCCGCAGCTTCTACGCCCTGGTCACGGCCAATACGCCCGCCGCACCGAAGAGCCTCGGCGAGTTGGTCGAGCGGCTGCGCCAGCCTGGCGCGCATGGCACCTTCGCCTCGTCGGGTGCCGGCACCATCACGCATCTCGCGGCCGAGATCATCCTGCACAAGGCGCGCGTCAGCGGCACGCATGTGCCCTATCGCGGCAGCGGCGCGGCGATGGCCGATATCATCGGCGGGCAGGTGCTGTTCGGCACGGATTCGCTGGCCGCCACCCTGCCCTTGATCCGCGGCGGGCAGTTGCGCGCGCTCGTCGTCACCTCGCCCACGCGCTTCGCCGGGCTGCCGGATGTGCCCACGCTGATCGAAAGCGGCATGCCGGGGACGGTGATCGACGCCTGGTTCGGCATTGGCGCGCCCATCGCGACGCCGGCACCGATCATCGCGCAGCTCAGCGACGGCATCCTTGCCGCCATCACCAGTGCGGAGGCGAAGCCGCGCTTCGAGGCGCTGGGGGTGGACCTGCTGGCGCTGGGGCCCGCGGGCTTCGCGCAATTCGTGCGGGAAAGCGGGGTGTTCTGGCGGGAGTTCCTGCGGGAGAGCGGGATACGGATCGAGTTTTAGAAAAAAAGGGCCTCCGGCGGCTGGGGCAGAAAGGCCCCAGACCCCAATAAATTCAAGGGGTCTGGGGCCCCGGCCCCAGCCGCCGGAGGCCCTTCTCTTACTCCCCCAGCAGCTCCCGCGTCCGGGTTACCGCCTCCGCCAGCGTCACCCGCTCCGGCGTTACCCCCTCCGGCAGGCCGGCCAGCACGCGCGTCGGGCAGGCACGGTCCAGCAGCACGAAGACGCCCTTGTCATCGGCGCGGCGGATCAGTCGGCCGAAGGCCTGGCGCAGCTTGTGGCGCGCATGCGTGTCGTCATGCCCCTGCGGATTGCCCTCGCTCAGATGCAGGCGGCGCTCGCGGTGCAGGATGGTGCGGCGTGGCCAGGGCACGCGGTCAAAGACCAGGAGGCGCAGGGCACGGCCGGGCACGTCCACGCCATCGCGCATCGCATCCGTGCCGAGCAGGCAGGAATTTTCCTCCGCGCGGAAGATGTCCACCAGCGTGGCATTGTCCATCGCGTCCACATGCTGCGAGTAGAGCGGGATGCCCTTCGCCTCCAGCGCCGGCGCGATCCGGGCCGCCACCTCGCGCAGGCGCCGGATCGCGGTGAAGAGGCCAAGCGCGCCGCCGCCGGAGGCCAGGAACAGCTGCTGCATCGCGCTGGCGATGGGCCCGGATTGCCGCGCATCCACATCGGTGACGATGAAGGTGCGGGTATTGGCCGCGTAGTCGAAGGGCGAAGGCAATGCCGCGCGGATCGCCGGCAGCGGCAGATGCACGGCCCCGGTGCGCGCCTCCGCCTCATGCCAGGCGGCTTCGGGATCATTGCGCTTGGCGGCATCGGTCAGCGTGGCGGAGGTGATCAGCAGCCCATGGGCGGGGGCCGCGACCACCTGCGCGAAGGGAATTGTGGGGTCCAGCCAATGCCGGTGCAGCCCGGCATCCACGTCCCGCCCCTCGCGCCGGTCGAGCTGCAGCCAATCCACCATGACGGGGCGCGTGCCGGGCTCGGCCTGGCTGGTCGCGAGCTGCCCCAGCATGGCGCGCCAGGCGCCGAGCGGCATGAGGGCCCGGCGCTCGATCCCGCGCATCGCCGTCTCCAGCCGGATGCGCTCGCCGACTTCCGGCTCCTCCTCATCCTCGGGGGTTTCGAGCTTGGCGGCCAGGGCGTCGCGCAGGCGGGTCAGCGGCTGTTCCAGCGCGTGCAGGGCGGAGGCCAGCGCCGCGCCGGATTCCAGCACCGCCTCGCTCACGGGATGGAGGTCCACCTCCAGCGTGTAGATGCCGTCATCCTCGACCGCGCGGGCGAGGATCTGCTGGCGGGCGGCGTGCAGGAAGGTCTCGGTCGCATTGCCATCGGCGGGCAGCGCGCCGTCACCCATGCGGGCATACCAGCCGCCGCCGGGCAGGCAGCGCGCGGCGTGCAGCGCTTCGTCCAGGGGGGCCAGCAATTGCGGGATGTCGCCCGCCAGCTCCTGGATGCGGGCGCGCAGCCCCTTGGCGCGAGAACGCCCGCCCTCGGCGCCCAGCAGCCAGCGGCGCAGCTCGGCCGCCTCGACGCCTGTCAGCGCGGAGGAGAAGGCGCTGTCGGCGGCGTCGAACAGGTGATGCCCCTCGTCGAAGACGTAGCGCGTGGGCTTGCCATCCTCGCCGCCGCCGAGTGCGGCCTGCACCATCACCAGCGCGTGGTTGGCGATGACCAGGCGGGCGGTGCGGGCGCGGCGGATCGAGTGCTCGACGAAGCACTTTTTGTAGTGCGCGCAAGCGGAGCGGATGCATTCGCCGCGACGGTCGGCCAGGCCCATCAGCGAGCCGGGCGGGAAGAGCTCGCCGATCCAGCCGGGGAAGTCGCCACCCTGGATGTCGCCATCGCGGGTCGCGCCCGCCCAGCGGGAGACGAGGGCCAGCGGCAGCGCCATCTGGCGCAGGCCGGATTGGCCCAGCGCCTCATCCAGGTTCAGCAGGCAGAGGTAGTTCTCGCGCCCCTTGCGGACGGCGACCCGCTCGCGCCGCTCCTCCGGATCGGGGAAGAGCTGCATCAGCTCCTGGTCGATCTGGCGCTGCAGGTTGCGGGTGTAGGTGCTGATCCAGACCGGCGCGCCATTGCGCTCGGCCCAGAGGCTGGAGGGGGCGATGTAGCCCAGCGTCTTGCCGGTGCCGGTGCCGGCCTCGGCCAGGATCATGTGGGGCGCGCCCTCGGCTTCCCTTGGCGCGAAGGCGCCGGCGGCGGCGGAGGCGAAATCGGCCTGCTGCGGGCGCTGCTCGGCCCCCGCGCCCAGCATCTCGGCCAGGCGGCGGCGCGAATCGGCGCCGCTGACGGCGTGGCTGGCGGGGGCCGGCGGCGGGGCCGTCTCCTCCCATTCGTCGAGGCGGCGCCAGGTCTTGAAGGCGTTGCGATCGGGCTTGGCGTCGGGCTGGCCGAGTGCGGCCAGCACGCTCGGCACCCAGGGCCAATGCGCGGCGCCGGCGAGCTGGGCGGCCATGCCCGCGGCCTCCTTGCCCGAGGGGGCGCGGGCTTCGTCGGCCAGGGCGCGCAGCAGGCGGGAGGCGATTTCGGGCAGGAGGGCGGCCGCGGCCTCGTCATCCTCGGGCGGCGGCAGGTCCAGCACCAAGGCGAGGCCGCGCGGCGTGGGCGGGGCGCTGCGGCCGGGCAGCGCGAAGGCGAAGAGCTCCAGCAGGTCGAAGGCATCGAGGAAGCGCGGCAGGTCCAGGCGCTTCGCGGTGGAGGGGGCATGGACCAGGAGCGGCGGCGGGTATTCGGCCAGGGCTTCGGCGATGCGGCCACCGGTCAGCGTCAGCACCTCGCCATCGGGCGTGAGCAGCGTGGCGCGACCATGCGAGGCGACGAGGGCCGGCGCATCGGGCAGCAGGAGGCGGGGGGAGAACGATGCCATGGGCGGCCCGTTATGCGCCGGCGGGCGCGGCGCGCCAACCTTGGCCGGATCGGAAATCCGCCCTGCCGGGTAACCCCGCGCGGGGTTGGGTGTTTCTGCGGGATGAACCCTCAGATGGAGAATGCCGTCATGGCTGTCACCATGCTTGAAACCTACATCACCGGCCTGAAGAATGCCCATGCCCTCGAGTCGCAGGCGCTGCAGTTGCTGCGCCGGCAGGTTGAGCGGCTCGAGAATTACCCCGAGATGTCCGCCAAGATCGAGCAGCATATCGCCGAGAGCGAGATGCAGCAGCAGCGCCTGGAAACCCTGCTGGAACGCCACGGCACCAGCCATTCCTCGCTCAAGGATTTCGTGACGGGGCTGATGGGCAATGTCGCCGCCATGGCGCATGCGCCGATGCAGGATGAGGTGGTGAAGAACACCTTCGCCAACTATGCCTTCGAGCATTTCGAAATCGCAACCTATCGCGCGCTGATCGCCCTGGCCGAAGCCGTCGGCGCCTCGGGTGACGTGCCTGCCCTGCAGGAGAGCCTGGCCGAGGAAGAGCGGACGGCCGAGTGGATCGGCGCGCGGATCGAGCAGGTGGTGCTGGAATACGCCCAGCGCGAGGAAGCCGGCCAGACGGCCGGGGTCTAGCGCTTCCGGTGCGCGCGGAGGACGTGCTAAGTTTCCGGCACGTCTCCGTAGCTCAGCAGGATAGAGCACCAGATTCCTAATCTGGGGGCCGTGGGTTCGAATCCCGCCGGGGAC
>NZ_JAIEQY010000110.1 GCF_019747315.1 Roseococcus sp. | reverse complement strand
GGCACGCCCATGGCCCAGGCCAGCGGCCAGAGGAGAACCGCCGCCACCTGCTGCAGCGTGATGCCCAGCAGCGGCTGCAGGATCTCATTGCCCAGCGCCACCAGCGCCACGAAGACGATCAGCGCCGCCATGATGCCGAGCAGCAATTGCAGCCCATCGCTGGTGCCCTGCACCAACGCCTCCATGGTGCTGGTGTAGAGCGGCGGCGCTTCGGGCTCGCCCTCCGTGACGGCACCGCCCGGGATCATCAGCAGCGCCACCAGAACGGCCGCCGGCGCGCCGATGAGCGAGGCGGCGAGCAATTGCCCCGCCGCGTCCGGCACGACGGGCGAGATGATCAGCGCATAGACCACCAGCATATTGCCCGAGATGGTGGCGAGGCCTGCCACCATCACCACGAACAATTCAGAGCGCGTGAGCCTGGCGAGCCAGGGGCGGATGAGCAGCGGCGCCTCCACCATGCCGACAAACACATTGGCCGCGACGGAAAACCCAGCGGCCCCCCCCAGCCCAAACAGCTGCCGCAGCCCGCCCGCCAGGCCGCGCACGACGAAGGGCAGCACGCGCCAGTGGTAGAGCACCGCCGAAAGCGCGCCGACCAGCAGCACCAGCGGCAGGGCCTGGAAGAAGAGGATGAAGGAGGAACCGGGCGTGACCTCGGCAAAGGGCAACGGCCCGCCGCCGAGATAGCCGAAGACCAGCGCCGTGCCGGCCTGGGTGGCGCGCGCCAGCGCATCCACGGCGCGGCCGATCAGCGCGAAGCCGGCGCGCAGCGGGGGCACATGGAGCAGAAGCGCGGCGAGGCCGATCAGGCCCAGCAGCCCGCCGGCGACGACGCGCCAGGAGGCGTCGCGGCGGAAGCCGCCCAGGGCCCAGGCCAATACACAAAGCACGGCAAGACCCAGGGCGGATTGGAGTTGGAGAGACGTCAAAAAAGGGCCTCCGGCGGCTGGGGCCGAGGCCCCAGACCCCGCTTATTGATGGGGTCCGGGGTCCGTGACCCCGGCCGCCGCAGGCCCTTAGGATTCCTCTTCATCCGCCACCCCGTCCTCAATTCCCAGCACAGCACCTGACTGGTCCCCCGGCAGCGCCTCGATCGTCTTCAGCTTGCGCGCGATCTGTCGCGTGCGGCTCTGCGCCTCGCCGATGGTCTTGGTGACCGTGCCGACCTGCTTGCCCAGCTTGTCCAGCACATCCGCCATCTTGCCCATCTCGCCCTTCGTCGCCGAGAGCAATTCGCGCACGGATTCCGCGTTCTTCGACAGCGCCAGCGTGACATGCCCCAGCTGGATGGTCCGCAGCAGAGCGGGCAGCAGCGAGGGGCCGAGGATGAGCACGCGATGATTTCGCCCGATATCATCGATGAGGCCGGGGATGCGCGCGACCTCGGCATAAAGCCCCTCGGTCGGCAGATACATCACGCCGAACTCCACCGTGCGCGGGGGCAGGATGTACTTCTCCGCGATCTTCTTCGCCTCACCGCGGATGCGGATCTCAAGGGCCTTGCGCGCGGTGGCTTCGGCGATGGGATCGGCGGCTTCCCAGGCGTTCAGCAAGCGCTCGTAATCCTCGATGGGGAATTTCGCATCCACCGGCAGCAGCACGCGCGCCTCACCCGTGGTGGGCATCACCACGGCGAATTCCACGGAATCGGCGCTGTTCTCGCGCAGGCGGACATTCACCTCGTAGCTGCCCTCGGGGAGGATGTCGTCCAGCAGGGCCTTCACCTGCGTCTCGCCCCAGCCGCCGCGCGTCTTCACATTGCCGAAGAGGCGCTTGATGTCGCCGATCTGGCCGGTCACGGCCTGGATCTCGCCCATCGCCTTCTGCACGGCGGTGAACTGGTCGATCACGCGGGCGAAGCTCTCATTCATCTGCTTCTCGACCGCGCCGGCGAGCTGTTCGTTCACGGATTTCTGGATCTCGGCGAGACGCTTCTCGCTGGTCTCACGCATTTCGGTGAGCTTCTTGTCGAGCACCTCGCGCGAGCGCGCGGTCTCGGCGCTCATCGCCTCCTGCGTGGCCTTGGCATCGGCGGTGAGGCGTTCGAGCAGGGATTTCTCGGTGTTCGCCAGGGATTCCGCCTGCTTCAGCATGCCGGCGGAGAGGCCTTCCTGCGTCGCCTTGGCTTCGGCGGCGAAGCGTTCCAGCAGGGATTTCTCCATGGCGGCGAGGGCCTCGGTCTGCTTCAGCAGCGCCGCGTTCAGCAGCTTCGCCTGCTCGACGGCGAAGCCCTGGACCACGGCGCCAAGGGCGGCTTCGCTGGTGGTGAGTGCGGCCTTCACCTCGCCGGTCAGCGCGCCGAGGCGTTCGCCCTGGCGCTCCTGCGCGGCTTGCAGCAGGGGCAGGGTCGGGTCGCTGACGGGCTTGCGGATCAGCAGCACGGCCAGCACCGCGAGTAGCAGCAGCAGGACCAACCCAAGCAAAACCGATTCAACCGTCACGCCCGACTCCCGCATGCTTCAAGGCGAAGCATGCACCATGGCCCTGCCTGGCACCACCTGAAGTCCTGGAGTCTGGGGCCTTTCGGCCCCAGCCGCCGGAGGCCATCTTCAATGGCGGAAGTGGCGCATGCCGGTAAAGACCATGGCCAGCCCCGCCGCATCGGCCGCCGCGATGACTTCGGCATCGCGCATCGAGCCGCCCGGCTGGATCACGGCGGTCACGCCCGCGGCGGCGGCGGTCTCCAGCCCATCGGCGAAGGGGAAGAAGGCGTCCGACGCCACGACGCTGCCCACGGCCAGCGGCTGGTCCAGCCCGGCGGCGCGGGCGGCGGCCTCGGATTTCCAGGCGGCAATGCGGCTGCTCTCCACGCGGTTCATCTGCCCGGCGCCGATACCGACGGTGGCCAGGTTCTTGGCGTAGATGATGGCGTTGGACTTCACATGCTTGCAGACGCGGAAAGCAAAGAGCAGGTCCGCCATTTCGGCGGCCGTGGGCGCGCGCTTGGTGACCACGCGCAGCTCGCTCTCCGTCACACGTCCGGCATCGCGCGACTGCGCGAGGAAACCGCCGGCGACGCTGCGGAAGGTCATCCCTGGCGCGGTCGGGTCGGGCATGCCGCCGGTCAGCAGCAGGCGCAGGTTCTTCTTGCGGGCGAAGATGGCGCGGGCGGCCTCATCGGCGTCGGGCGCGATCACCACCTCGGTGAAGATGGCGGTGATCTTCTCGGCCGCCACCGCGTCCAGAACCCGGTTCGCGGCGACGATGCCGCCAAAGGCCGAAACGGGATCGCAGAGCAGCGCACGGTCCCAGGCGCTCGCCAGATCATCGGCGATGGCGATGCCACAGGGGTTGGCGTGCTTCACGATGACGATGGCGGGTGCGTCGAACTCCGCGCAGGCCTCATAGGCCGCGTCGGTGTCGTTCAGATTGTTGTAGGAGAGCTCCTTGCCCTGCACCTGCTTCGCCGTGGCGATGCCGGGCCGCGCGCTGCCGTCGAGGTAGAAGCCGGCCTTCTGGTGCGGGTTCTCGCCATAGCGCAGCGTCTGCGCGAGCTGGCCGGCGAAGGCCAGGCGCGGCGGGAAATCCTGGCCAAGCTGGCCGGCGAACCAGGTGGAGATGGCGGCGTCATAGGCCGCCGTGCGGGCATAGGCGGCGGCGGCGAGTTCGCGGCGAAGTTCGGCGCTGGTGCCGCCCGTGGCCTCGATCTCGGCGGTGATGCGAGCGAGATGCGCGGGCTCCGTCACCACCACCACATGGGCGTGGTTCTTGGCGGCGCTGCGGATCATCGCAGGGCCGCCGATGTCGATGTTCTCGATGCAATCCTCGAAGGCGGCGCCCTGCGCGACCGTCGCCTCGAAGGGGTAGAGGTTCACCGCGACGAGATCGATGGGCGCGATGGCGTGCTCGGCCATCTGCGCCAGATGCGCCGCGTCATCGCGCCGGCCGAGGATGCCGCCATGCACCTGCGGCACCAGCGTCTTCACGCGACCGTCGAGGATTTCCGGGAAGCCCGTGTGCTCGCTGACGTCCTTCACCGGGATGCCGGCCGCACGGATCGCCTGGGCGGTGCCGCCGGTGGAGAGGATCTCCGCGCCACGATCGGCCAGGAAGCGGGCGAATTCCACGATGCCCGTCTTGTCGGAGACGGAGAGCAGCGCGCGGCGGATAAGGAGGCTCATGGTCATAATCCCAGCAGGTCGAGCGTGCGGCCCACCACCGCGCTCTCGGTGAATCTTTCCCGGGCGCGGAGCAGCCCGGCAGCGCCCATGCTCTGCCGCAGGGGCGCATCGGCGGCCAGACGCGCCAGCGCAGCCCCGAGCGGCGCCACCTGCATGGGCGGCACCAGCAAGCCGGTTTCCCCATCCACCACCTGCTCGCGGCAGCCGCTGATCTCGGTGGCGACGACAGGCAGCCCGCTCAGCATCGCCTCGATGATGGACATGGGCAGGCCCTCGAAATGGCTGGGCAGGGCGAAGATGTCGGCGGCCTGGAGCAGGCGGGCCACGTCATGCCGGTAGCCCAGCATCCGCAGCCGTGGGCCAAGGGTGGCAGCGGCGCGTTGGAAATGGGGGGTGATATCCTCGCCATGATCGGAGGCCAGGCGCTCCCCCACCACCCAGAGCTGGGCGTTGGGCACGGATTCCATGGCCTGGAGGAGCTCAGGCCAGCCCTTGTGGCGCACGAGGCGGGAGATGCCGATGACGACGCAATCGTCCGGCCGCAGCCCCATCTCGGCGCGCAGCGTGGCGCGGGCTCCGGCGTCGGGGTGGAAGATGGCGGGGTCGCGGCCATTGCCGGTGGCGGTGGCGCCGCGGTGGATCCAGAGGCGGCGGGCATCGGCCGCCTCTTCCTCACTGACGGTCAGGAAGCTGTCCGTCATGCGCCCGCCCAGCCATTCCACGCCGAGTGAGAGGCCACGCCGCCAGAGCGGCCCCGGCTGGTTGAAGAGGAAGCCGTGGCAGGTATAGGCGACGCGCGGCACGCGCTCGGCCTTGGCGGCGGCGCGGGCGAGGAAGCCCGAGATGGGCATATGCGCATGCACCATGTCGAATTTCTCCGCGCGCATGATCCGGCGCAACTCGCGGAAGGCCGGCAGATGCGCGCGCGGATCGAGGCTGCGCTGCAAGGCCACGGGGATGATGCGGAACCCCTCGCCGCGCGCGATGTCGAGCAGCGGCCCCTCGGCGGAAATCCCTACCACATCATGGCCGCGCGCGCGCGCCCCGCGCATCACCGGCAGCAGAAAATGCCGCAGCGAAAAATCCACATTGGTCAGCTGAAGGATCTTGATGGGTTGGATCCCTGTTGGGTGGGGTCAAGGGGGCTCCGCTCCCTTGTGGGGGTGCAGGGGGCAAAGCCCCCTGCTCAGGTCTCGCCCCCCGGCACCACCCGGCTGATCGCCCATTGCACCGTTTCCGCCTCGCCATCCGAGGTCAGCACGATCTGGCTGGTCCGCCGCGGTTCCGCCGCGAGGTAGACGCTTTCTTCCAGCTCGACCCGTGCGCCCCGGGCGCGGAAACGCCAGCCCTGCCCGCCCGGCAGGCGCATCAGCACGCCGCCTTCCTCCTCCTGCAGGACGGCGGTGACTCCGGGGTGCAGGTGGAAGCGGATGGCCCAGGCCGTGGCCGGGCCGGGGAAGGGCTCCAGCGCATCCTCGCCGCGCAGGTCGTCCCCGCTCTCGGAGAGGTAGAGCCGGCGGCGATGCACCACGCCATGGGTGCGGCGATACCCATCATGGCCCACCTCCAGCCACTGCGCGCCATTGGCCTCCTGCCGCTCAATCTCCACGCGTTCCGGCCGGCGGCCGAGGCCTTCCTCGCGGAGTTCGGCACTGTTGGTGTCGGCGAGGGTCAGGGTGGAGTGGGCGGCAGTGCCACGCAGCGCGTCCCGCCAGGCGGCATCGGCGGCGGGGGCGGCGCCGCAATTTACGATCAGCCGGTCCCGCCCGATGGACATTTCGAAGGAGAGGGTGCCGGCATGCGCGGGCCGATCGGCGCCGCGCGGCAGGCCGGAGGCAGGATCCGGCGCGCGGCCCGGCGGCGGCGCGCCACAATCGGCGATGATCAGGGTGCGCCCGGCCGCCATGCGCTGGAAGCCCGTCTCCTCCAGCAGCATGGGCGCGCGCCCCTTGGCCAGCCCCTGCGCGAGGACGACATCCACCAGGGAAGGCGCCTCCTCCCGCGTGCCGTTGAACAGGGCGAGCGACATGTCGCCATGGCGGAACAGCCGCAGCGCCTGGCCGGCGCGTTCCAGCGCCGTGGAAAGCTGCGGCGGCGAGGCGATGCCCACGCCATTCAGCAGGTTACGGATTTCAATGAGATCCTGGAGAGCCAGCAGCTGCGTGGCGGGGCTGCGCTCCAC
The DNA here is from genome assembly GCF_019747315.1 of Roseococcus sp. Lineage (GTDB taxonomy): Bacteria > Pseudomonadota > Alphaproteobacteria > Acetobacterales > Acetobacteraceae > Roseococcus. Next base: position 9,992 of record NZ_JAIEQY010000110.1, on the reverse strand, counting down.
ATGGCCGCCATCGGGGTGGAATTGCCGCTCCAGCTCGGCCGGCAGGAAGCGCAGCGCGCGGGTCAGCCAGGCCTCCTCCTCCATCGCCACGGCGGCGGCGATGCTGCCCTTGAGCACGACGAGCGCGCCACGATGCGCGGCCTCGGCCGGCAGGCTGGCGGCCAGCGCCCGGCCATCCTGCGCCAGGCGTTGCAGCAGCGGGCGGCGGAAGCCTTCCTCGGCGGTGGCCGCCAGGAAATCCCAATGGCCGAGCCATGCGGAAATGCGGGCGGCCATCACCTCGGGCGCCAGGGCCATGGGTTCGGTGGCGCCGCGGGCCAGCCAATCCTCGGTCAGGTCGCGCGCCTTCACCCGGGCGGCATCGGTGCCGAGCATGCGCAGATCGCGCAGCCAGGCGAAGCCATGGGCGGCCTGCCGCCAGAGCACCGGTCCCGCCAGGGGCGACCAGTCATTCAGCAGGCGGGCGGAGCCCAGCACCTCGAACTCGCCGCGCAGCAGGCGGGCACCGCGGGCGGCATCACCGGGCCAGAGGTCGCGGAAGGAGCGGGCGGGCGCATCGGGCACGCGCACCGGCTTGAGCCGGGAGAAGAGGCCGCGCACGCCGCGGAAGATGTCGGCCATCAGGCACCCCCCCTCAGCCCGGTGATGGCCGCGGCGTAATCCGGGGCCCCGAACACGGCTGTCCCGGCCACAAGAACATCGGCGCCGGCCGCGATGCAATCCGGGGCGGTCTTCACGGTGACGCCGCCATCCACCTGCAACGCGATGTCCCGTCCGGATTCCGTAATCATCCGGCGCAGCGTCGTGATCTTGGTCAATTGGCTGGAGAGGAAGGACTGCCCGCCAAAGCCCGGGTTCACGGACATGACCAGGATGAGGTCCGTCAGGTCCAGCACATGGGCCAGGCTGTCCACGGGCGTGGCCGGGTTCAGCACCACGCCGGCCTTCTTGCCGAGCGCGCGGATGGTTTGCAGGCTGCGGTGCAAATGGGGCCCGGCCTCGGGGTGCAGGCTGATGATATCGGCGCCGGCCTCGGCGAAGGCGGCCAGATAGGGGTCGGCCGGGGCGATCATCAGATGCACGTCGAAGGGCATTTTGCTGTGCGGGCGCAGCGCCTTCACCAGCCCGGGCCCGAAGCTGATATTGGGCACGAAATGCCCATCCATGATGTCCAGGTGCAGCCAATCCGCACCGGCGGATTCGATGGCGCGCAACTCCTCGCCCAGGCGGGTGAAATCGGCAGCGAGGAGCGAGGGGGCGATGCGGATGGCGGACATGGGACCCGTGCGAGAACAAGCCCCCCGGTTACCCCATTCGCACCCGCCTGCAAACCATGACAGGGGGGTGCGAATGGGCGATTCAGCCCTCGAGGAGGCCGCGCGAGCCGTTGATGATCGAGAGGAACTCCCGCCGCGTCGCGTCATTGGTGCGGAACTCACCCAGCATGCGCGAGGTGACCATGGAGACGCCGGGCTTGTGGATGCCGCGCGTGGTCATGCACTGGTGCGCCGCCTCGATCACCACGGCGACGCCCTTGGGCTTGAGCACGCTCTCGATCGTATTGGCGATCTGGGCCGTCAGCTTTTCCTGGATCTGGAGGCGCTTGGCATAGGTCTCGATGACGCGGGCGAGCTTGGAGATGCCGACCACCCGGCCATTCGGCAGATAGGCGATATGCGCCTTGCCGATGATGGGGACCATGTGGTGTTCGCAATGGCTTTCCAGCCGGATGTCGCGCAGCACCACCATCTCGTCATAGCCATCCGTCTCCTCGAAGGAACGGGCGAGCATCGCCACCGGATCATCGCCATAGCCGGCAAAGAATTCCTCATAGGCGCGGGCGACGCGGGCGGGGGTGTCCACCAGGCCTTCGCGGTCCGGGTCATCACCGGCCCAGAGCAGCAGGGTGCGCACGGCGGCCTCGGCCTCGGCACGGCTGGGGCGGGCGATGCCGCTCATCGTGGCATCGGCCGGGGCATGGGCTGGCAATTGGATGTTCATCGCTTTCGACATTCCCTGCAGGCCTGCATCAGCCCCGCTGCGGAGCTGCGTCAGACCTTAGACTTGGCCAGATGGGGCGCGGCCGCGACTCCGCAATCCCTGGGTGCCAGGAAGCCAATTTCGGCGTGGGAGGGCCGGCTCAGTGGACCCCGCCCTGCTGGTGCGGGCTGTCGAGGGAGAAGGCCGGCACCGCGGCGTCAAATTCCTCGCCCGTGGCGGTGACGACCATGTGATAGGTGCCGCGCATGAAGCCGGACGGCGTGGGCAGTGGCGTGCCGGAGGTGTAGTCGAAGCTCTCGCCCGGCTCCAGGATAGGCTGCTCGCCCACCACGCCCTCGCCATGCACCCGCATCTCGCGCCCCATGCCGTCGGTGATGATCCAGCTGCGCTTGAGCAACTTCACCGTGGCCTGGCCGAGATTCTCGATCTGCACCTTGTAGGCCCAGACATAGCGGCCCTCGGCGGGGTCCGACTGGTCGGCCAGGTAGAAGGGGCGGATGGTGACGCGCAGGCCGCGTGTCACGGTGGTGTAGGGCTTCATGCGCGGCGCATCGCGGCGGTGGCGAGGCCCGCGCCGATCAGCATGCCGCCGCCGACGCGGTTGAAGGCGCGGCGGACCGGGATGCGGCGCACCGCGTCCGAAAGCTTGCCCGCCAACAGCGCATAGCCCAGTGCGTTCAACGCACCGATCCCCACGAAGGTGACCAGCACCAGCGCCGCCTGCGGCAGGAAGGCGCTGGCGGGGTCGAGGAATTGCGGCACGAAGGCCACGAAGAAGGCGATGCTCTTGGGGTTCAGCACCGTGACCAGGAAGGCATCGCGGAGGGCGTTGCGCGCAGGCAGCGCAATCGCCTCGCCCACCGGCGCGCGCCAGAGCTTCACGCCGAGCCAGATGAGATAGGCCGCCCCCAGCCATTTCGCGACGGTGAAGGCCGCCGCACTCGCCGCCAGCAAGGCGCCGAGCCCGGCGAGAGAGGCGCTGAGTGCCACCGCATCGCCCAGGGCCACGCCGCCCACGGTGGGCAGCGCCGCGCGCCACCCGCCGCCGAGCGCGCGGCCCAGGATGAAGACCACGACGGGCCCCGGAATCATCACGGCGATGAGCGAGGCGAGCGCGAAGGCGAGCCATGTCTCGAAGGTCATGGCCGCATCATGCCACGCCCGGGGCTGCCGGTGCTACTCCGCTGCGCGCAGGTTGCCGGTGGCACCCACCGCGTCCAGCGCCTCGGCCAGATCCTCGATCAGGTCTGCGACATCCTCGAGACCCACCGAGAGCCGCACCGTGCCATCGGTGATGCCGAGCTTGCTGCGCTCCACCTCGCCGATGCGCATATGGGTGGTGGTGGCCGGATGCGTGGCGAGCGACTTGGAATCCCCCAGATTGTTGGAGATATCCACGATCTGCAGCGCGTTCATGAAGCGGAAGCAGGCCTCCTTTGCGCTATGCCGGTCCCCGGCGGGGCCACCCTTGATGTCGAAGGTGACGAGCGTACCGCCGCCCGACATCTGCCGCACCGCCAGCGCGTGCTGCGGATGATCGGCACGGAAGGGATAGAGCACGCGCGCGATCTCGGCCCGCTCGCTCAGGAAATCGGCGACGGCGGCGGCGTTGCGGCACATCTGGTCCACCCGCAGCTTGAGCGTCTCCAGCCCCTTCAGGATCACCCAGGCGTTGAAGGGCGACATGGCGGGGCCGGTGTTGCGGATGAAGGGCATCAGCACCTCCTCCACCCACTTCTTCCTGCCGAGCACGGCGCCGCCCAGCACGCGGCCCTGGCCATCCATGTGCTTGGTGCAGGAATAGACGACGACATCGGCACCCTGCTCGAAGGGCTTTTGCAGCAACGGCGTGGCGAAGACATTGTCCACCACCACCAGCGCGCCGGCGGCATGCGCCAGCTGGCAGACGGCCACCACATCCACCAGCTCCAGCATGGGGTTGGAGGGGCTTTCCAGCAGCACCATCGTGGCGGGCGTGCTGAGTGCGGCTTCCCACTGCGCCATGTCGGTGCCGTCCACGAATTCGGCGATGATGCCGTAGCGCGGCAGCAGCGTGCTCACGATCCAATGGCACGAGCCGAACAGCGCGCGCGAAGCCACCAGGCGATCGCCGGTCTTGAGGTGGGAGAGCAGCGCGGAATGCACGGCCGCCATGCCGGTCGCCATCAGGCGGCAGGCCTCGGCGCCCTCGATGGCGCAGAGGCGCTCTTCCAGCATGGTCGTCGTCGGGTTGGCGAAGCGGCTGTACTGGTAGTGTTCGATCTCGTTCTTGAAGGTGGCCTCGGCCTGCTCGGCGCTGTCGTAGACGAAGCCGGAGGTGAGGAACATCGCCTCGGCGGTCTCGCCATGGTTGGAGCGGTTCAGGCCACCACGGACGAGTTGCGTGGCGGGGCGGAGCTTGCGGGACATGATGACTACCCTCGTGCAATAGACCGACGTCCGGCACCCTGGGCGGGGTGGGGATTCAGCCCTACGAAGAGGACCTTCCCTGGGCCGTTTAGCGCGCTTGTTTTCCGCCTTCCCCCAATTCTTGGAAGAGGAAGACGACCCGGTTGGGACCTCGCCGCAAGCTGGCCGGACAAATCGCGAGGACGGTGACATGGGTAAACCCGGCATGCCGCCCGCGTCAATCGCGCAGAGTCATTGACGGCGAGCCTTGCGAAATGCAAGTAGTCTCACAAATGAGCGCGCTCGATCCAGAAGTGGCCAACCAATTGGCCGAAGACCTCCCGCCGGACGTGTTCCGCACGATCATCGCGACCTTCGAGGAAGATTTGACGCGCCTCGCCCAGGATCTCGCACGGGCCGCCCAGGCGGGCGACCAGGAGGGGTATGAGCGCGCGGCGCATAGCCTGGCCGGGGCAGCCGCCGCCGTCGGCGCCGTGGGTCTGGAGCGCGAGGCGCGGATCGCCATGGATCACCGCCAGACGGAGCCGCCCGCCGTCGTCCTGCCGCGCCTGCTGACCGAGGCCAAGGCCGCTCTCCAGGCGCTGCACGCCCTGATCCATTGATGCCCGCGCGGGTCCTGCTGGTCGAGGATACGCCGACCCAGGCCGAGATCGCGAAGGTCATGCTGCGTGATTTTGGCCACGAGATGCGCCACGCCGAGACCGGCGCCACGGCGCTGGCCATGGCGCAGGAATGGCAGCCCGACGCCATCCTGGTAGACTTGGTGCTGCCGGATTTCTCCGGCATGGAGCTGATGCGCCGGCTGAAGGCCGCGGGCGTGAACGCTGCCTGCATCGTGCTGACCGCGCATGGTTCCGTGAACACCGCGGTGGAGGCGATGCGCGAGGGCGCCACGGATTTCCTGCTGAAGCCCTATGCCGCCGCCCGGCTGCGCGTGACGCTGGACAATGCGCTGGAGAAGCGTTCGCTCCGCCAGGCGCTGGCCACGGCGCAGAGCGTGCTGGGGCGGGATTCCTTCGGCGGCTTCATCGGCGCCTCGCCCAGCATGCAGGCGGTGTATCGCACGCTGGAAAGCGTCGCCGCCTCCAAGGCCACGGTCTTCATCACGGGTGAGAGCGGCACCGGCAAGGAGGTGGCGGCCGAGACGCTGCACCAGGCCTCGCCGCGCAAGGGCAAGCCCTTCATCGCGCTGAATTGCGGCGCCATCCCGCGCGACCTGCTGGAGAGCGAGATCTTCGGCCATGTGAAGGGCGCCTTCACCGGGGCCACCGAGAATCGCGCCGGCGCCGCCCGCAGCGCCGATCGCGGCACGCTCTTCCTGGACGAGATCGGCGAGATGCCGATGGAGATGCAGGTAAAGCTGCTGCGCTTCGTGCAGACCGGCATGGTGACGCCGGTCGGCGGCACGCGGGCGGAGCCGGTGGATGTGCGCCTGGTCTGCGCCACAAACCGCGACATCCTGGCCGAGGTGCAGGCCGGCCGCTTCCGCGAGGACCTCTACTACCGCCTCTATGTGGTGCCCGTGGCCTTGCCGCCGCTGCGCGCGCGGGGCGAGGATGTGCTGCTCATCGCGCGGCACTTCCTCGCCCTCTTCGCGCGGGAGGAAGGCAAGGGATTCCAGGGCTTCGACGCCGAGGCCGAGGCCGCCATCCGCGCCTATCCCTGGCCCGGCAATGTGCGCCAATTGCAGAATGTCCTGCGCAACGCCGTGGTGCTGCATGCGGGCCAGGTGATCACGCGGGAGATGCTGCCCGCGCTGCTGCTGCATGACGCGCTGCCCGCAGCACCACAGGGCGTGCCGCCGCAGGCCTCGCCCAGCGCCAGCCCGGCCCATGCGCCGGCGGTCGCCCGCATGGCGGTGGAGCCGCTGGCCGTCTCCGAGAAGCGGCTGATCCTGGCCGCGCTGGAACACACCGGCCAGGACGTGCCGCGCGCCGCCGCGCTGCTGGAGGTGAACCCCAGCACCATCTACCGCAAGCTGACCGCCTGGAAGAAGGAAGGCTGAGCGGGCAGCCCTGGCGGCCCGCTCGCCCAGGCGCCGTTCAGAACGCCGCCTCGATCTCCGCCCGCGTCATCAGATCCGCGTATTTCTGCCCCATGTCGAAGAGGTTCGCCTCATGCGGCGCGATGGCACGATCGCCCACGCAATCGGTCGCGACGATGGTGCGGAAATCATGCTGCAGGGAATCCACCACCGTCGCCCGCACGCAGCCCGAGGTGGTGCAGCCCGTGACGATCAACGTGTCCACCCGGCGCATCGTCAGGAATCCCGCCAGGTTCGTGTCGAAGAAGGCCGAGGCGCCGCGCTTGCGGACCACCAGCTCGCCCGGCGCGGGGGTGAGTTCGGGGATGATCTGCGAGAGCGGCGAATGCTCCGTCAGCTTGAGCAGCGAGGGCGCCTTCAGGGTAAAGATCCCGGCATCCGAGCCATCCTCGGCATAAACCACGCGGGTATGCGCCACGGGCCAGCCCTTGCGGCGTGCATGGGCCAGCAGCTGCACCGTCTGCGCGATGGCCGGGCCGATATTGCCGCCGCCGAATTGCGTCGGGTCCGCGAAGCCCACCACATAGTCCACGATGACCAGCGCCGGCGCCACGCCCGGCCCGGCACGGCGGCCGAGGCCCTGGCGCGCGTAAATCTCCAGATCAGTTTCGGTCATTCCACCTTCTCCAGGTCACGCAGGCTCTGCACCATGCTGGTGCGCAGCAGATGGGCGCGGTGCCGCTCCGGATCGGCCACCGTCGCGCGCAGGTCATCGAGGAAGGCCTGCCGCGTCGCGGGGTCCTTCTGGTTCAGGATGCTGCGGTTGCGCAGCGCCTGCTGCTGCACGACCTCCAGCGCCACCTTCCGCCGCTGCCGCTCATAGCGGCCCATGGCGGCCAGCGGCGCGCCACGCAACACGCTGGTGAGCTTCTCCGCCAGGTTCAGCGCGTCATGAATGCCGCCATTCATGCCCATGCCGCCCAGCGGGTTGTTCACATGCGCGGCATCGCCGGCCAGGAAGACGCGGCCTTCCACATAGATCTCGTAGCGGCCGGGCCTGCGCAGAACTTGCTGCATCCGCTCCTCGATCAGCGCATCGGACAGCATCACTTCCTCCGGTTCCTGCGGATCGGCCGGCAGCAGCAGACGCCAGAGGCGCAGGTTGCGCAGCAGCACGAACCACTCATCGGGGTCACTGATATAGGCGATGTTGGTGAGGTCCTCCATCGCGTCGTGATAGGCGAAGGGGGTCGAGAGGGTGAGGTAGATCTCGGGGATGGTCTGCCCCTCGAAGCCGATGCCCAGGCTCTTGCGGACCGCGCTGCGGGCACCGTCGGCGCCGATCAGGTAGCGCCCGGTCAGGGTTTCCTGGTGCCCGTCCGGCCGCGCGATGCTGAGCGTCACGCTCGCCCCATCCTGCGTGACCGCCAGGGCACGCGCGTCGCAGATGAATTCCACAACCGGGTTCGCCGCGAGCCGCTCGGGCAGCAGCCGCGTCAGCCGCCATTGCTCGCATTGCAGCCGATAGGGGTGGCGCGTGTCGCCCGCGATCATCGCGTGGTCGAAGGTCGCGATCGGGCCTTCCGCAACGCCGAAGCGTTCCACCATGTCGAGCGTGGGCGGGTGAAAGGTGCTGGCGCGCATCCCATCGGGCAGTTCGCGCTCGGCCTCGATGATGGCGACCGGAATGCCCTCGGCGGCCAGGGCGGCGGCGGCAACCAGGCCCACCGGCCCGGCCCCCACGATGATGACGCGATCAGGCTGCATGGAGATGAGCGTTAGATGGCCCCCCGCGGGCTGGGAAGCCCTTCAGCCCCAGCTTTCCTGCTTGCCGGTGCGCCGTGCCGCCACCACGGGGGCGGCCTTCGGCAGGGGGGCAGGCCGGCCGAAATGCCAGCCCTGGCCGAAATGCACGCCCAGATCCTGCATGGTCTGCGCGTATTCCGCCGTTTCGATCCGCTCCGCCACCACCTTGGCACCCACTGCCACGGAGAGGTCCACCATGGCGGCGACGAAGCTGCGATCCCGCTCGCTCCGCATCGCGGCTTCGACGAAGCTGCCATCCACCTTCACGTAATCCACGCAAAATGCCTTCAGGTAGCGGAAGGCGGCCGCACCGGCGCCGAAATCATCCAGGCACACCGGAATGCCACGCGCGCGCAGCGCCTCGATGGTCCTGGCGGCTGCAGCCTCGTCCTCGATCTCGGCGCTCTCGGTCAGCTCCACCATCAACCGTTGGCCGGCATGCGGATTCGCTTCGATCAGGGTGAAGAGCGACTCCCGGAAGCTGGCGCTCTGCATCGAGAGGCCAGAGGCGTTCACCGCGATCCGCTGCGCGCCGGCAAGGCCCTTGGCGGCGGCCAGCGCCATCTCGGCCACGGCCAGGTCCAGCTCTTCGGTGAGGCCGACCGCCTCGGCCAGCGTCACGAAATCCTGCGGGCTGGACGCCGCGCCGAGCAGCCCTTTCTCCGGTCGCAGCAGCGCCTCGTAGTGGTGCAGCGTGCCATCCGCCAGGCCCTTGATCGGCTGGTATTCCAGGTGGAAGCGGCGCTGGGCGATGGCGCGGCGGATCGTGCCGGCACGCTGGGTCATGTCCTGCACGAAGCCGGAAAGCCCCTCGCCGAAGCCTTCATCCTGCAGGCCCTGCGCGCCGGCGCGGGTGAAGGTGGCGAGGCCGTGGCGCAGGGCGCGCACCGCCTGCACCGGGGAGAGGCCGTGGGGGTCAAGCGCCAGCACCTCACCGCTGACGCCAGACCCCGGCGCCTGGCCATACTGCGTCAGCATGGCCTCGAGCCGCGCGGTCACGGCGCCGATGTCCGGCGCCTGGCCACTCTCCGAAAGCAGGCCGTAGCGCCCTGGCGAGAGTTCCGCCGCCATGTCGCCCGCCTGGCGCGTCAGGGCCGCGCGCAGCTCCGGCGAAAGCGGCCCGGTCACCTCGATCAGGCCCAGCTGCCCCCCGGCGCCGCCCGGGGCGCGCAGCCGGGATTCGGCCTCGCGCAGCAGGGCTGCGGGGGTCAGAGCTGCAGGTGCCGCCACATCCAGCGGGATGGGAACCGGGCCCATGGAGACGCAAAGCCGGGGCGGTTCGCCGGGCAAGGCCAGATGCAGGCCGGAGATGACAAAGGGCGTCTGCTCCGGATTGGCCAGCCGCAGCACGGTGGGCGAGAGCCGCCCTCGCTCGGGCATCAAGGCCATGGCCGCCGTGAAGCTCTCGCGGTCCGGCCCCGCGATCAGCCCCGCCAAAGGCTGCCCGATGAAGCTCTCGGGCGCCGCGCCGAAGCGCAGGCGGAAGGCGCCGGCGGTAAAGCCGATGCGTCCGTCCAGATCGGCCTCGACCAGCAGATCCGCACTGGCAAAGGCGAAGGCGACGAAGCGCTCGCGCTCGCCCAGGGGGCGCCGGGCGGCCGCACCGCCGCCCGGGGGCGCGGTCCCATCGGTCACGGGCGTTCTGGTCCTGGGCACATGCATCACTCCGGGCGGCAAGGTCCCGAATCTATCGCAGAGCAGGATGAATCGCCGCTTAAGCCCGCAGCGCGCCCCACGCCCGGCTGGACAGGCGCGCCCGCCGCCGCATATGCAGGCACATGGTTGATTTCAC
>NZ_JAIEQY010000186.1 GCF_019747315.1 Roseococcus sp. | reverse complement strand
GCGGCGGCCTTCCTCGGCGAACCAGTCGATCGTGTCGGCGCCGCCCATGATCTCGACCTTGGCCTCGGCCAGCGGCTTGCCCTGCTCCATGGTCATCAGGCGGGCGATCTCGTCGGCGCGCGAGCGCATCAGATCGGCCGCCTTGCGCATCATCTTGGAGCGGTCATAGGTGCCGACCTTGCGCCACATGGCGAAGCCGCGCTCGGTGGCGGCCAGCGCCGCGTCGAGATCGGCGATGGAGGCATGGGCAACGGTGCCGATCACCTCCTCATTGGCGGGGTTCAGGACGTCGATCTTGCGGCCATTCTCGCCATCGCGCCATTCGCCTGCGATGTGGAGGAGGGTGTTGGGGTAGTCGGCCATGCGGGTCTCTCCGTTTGCTTTGGCCGGAAGGTGGGGCAGCTTTGCCCCATGCACAACCCGCGGGGGGCGCGGGTTCAGCCGGAAAGTTGGCGCATGACGCGGATCAGGTCGGATTTCCCCTCGAAGCCGATGCCCGGCAATTCCGGCATGACCACATGCCCATCCTCGACGCGCACGCCATCGGGGAAGCCGCCATAGGGCTGGAAGAGGTCCGGGTAGCTCTCATTCCCGCCAAGCCCGAGGCCGGCCGCGATCATCAGCGACATCTGGTGCCCGCCATGCGGGATGCAGCGCGAGGGCGACCAGCCGAACTGGGCCAGCACGTCCAGCGTGCGGAGATATTCGACCAGGCCGTAGGAAAGCGCGCAGTCGAATTGCAGCCAGTCGCGATCCGGCCGCATGCCACCGTAACGCAGCAGGTTGCGGGCATCCTGGTGGGAGAAGAGGTTCTCGCCCGTCGCCATTGGGCCCGGATAGAACTCCGAGAGCGCGGCCTGGAGGGCGTAATCCAGCGGATCGCCCACCTCCTCGTACCAGAAGAGCGGGTAGTCGCGGAGCATCTTGGCATAGGCGATGCCGGTCTCGAGGTCGAAGCGGCCATTGGCGTCCACGGCGAGCTGCGCCTGGGCGCCGATCTCCGCCAGCACCGCCTCGATCCGGCGGCGATCCTCGCCCAGCGAGGCCCCGCCGATCTTTATCTTCACCACGTTGTAGCCGCGGTCGAGATAGCCGCGCATCTCGGCCCGGAGCGCCGTGTCATCCTTGCCGGGGTAGTAGTAGCCGCCGGCGGCATAGACGAAGACGCGCGGGTCGGCCTCGCGGCCATGGCGCTCGGCCAGCAGGCGGAAGAGCGGCTTTTCCTCGATCTTCGCCACCGCATCCCAGATCGCCATGTCGAGCGTGCCGACGGCGACCGAGCGCTCGCCATGGCCGCCCGGCTTCTCGTTGCGCATCATCGCGTCCCAGATCTTGTGCGGGTCGAGATTGTCGCGCGCATCGTCGCGCAGGCTTTGTGGATCGGCTTGCAGGATGCGGTCGCGGAAGCGCTCGCGGATCAGGCCACCCTGGCCGTAGCGGCCATTGGAGTTGAAGCCATAGCCCACCACCGGCCTTCCGTCGCGCACCACATCGGTGATCACGGCGACGAGGCTCGTCGTCATCTTGCTGAAGTCGATATAGGCGTTGCGGATCGGCGAGGCGATCGGCTGGGTGATTTCGCGGACGTCAACGATGCGCATTTGGCATGGCTCCGATCAGGCTGGGGCGAGGGCCCCGCTCCATTTCTCCGGGCTGGTGACCAGAGTGAGATGGAGATAGGCTGCGCCAGGGGGGCTTGCCCAATGCCAAGTTTTGCAAAGCCTATGCATGATCGGCATCAGCCATGGAGCTGACCTGGCTGGAGGATTTCCTCGCCCTCGCCGAGCATCGCAACTTCTCCCGCGCGGCGGAGGCGCGGCATGTGACGCAGCCCGCCTTCTCCCGCCGAATCCAGGCGCTGGAGCAATGGGTGGGGACCGCGCTGGTGCTGCGCAGCCCCCAGGGCGTGCAGCTGAACGCGGCCGGCGCCGCGCTCCATGCCGGGGCGGCGGAGCTGGTGCGGGACCTGCACCAGCTGCGCCGGGTGGCGCTGCGGGCCGCGGGGCGGGAGGGCGCGGCACTGTCCATCGCGGCCACGCATGCGCTCTCCTTCACCTTCCTGCCCGGCTGGATTCGCGGGCTGGAACTGCCTGGCACGCTCACCCTGCTCTCCGACACCATGGCGGCCTGCGAGGCCCTGCTGCTGGCAGGCGATGCCGATCTCCTGCTCGGCCACGCCCATCGCGACATGCCGAGCCGGCTACCGGCCGATGCCTTCACGAGCCTGGTCATCGGGCGCGATGTGCTGGTGCCGGTGATGGCGCCCGGCGCCGGTTTCCGCCTGCCCGGCCGCCCCGGCACGCCAGTGCCGCTGCTGGCCTATAGCGAGGCCTCGGGGCTCGGCCGAATCCTGCGCGCGGCGCGGGCCGGCTGGGAGGAGGCGCCTCAGCTGGAAGCCAGCGTCACCGCGCCGCTCGCCGCCACGCTGCAATCCCTGGCGCGGCAGGGGCAGGGCGTGGCCTGGCTGCCGCGCAGCCTGGCGGCGGAGGATCTCGCCGCGGGTCAGCTCGTGGAAGCCGGCGCGGCCAGCTTCTCCATCGCCCTGGAGATCACGCTGATCCGGCCGCGCCGCCGCCTTTCGGCCACGGCGGAAGCCTGTTGGGCGGCAGCGTCGCGGCGGGAGACTTGTCCGGATCAATCCTTGCGCCAGGACGGGAGCCGCGCCTAATCTGGCCGCCGGGGCAAGAGAAGAGGGCGCAGATGCGGTTCAGTTGGATTTTCGCAGCCCCCCTGGCCCTGGGCCTGGCGCTGGCACCCTCTGCCCAGGCGCAAACCTGGCCCGAGCGGCCCATCCGCGTGATCATGCCCTTCGCCGCGGGCCAGGGCTCCGACATCGTGGCGCGGCGGGTGGCGGAGCGGATGCGCGCGCATCTGGGCCAGCCGCTGGTGGTGGACAACCGGCCGGGTGCGGCGGGGAATATCGGCACCGCGCTCGCCGCCCGCGCCGCGCCCGATGGCTATACGCTACTGTGGGGGTCCTTCGGCACCCTCGCGCTCAACGAGTTTCTGTTCGCCACGCTCCCCTATGATCCGCATCGCGATTTCCTGCCCATCGGCATGGCGGTGCTGCACGGCATGGTGCTGGCCAGCGGCCCCGAGGCCGGGCCGCGCAACATCGCCGAGGCAGTGGCCCTGCTGCGCGAGGCGCCGGGGGGCGCCGGCGTCGCCATGCCGAGTTCCACCGCCCGCCTCGTGCTGCATGTGCTGGCGCGCGAGACCCGCACCGAGCCGCTCGCCGTCGCCTACCAGGGCAGCCCGCAGGCCGCGACGGGGGTGATGCGCGGTGAAATCCCGCTGCTCTTCGACACCCTGGCTGCGCTGATGGGGCCGCTCGCCAACCGGCAGGTCACGCCGCTCGCCGTCACTTTCCGGCAGCGCGCCGCCGCACTGCCCCAGGTGCCGACCTTCCGCGAGGCCGGCATCGACCTGGAGCTGGAGGCCTGGATCGCGCTCTTCGCGCCGGCCGGCGTGCCGGATGGCGTGGTCGCCCGCACCAATGCCGCGCTGAATGCCGCCCTGGCCGAACCCGAGCTGCGCGCCACCCTGGCACGGGACGGCGCCGAGCCAGGTGGCGGCACGCCGGGTGACCTGGCGGCCCGCGCGGCGCAGGATCGCGCACAATGGGGGCCGGTGATCCGCCGCCTCGGCCTCAGCGCGAATTAGGGAGTATCGCCATGTCCATCGCCACCTCGGCCGAAGCCGCCCGCGCCACGCGCCGCCCCGTCACCGCCAATGGGGTGCCGATCCACACCACCACCTATATCGGCACCAACTGGACCAACCGGCGCCCCGACAGCCCGCCACCACCGGAGCCCGGAGCCTTCTACCCCATGGCTTTCCTGGTGGAGCAGCCGCCGGGCTCCGTCGTGCAGTCGCATTTCCACGCGGCCGACCAGTTCCAGGTGGTGGTGGCCGGCGGCGGGCATCTGGGCCGCCATCCGGTGCGGCCGGTGACGGTCCACTACACCAACGCCCACACCGCCTATGGCCCGATCACGGCGGGCGAGGCGGGCCTGCACTATTTCACCTTGCGGAATGGCTATGATCCCGGCGCCCGCTACGTGGCGCAGGAGGCCGCCGCGCTGAAGGCCATCCCCGGCCGTCGGCCCTGGCAGACCACGACCGCGCCGATGGACCCTGGCCCCATCGCGAGCGCCGCGCAGTGCGAGGAGATGCTGGAGCCCCGCGCGGACGGGCTTGGGGCCTGGCGCCACATCCTGCCCCCTGGCGTCGCGCTGGAGGGGCCGGACCCTGCCCAGGGCATGGGCCAATTCTGGGTGGTGACGGCGGGCGAACTGGACGGCATGCCCCCGCTCTCGCTGATCTTCGTGAACCCGGATGACGCGCCACGCCAGGCCATCGCAGGGCCGGAGGGTGCCGAATTGCTGATCCTGCAATACCCGCGGCGTGCGGCCGACGCCTGATCCTTGGGCAATCGGGGCGGGCAGGCCGGGGATTTCCTCCGGCCCTCTCCTGGCGGGGCCGGCCCCTGGCGCGCAGCCTGGGCCGGCTTTTCGAAAGGCCCCGCCATGCTGACCCGACGCGCCCTTCTCGCCCTCCCGCCGCTGCTGGCCGCCCCTGCGCTGCGGGCGCAATCCCGCGTGATCCGCCTCGTCATCCCCTTCGGCGCGGGCGGCATCACCGACCTCGTGGCCCGCATCCTGGCCGAGCGCGCGGCGGCGGAGCTGGGCGTCACCATCGTGGCCGAGAACCGGGCGGGGGCGAATGGCAATATCGCCGGTGAATTCGTAGCCCGCGCGGCGCCGGACGGCACCACGCTGCTGATGGCCTCGCTCGCCATGTTCGCGGTGAACCCGGTGATCTATCCGCGCATGAGCTATGATCCGTTGGCGGATTTCGCGCCCGTGGCGCTGGCCGCCAGCACGCCGCATGTGGTGGTGGGGCATCCGGCCAGCGTGCCGGGGGACCTCGCCGCCATGCTCGCCGCCGCCCGTGCCCGGCCCGAGGCGCTGAGCTGGGGCACCGCGGGGGCGGGCAGCAGCCCGCATCTGACCCAGATCCTGTTGCAGAGCCTCGCGGGCGCGCAATTCCTGGCGGTGCATTTCCGCAGCGGCGCGGCCAGCGTGCAATCGGTGATCGCGGGCCAGGTGGCGCTGACGGCCGAGGCCACGCCGATCGTCGCCGAGCATATTCGCGCTGGCTTGCTGCGCGCCCTGGCCGTCGCCGCGCCAGACCGCCTCGCTTTGCTGCCCGACGTGCCGACTGCGGCCGAGGCCGGGCTGCCGGGGCTGGAGAATGGCTCCACCTCCGCCATCGTCGCCCCGCGCGGCACGCCCGAAGCCGTGCTCACGCGCCTGGCCGAAGGCTTCCGCGCCGCCATGGCCGCCCCCGAGACGCGCGCGCGCCTCAGCCAGCAGGGCACCGTGCCGCTGGGCGGGACTGGCGCGGAATTCACCCGCATGATCAACACGGAGGTGGCGCGCTGGCGCCCCCTGCTCGCCGGCGTGCAGCCGGGCTGAATGGAGAATAGCGTGAGCGAATTCATCTGGGTCGGGCGGCTGCTCGCCATCCACATCACCGAGCAGGCCGCGGCCGACATGCAGGAACTGCCGGAGGCGAAGCTCATCGCGGGCGTGGGCATCGAGGGCGACCGCTACGCCACCGGCCGCGGCACCTACAGCAAGAAGCCGCAGCCCGAGCGCCAGGTGACGCTGATCGAGATCGAGACGCTGGAGGCCATCCAGCGCGACCACCAGATCGAACTCCCGCCGCAGGACACCCGCCGCAACCTGCTGACGCGCGGCGTGCCGCTGAACCACCTTGTGGGCCGCGCCTTCCGCGTGGGCGAGGTGGAGCTGTTCGGCGGGCGGCTGAACGTGCCCTGCGTCTATCTGGACAAGCTGCTGGGCAAGCCGCTGTTTGGCCCGTTGACCAATCGCTCGGGGCTGAACTGCATGATCACCAAGGGCGGCGTGATCCGCCCCGGGGATGCCATCACCCCGCTTTGAGGGCGGGCGGGCGCCACAGCAGGACAGCGCCCAGCGGCAGCAGCCAGGCGATGCGCGCCTGGTAGCGGTCATAGGCGCCGGAGAGCGCGCCCGTCGCCAGCGCATTGCCGCTGACCCCCACCAGGATGCACAGGATCAGCCCCAGCCGGCGCTGGTCGCCGGCCCGGTGCGCTTGCCACCAGCCAAGCAGAAGGAAGGGCAGGGCCAGCAGCAGCAGCCAGGGTTGCGGCCAAATGAGGGGCGCCGCGCGCTCTGGCAAAAGCCCGGCGCGCTGCAGCCCTTGGTCATAACTCGCCACCTCCCAGGCCGGGAAGGCCTGCACCAGGCGCGGCCGGACCGTGTGGTTCAGGAAGGCCGGCGTCAGCGTGTCGCCGATCCGCACCATGCCCAGCTGCCGCAGCGCATTGCCAAGGCCGCCCGCCACCACGGCCAGGGGCTCGCGCCGCAGGGTGCGGGCGATGATGGCGCTCGCCTCCGGTGCCAGGACCATGCCTCCCAGGAAAATGTCCGATCCATCCGGGCGGCGATTCACCGGGCTCTCGGCCGACCAGAGGAAGATGTCGGAATCGCTCGGCAGGGCGCCGGCGAAGGCGCAGAGATACCAGCCCGCATCGGGGCATTCGGCCGCGATGGTCCGCGCCGCCGGCCCATCGGCGATGAGCCGCGCCAGCAGGAAGATGCTGCCATGGGGCGAAAGCGCCAGCCGCCCATGCCCGACGACATTGCTGCCCAGCAGCAGCAGCACCGCCCCCAGCAGCGGCGCCGCCACGCGCAGGCACCCCGCCACGCCGACCCGCAGCAGCCCCGCCAGCACCGCCAGCGCGAAGACCACAGGCAGGTTCGAGAGATGCGACGCCGTGGCGATGCTGCCCAGCACCAGCAGCCAGGCGCGCTCGGCCCGCGAGAGATTGGCCCAGGCCCAGTCCAGCAGCGCCGCGCAGAGCACGGCGATGGGCGTCAGGATATCGGGCATCACCAGCGCGGCCGACCAGGGTGCGGTGGTGAGCAGCGCCAGCCCCGCGCAGAGCAGCAGGTGCCGCCCCGGCCGCGCGCCGCCCAGCACCCGCGCCAGCAGCCACACGAGATGCGAGAGGATCACCCCCTGTGCCAGGATGCTGCCCCAGAGGCTGACATGCTGGTGGAAGACCCAGGCGAAGGGGCCATAGATCCAGGGCTTGTCCCAGATCATCAGCGGCACGACGGTCTGCGCCAGGAAGGCGCCGCTGTCGCTGAACAGCAGGGGATAGCCGTTCAGCAAGGCCGGCCAGATCAGAAGAATCCCGCCCGCCAGGATGGCGAGGCGGTTCCTCACCACTTTTGCGCGGCCGCGTCATCCTCGGCCCGGGCCTCGACCCAGCGGGCATGGCCTTCGGTGAATTCCTCGCGCTTCCAGAAGGGCGCCTTGGTCTTCAGCCAATCCATCAGGAAGGCGCAGGATTCGAGCGCGGCCTGGCGATGCGCGCTGGCCGTCAGCACCAGCACGATCGGCGCGCCGGGTGGCAGGCGCCCCACGCGATGGATCAGGGTGCAGCCGGTGAGTGGCCAGCGTGCCTCGGCCTCGGCGGCGATCTTCGCCATGGCCCGCTCGGTCATGCCGGGATAATGCTCCAGCACCATGGCGGCCAGGCCGTCATCGGCGCGGCAGATGCCGATGAAGCTGGCCACCGCGCCGATATCGGTGCGCCCATCGGTCAGCGCCGCCGTCTCGGCCGTGACGTCGAATTCGGCCTCCTGCACGGCGATCCGCGCCATGTTCAGCCACCCGTGACGGGGGGAAAGAAGGCGACCTCGTCGCGCTCGGCGACGGGATCGGCAAGGCCTGCGAAATCCTGGTTGATGGCGGCGCGGATGGCCGTGGGATTGGCGAAGGCCGCCGCATGGCCCGGGCTGAGGGTGGACAGGTGGCGCATCAGCCCCCCCACATCCGTGACGTCGGCGGGCAGGGCGAGTTCCTCGCCGGCGCGGCCGATCTTCTCACGCACCCAGGCGAAATAGAGAATCTGCATGGCTCAGCGCGGGGTCGGCACTTGTTGGACATTGCCCCCGGGGCCGATCAGCGTGGTGGTCGCGCCATCGCGGATGGCGAGGCCCGAGCCCTGCGGCGAGACGGTGGACTGCACCCGGCCGGAGCCGCCCGTGCCGACGACAGGGCCGCCCTGGCCGGCCTGGAAGACCTGGCCCGGGGCGGTGGCGCCATCGGTGCGGTTGGCGCGCGGCGGCGGGGTGGGGGCGTCGAAGATGGGGGACATGACGGGCGGCGCGGCGCCGGGCGCATTCTCGAAGCCGGTGCTGGAGCCGCGGGCGCGGCGAGGTTCCGCCTCCCCGGTGCGGACGCCGCGCAGCGCCTCTTCCGGATTGGCGAGGGTGGCGCGCGGCCCTTCCTCGACCGGCCAAACATCGCCGGCTTCGGGACGCAGCGGTTCCAGCACCTCGGCCTGGCCACGGATGCGCTGCACCGTCAGGCTCTCGGTCGGCAGGGCTGGGCGCATGCCGCCCCATTGCGGTCCGAAGCGCGTATAGGTGCCGGCCAGGCGTTCCTGCACGCCGGCGACGCTGGACTCCACCGTGGTGCAACCCGCCAGGCCGAGCGTGGCGGTCAGCAAGGCCATCGCCCTGAGCGCCGAGAGCTTCAACCGCATTCATGACTCCTGGAGAAGTTGGGCGTTGCGCGTCGCAACATGCGCCGGGCGGTCGGCAATCTCAAGGCCGCTTGGCCTCGTTCAATGGTGACGAAGTGTTTTGCGGCATGGTCCGCGCCGCATGGCGCAGCCCGGCCGCCAGGTAGTCCCACCCCGTCACCAGGGTCAGGGCCGCAGCCATCCAGAGCATCAATTCGCCGATCAACGAAACCGGCAGGAAGCCAAGCCCGATCACCGCCGCACCGGTATCGCCGGCCAGCAGGGTGCCTAGCGCGCCCATCTGGAATCCGGTCTTCCACTTCGCGAGCGAGGTGACGGGCAGGCCGAGATTGATCCCCGCGAGATATTCCCGCAGCCCGGAAACCAGGATTTCCCGCAGCATGATGACGATGGCCGGCAGCAGCGCCCAATTGGGAAGCCGGTCGAAGCCCGCCAGCAGCATCAGCGCCGCACCCACCAGCAGCTTGTCGGCGATGGGGTCCAGCATGCGGCCAAAATCCGAGGTGATCTGCCGGTCGCGGGCGATCTTGCCGTCGAAGTAATCGGTGATGGCGGCGGCCGAAAACAGCGCGCAGGCCGCCATATCCGCCCAGGGGGCGCGGATGGCGACGCAGATCACCAGCAGCGGGATCGCCATGATCCGCGAGAGGGTGAGGAGGTTGGGCAGGTCTGTCGGCACGGCTCTATGTAGCTTGCCCTGCGCCAAGGTGGAAATGTTCATGAATCCGCTTGGCCAAGGCGGGTCCGATTCCCGGGCAATGGGCCAGATCCGCCTCGCTCGCCTGGCGCACGCCGCGCGCCGAGCCGAAGTGGTTCAGCAATTCCCGCTTCACCTTGGGGCCGATGCCGGGCACGTCATCCAGCTCCGATTTCGTGAGCGACTTGGCGCGGCCGGTGCGGTGCGCGCCGATGACGAAGCGATGCGCCTCGTCGCGCAGGCGTTGCAGGTAGTAGAGGACGGGGTCGCGCGGGGGCAGCTGGAAGGCCTCGCGCCCGGCCAGGTGGAACCATTCGCGGCCGGCGTCGCGGTCCACGCCCTTGGCGATGGCGACCAGCGGGATGTCCTCCAGCCCCAGCCCTGCCATCACCTCCGTCACGGCGGAGAGCTGGCCCTGGCCGCCATCGATGATGACGAGGTCGGGCCAGCCGGGCTCGGTGCGGGCGGGGTCTTCCTTGAGGGCACGGCCGAAGCGGCGCTCCAGCACTTCGCGCATCATGGCGAAGTCGTCTCCCGGCTTGGCCTCCTTGATGGAGAACTTCCGGTAGGCGGATTTCACGAAGCCGGTGGGGCCGCCCACGATCATGGCGCCATAGGCGTTGGTGCCCATGATGTGGCTGTTGTCATAGACCTCGATCCGCTCCGGCCGCTCCGCCAGGTCAAACAGGCGTTGCACGCCATCCAGCAACTGGCCCTGGGCGGTGGATTCGGCGAGGCGCCGTTCCAGGGCCTCGCGCGCATTGGTCTCGGCATGGACCACGATGTCGCGCTTCTCGCCGCGCTGCGGGCGGTGCAACTCGACCTTGCGGCCCCCTTTGAAGGCTTGGGCCTTGATGGCCAGTGCTTCCGCGATCAGCGGCGCGTCGGGCACCTCATGGCTCAGCAGCACCAAAGGCGGGGGCGGCAGGTCGTCATAGAGCTGGCCGAGGAAGCTGCCGAGCACCTCCTCCGGCGTGATGTCGGCCTTGGCATGCGTGAGGAAATAGGGGCGGTTGCCGTTGTTGCGGCCGCCCCGGAAGAAGAAGACCTGCACGCAGGACTGCCCGGCCGCCATGTGCAGCGCCACCACATCGGCATCGCCCACGCCGTCCAGGTTGATGCGGCTCGTGCCCTGGATATGCGTGAGGCCGCGGATGCGGTCGCGCAGCGATGCCGCGCGTTCGAATTCCAGGCGCTCGGCGGCGGCCTCCATCTCGGCGGCCAGGCGCTTCTGGATTGTGGGGGTCTCGCCCTCCAGGAACTGCTTCGCCTCGCGCACCAGGGCGCCGTAATCCTCGGCGCTGATGCGCTCCACGCAGGGGGCCGAGCAACGCTTGATCTGGTGCAGCAGGCAGGGACGGTCGCGCGTGTCGAAGACGGTGTCCCGGCAGGTGCGCAGCAGGAAGACGCGCTGCAAGGCCGTGATGGTCTGGTTCACCGCCCAGACGCTGGCGAAGGGGCCGTAATAGCTGGCGCCCTTGCGCCGCTCGCCGCGGTGCTTGGCGATCTGCGGGAAGGGGTGGTCATCGCTGACCATCAGCCAGGGATAGGTCTTGTCATCCCTGAGCACGATATTGTAGCGCGGCCGCAGCCGCTTGATGAGGTTCGCCTCCAGCAGCAGCGCCTCGGCCTCGGAGGCGGTGGTGATGACCTCGACGCGGCGGGTCTCGTGCACCATGCGCCGCAGCCGCTCGGGCAGGCGGGCGGTCTGGGTGTAGCTGGTGACGCGCTTGCGGATCGCCCGCGCCTTGCCGACGTAAAGGACGTCGCCCTTGCCATCGAGCATGCGGTAGACGCCGGGCGAGAGCGGCAGGTTGGGCAGGGCGGCTTCCAGCACGGCCAGGCCGCTGATGGGGCCTTCTTCGGGCATTTCGGCGTCTTCCATGGGCTTGCGCTTACCGGCAGAGGGTGTGCGGTTCAAGCGCGGCGCTTATCCCCCGAAGCTGTGGATAACCCTGTGGGAGAAGCTGGAGCGGGAGTGTGCGAAGCGGCCCTGCGCTTGGGGTGGGGGCTGATTGCCTCCGAAAAGGGCAGACGGCTAACGCACTGAATTCGTTAAAGACTGAGGGCAACCCTCGGTTGAAAATGTCAGCTTTGTGAAGAAAGTATTGAGAAATCAGTGTCTCAGCTTGATCGGGCCCGGGCGGTGGATGATTCTTCGCTTTCAGCCCATCCAGGACTTGACTCCCGCTTATCCGCGCGTTCGCTCGACCGTAACGCCCACGCAATCGGTATCCGCGAAGGCATCGGGCTTCTCGATGGAAACGCGGGCATGCAACACGCGTGCGTCCCGCAGCGCGATCTCTGCCACGGTCTCGGCCAGGGTCTCCACCAGGAGGACATGGCCCTGGGCCACGGCGGCGCGGGCGGCATGCACGAGGTGGCCGTAATCCACCACCCGGTTCAGGTCATCCGGCCCGATGCCAATGGCCGCACTCTCATCCACCACATCCAGCTCGATATGCATGCGGATCCGCTGCGGCCCCACCTTCTCATGCGGGAAGACGCCGAGGCGGGCCTGCAATTCCAGACCGCGGACGAAGACCTTGCGGATGCGCGGAAGGGGCGCGCTCATCGGGCACAACGCTGGGGCATCACGGGTCCAATCTCGGGAAGTCGCGGGTTAGCACCGCGCGCCCGGCGCGTCATTCCTCCGGCGTCCCGCCCTGCGCAGGGGACCATTGCAGATGCTGCCCGCCATCGAGGTTGACGATCTGCCCGGTCACCGAGGGCAGCGCCAGCAGCGCCATCGCGGCGGCCGCGATTTCCTCGGGCGAGGTGCCGCGCGCCAGCGGCACGGAGGCGCATTGCCGGTCGAACTGCGCCTGGCTCTGGCGGGGGCTCGGCAAGGCCGGGCCGGGGCCGATTCCCACCACCCGGATGCGTGGCGCCAGCGCCAGCGCCATCTGCCGCGTCAGCGCCCAGAGCCCGGCCTTGGAGACGGTGTAGGTCACGAAATGCGGCGTCAGCGACATCACCCGCTGGTCCAGCATGTTGAGGATGAAGCCGTGCTGCGGCGCCGCCAGCCCGGCCGCGAAGCCCTGCATCAGCAGGAAGGGCGCGCGCAGATTGGGCTCGACATGCAAATCCCAGCTCTCGCGCGTCGCGTCGTCCCACTCGTCGCGCTCGAAGGTGCTGGCATTGTTCACGAGCACGCCGAGCGGACCCAGGGCCTCGGTGGCGCGGGGGATCAGCGTCGCCACATCCGCTTCGCGCATCAGCTCGGCCTGGAGGGCCACGGCGCG
Organism: Roseococcus sp.; assembly: GCF_019747315.1. Taxonomy (GTDB): domain Bacteria; phylum Pseudomonadota; class Alphaproteobacteria; order Acetobacterales; family Acetobacteraceae; genus Roseococcus. The sequence continues at coordinate 3,661 of NZ_JAIEQY010000186.1, read as the reverse complement.
GCGCCCGCGCGCGCGGATCACCTGCGCCAGCGCCTCGGCCTCGGCGGCGGAGGCGTTGTAGTGGATCGCGACATCGAAGCCTGCATCGGCCAGGGCCAGGCAGATGGCACGGCCGAGTCGCTTCGCGCCGCCCGTCACCAGGGCGGCGCGGGGGATATCCTGACGGATCGGGAGCAAGATCACCTCTCGGGGGAAGAACAGCGCCTCAACTGAGGGGGGAGGGGCGTTTCGGCAAGAGCATGGCCGCATAGCCGCCGCGCGGAAGGCCGGAGAGCTGCGCCGCCACGCGCGGGTCGCAAAGCGCCGCAAGCTCGCCGGCATAGGCGTAGCCCGGCGCGCTGCCGGGGAAACCCCCGGCCGTCGCGGGGTGGAAATAGAGCTCCGTCACGCCCTCGGGCAGCAAGGGCAGCACGCCCAGCAGGCGCTCCGCGGTGAAATGGCCGGACCAGGCGAGGCCCACCACCTGGTCGGGCGCCAGCAGGCTCCAGTTCAGGGCGCGCTTGCGCAGGGTGCGGCACCAGGGCTTCAGCGCCCACTCCGCTTGCCGCGGGCTGCCGGCATCCACCGCGCGCACCAGCGCCCCCGGCTCCCAGGGTAGGCGCAGGCAGCGCACGCCCGCGCCGGCCGCCGCCTGCATGAGGGCGGCGGCGATCAGCGGGTGCAGGTGATAATGCTTGTGGGCATTCACATGGTCGCAGGTGAGGCCGGTTGCGGTGAAGCGCTCCATCTGTGCCGCGACCTCGGCCGCCAGTTCCGCCTTGGCCATGGGCGAAAGCGCCAGAAGCAGGCCGAGTGCGGCCATGTCGTCGCGAAACCGCCCATTCTTCTGGGTCAGCGCCGGGATTTGCGCGGCGGGCAGCACTGGCACGCCATCGGTCAGCGTCAGGTGCAGCCCCACCGCCAGGCCCGGATTGGCGCGGGCGACGCGCAGCCCTTCCTCGAACCCGGCCTCACCCACCATCAGGCTGGCGGCCGTCAAAACGCCCTCGCGATGGGCGCGCTCGATCGCCTCATTGGTCTCGGCGGCCAGGCCGAGGTCATCGGCGGTGAAGATCAGGCGTTTCATGATGCGCGGGTGGTTTCCACCATGCGGCCATCCCTGCCAAGCCGGTAGCGATGCGGCCCCCAGGTGACCTGGCCCGGCCAGAGCGCCACCAGCCAGATGGCGGCGGATAGCAGGTCGCGCAGCGGCAGCCAGGCCCAGCGGCGCCAGCCCCCCGGCACGCCCAGCGCCTGGTCCACGCCCAGCGCTTTGTCCACCCCCTGGGCCAGGGCGAGGCGCGCCGCCAGCGCCACCGCCAGCCCGGCCAGGGTCCAGCCGGAAGGTGCTAGCGCCAGCGCCAGCAGCGCCCAGGCCAAGGGGTGGGTGAAGGCCAGCCCCGCGAAGCCGGCGGGGTTGAGCATCCGCACCGTCCGCGCCCAGCGCAATTCATGCCGCCAGAGCGAGGCCAGCGACGGCTCGTGCATCACATGGGCCGGGATCACGGGCGAGACGACCACCTTCAGCCCCGCCTTGCGCACCGCCGCACCCAGTGCGTGGTCATCGGCGAGCAGCGGCAGCAGCGGTTCCAGCCCACCGATGCGCTCCAGCGTGGCGCGGGAGAGGGCCATGGTGGCGCCGTAGCAGCCCTCCGCCTGGCCCAGCGATTCGCCGAGCGCCGCATTGGGCAGGAAGTGCCAGTCGAGGCCGAGGGCCGCGAGGCGCGACCAGTTGCCGCCATCCGCCGCCTCGCCGCGATAGAGGCAGGTGACCAGGCCCACCTCCGGGCGGGCCAGGGGCGCGGTCACGGCGGTCAGCCATTCCGGCGGGCAGCGCATATCGGCATCGCTGATGACCAGCAGGGGGTGCCGCGCCGCCGCCGCCAGGTGGACGAGCTGCGAGACCTTGCGATTGGCCCCCAGCACGGCGCCGCCGGTGATGATTTGAGCTGGGGTGGCGCTCCCAGCCATGGCGGCGCGGGCGATGGGGAGTGCCGCATCCGCCGGATCGGCCGCGCCGAAGACGGCCTCGAAGGGGGCCGCGTGGCGCTGCGCGAGGCAGGCGGCCAGGTTCTCGGCCAGGCCGGGTTCGGCGCCGTGCAGCGGCTTGAGCAGGCTGGCGGGCAGGGAAGGGGCGGCCGGCACGGCGCTGGCGGCCAGGCGCCGCAGGGCGCGGCGGGCCAATAGCGCCTGTGCGGCACCGGCCAGCGCCAGGATCAGGGGCAGGATCGCGAAAAGGATGGTCACCTTCCAACTATCGCGCGGGGGAGGCCGGCGCGGTAGACTGGCCCCCGTGAAAGCCATCCTGCCCGCCGCGCTGCTGCTGGGTCTGCTTGCCGGCTGCGCCGGCGGCGGCCCTGACCCGACCGACCCCTATGAGTCGACGAACCGGGCGGTGCTGGAGTTCAACACCTCGCTCGATGACAATATCCTGCGCCCGGCGGCCGAGGCCTATCGGGAGAATGTGCCCGCGCCCATGCGCACCGCGTTGCGCAACTTCCTGCGCAACCTGAATGAGCCGGTGATCCTGGCCAACAACCTGTTGCAGGGGCGGCTGCTCGATGCCGGGCACACGCTGATGCGCTTCTACATCAACTCGACGGCTGGGGCGCTGGGCCTCTTCGACGTCGCCACCCCCTCGGGCATCCAGCGGCGGAGCGGGGATTTCGGGCAGACGCTGCATGCCTGGGGCGTGCCGGACGGGCCCTTCCTGATGCTGCCACTCTTCGGCCCCACCACGGTGCGCGATGCCGTGGGCGATGGCGTGGATGCGCTGGCCAGCCCGGTGGGGCTGGTGACGGGTGCGACCACCTCCGCCGCCCTGTCCCAGATCCTGGGCGTGGGGCGCGGCGCGCTGGGCGGGCTCGACCTCCGGGCCGAGAATATCGAGACGCTGGACGCGCTCCGCAGCGAGAGCCTGGATTACTACGCCCGCCTGCGCAGCGTCGTCCGCCAGCGGCGCGACGCCGAACTCGGCCGCAGCAGCGCGGAGGGCGAGGGGCTGACCACGCTGGATGATCCGGATGCCGCGCCCGCAGTCAGCGTCACGGTGCCGATCACCGCGGTGGCGCCGGCGAACGCCCCGCGGCGCTGAGCCGGGCCTCTCAGGCGGGGCCACGCCGCCAGGCGCCGGGGGCGACCCCCCACATGGCGGCCGAACAGCGCGGTGAAGTGGGGTTGGTCGGCAAAGCCGCAGATATGCGCGATCTGCGCCAGCGGCAGATCGGGATCGGCCACGCATTCCTTGGCCTTCTCGATCCGCCGCGCCGTCACATAGGCGCGCGGCGTCTGGCCCGTCGCGACCTTGAAGGCGTGGCTGAAATGATAGGGCGAGAGGCAGACGCTCGCCGCCCGGCCTGCGAGGCGCCCCTCGTTCCCGTTGGCCATGATGGGACCTATCGCCTGACCTTCCGGGTGGTGCGGCGCGGCCAGGCGCGAGTGGCGCGGCCGGCCAATGCCAGGTCCGCCATCGTGCAGAGCAGCCCCCGCCCGCGCTGGAACGCCGCCGGGTCGGGGCAGGGCGCCCCGGCCCGGCATGGCACCGGCGCAGCGCCCCGCGCGGGTGGATCAAGGCCGCGCCAGGGCCCAGGCCGCGGCGACCGGCAGCCCCGCCAGCGCATAAAGCGAGGCGGAGGCGCGCCAGCCCTTGAGGCGCGCCGTCAGCCGCGCGCCCAGCAGCAGG
>NZ_JAIEQY010000399.1 GCF_019747315.1 Roseococcus sp. | reverse complement strand
CGGTGACGGCGGCATAGGCGCCGGCGCCCCAGGCGGGGTCGGCCTCCAGCGTGACCTCGGCACCGGCTTCCGGCACCCCGATCTCGCGCAGCGCCACCAGCCGGTCGGTCAGGATGGCGAGGCTGGCGCGGCCGGCGAAGGGCGGCGTGATGCGCAGCGTCACCGCCTGGCCGGGCGCGTAGCTTTGCCGATCCGCCGCCACATCCACCTTGTCCGGCACTTCGGCCGATTCCGAACCGACCCAGCCGGAGCGGAAGCGCACGGAGGCCAGCGCCATCCCACCGGCCTCCTGCGCTTCCAGCCGGTAGCGGCCGAAGGGCAGGCTGCGCGCGAAGCGAGCCGGGGTGGCCGCGGTGACGGCGAGGCTCGCGGTATCCACGGGCTCATCGGTCCAGATGGTCTCGTAGCGCGGCTGGCCGGAGCGCATGACGATGCGCCAATCCGGCCGCTCCCGCACCAGGCGGAGGTTGAGATTGCCGGCCTGCGCCTGCCCTGACGGATTCACGATGACGATGTCGAAACCGGCTTCGGCATTGGCGTTCACCGAGGCCGGGCCGCGAATGCCGATCAACCGCGGCGCGCCGGCCACGGCCAGCGGCAGGTCCACGCTGGTGGCGCGGCCGCCCGGCTCCTCCAGCTGGAGCGTCAGTTCGGCGCGCAGCGGGCGCGTCGTGTCCGGCGCGCGGTCCAGGGTGAGGGTGAGCGTCGCGCGGCCCTGGGCATCGGTCTCGGGCAATTCGGCCGAGAGCATGTTGGGGGCGAAGCTCTCATCCTCCAGGCCGAACAGGTAGCCCTGGAAGGCGGGGAAGGGGCTGCGCTCCGTGATCAGCCGGTATTGCGCCTGGCCAGTGAGACCGGCGCCCGGCGCGCCATAGAGGAAGCGCGCCGTGACGGGGATTTCGAGCGGCTGGCCCGGCGTGAGCGGCCCGGGTGCGGGGCCGACCTCCACGGCCAGGCGCTCGGGCACGAAGGCCTCGACGCGCAGGCTCACTTCGCCCACCGGGGGGGCGTTGGGGTCGGTCAGCGCCTCGATCTTCCAGGCGCCGGCTGCGGCGGCCATGGGCAGGGTGACGGGCCAATGCGCGCCGTCGCGCAGCACCGCCTCGGCGGCCACCTGGCCATTGGGGCGGCGCAGCCGCAGGCGGACGGGCAGGGTGGAGGGCTGGCCCGTGACGTCGCGCAGCAGCACCATGGCCTGCACCGTCTCGCCGGGGCGGTAGATGCCGCGATCCAGCCAGAGGAAGGCGTCGAGCGGCCCCGGATGCGCCCGGCCGGCCACGCCGCGATCCGAAAGATCGAAGGAGGCGGCTTCCAGGTCCAGCGCCACCAGGTCATCCGCCGTGCTGGCATGGATGGCGACCGGCGCCATCGGCCCCTCGCCACGCAGCAGCGGCGGCGCGAAGCGGGCCAGTCCATCGGCGCCGGTCTCCGCCTCGGCCAGGATTTCGTTGTTGCGCGAGAGCAGCGCGACACGCGTGCCGCTGGCCGGGCGGGAATCGCCCAGATGCCGCGCCTGCACGGCAAGCCCACCCGCGCCGCGCCAGGCGGTGAGGCCGAGATCCGTCACGATCAGCGGCTGCGCGGTGGTCAGGTTGTCCGGATTGGTCGTGCCATCGCCGGGGCGTGCCACCATGATGTAGAGGCCGGGCCCGGCGCTGCGCACGGGATCCGGCACCGGGATGGAGAGGCGTTGCAAGGTGTTGGCGGGGTGGCGCGGCACCTCGACCTGCCCCTCCCAGACCACGCGGCCCCAGCTTTCGTGCAGGTCCTGCGCCATCCAGTTGTCCAACTGGTCGCCCAGGCGCCATTCCCGGGTGAGGGGGACGAGGTTGCGCTCGGCCACGCGGATGATGCGCATCTGCACGCCCGCGATGTTCATCAGCGCCAGCGGCACCCGCGCCTGCTGGCCGCGCGGCAGGAGGAAGGCGCGGCTGTCGAAGGCCATGCGCGGCGCGCGGTCGGGCATCGCCACATTCACCGCGGTGTCGCGGTTCAGGCGCAGCCCGTCCTCGCCGGGCAGGCCCTGGCGCAGCAGCAGCCGCGTGGTGCGGCCATGCGGCAGGCCGACGGCGCAGAGCGCATCGCCATCGCGCGTGATGGCGAGGCCGGGGATGGCGGGCTCGCTGCGGATCCAGTCCTGCGGCTGCCAATCCTGGCGGCGGGCCGGGGGCAGGGTGAAGCTGAGGCAGGCGCGCGGCGGCTCGGCCTCGCTCTCGGTGTTCACGCGGGTGATGAGCAGGCCGGCCGCGCGCCGCGCCTGGGCCAGGGCCTCCGTGTGGCGGGGGTCGTTGGGGGCGCGTTGCAGCACGGCCTCCAGCGCCGCGATCTGCTGCGCCGGGCGGTCCATGCGGCCCAGCGCCTCGGCCACCAGCAGCAGCGAGGGGATTTCGGGCGGGCCGGCCGGGACCATCATGAAATTCTGCCAGGCGGCGGAGAGCGCGCGGCCGGGTTCGGGCGGGGTGCGGCGCAGCTGGGTGCGGGCCAAGGCGAGCCATTGGGCAGGCGTCACATCGCCCATGCCCGCGCGCTCCTCCCAGGCTTGCGCCGCATTGGCCCAGTTATTCGCGCGCTCGGCCGTCGCGGCGCGTTGTTCGGCGCCCTGGCGCTGCTGCGGCGTGCCGCCGGCGGGGAAGCGGCGCTCCAATTGCTCGCGATACTGGCCGGAATCGCGGGAGAGGCCGGGAAGGTCAAAAGCCTGGGCCGGAAGTGTAAAGAACAGGGCAAGCACAACCAGCCAGCGAAACATGCGGAGCCTTCCTTCCCTCAATACGCGCATCATGCACGATTCCCCGCCGTGACCCAGCGGAACTGCCGTGATCAAGGGCCACCTTGCGGCGATGTCATGGGGCTTTTGCCGGCATGCGCGTGACGCTGCGTCCCATCGCATGGAATGCCGCCTTGAACGGGGCTTGTCGCGGAAGGGGGCCGTTTGGTGAGAGGGGTCCGGGGAGAGCAAAACTCTCCCCAGGGAACCGCCATCACCGCTTGCCGCTGACCTCGGCCCCCGCATCCTTCGGCAGCAGCGCGAAGAGTGGGCTGGAGGCGGCGACGACCAATCCGGCGATCAGGAAGGCGGCGGTGAAGTCGCTCGGCAGCAGGGTTTCGTGGCCGGAGAGGTGGCGGCTGATTTCGAGCGAGGTGGTGGCCAGCACGATGCCGAGTGCGGGCGGCAGTTGCTGCGCCGTGCCGTAGAAGCTGGTGCCGGCGCTGAGTTTTTCGCGGGGCAGGTCCGCGAAGGCGAGCGTGTTCAACGCGGTGAATTGCAGCGAGCGGAACAACCCGCCGAGCGCCAGCGCCACGAACATCAGGGCAATGGGCCAGGCCGGGGTGAAGGCGGCGCCGATGGCCACGCCGGCCGCGGCCAGCAGCCCATTGCCGATCAGCACGGGACGGAAGCCGAAGCGGCGCAGGATGGGGCGCGTCAGCGGCTTCATGGCGAAGGCGCCGATGGCGGTGGCAAAGGCGACGAATCCCGCTTCGGTGGCGCCCCAGCCGAAGCCGATCTGCAGCAGCATCGGAACCAGGAAGGGCACGCCGCCCGCCCCCATGCGAAAGAGGCTGCCGGCCAGGGTGGCGTGGCGGAAGGAGGGGTGGCGCATCAGGGTCAGGTCCAGCGCCGGCTTCTCGGCACGGCGGCAATGGCGCCAGGCGAGGAAGCCCAGCACCAGCCCCGCCGCGAGCAATGCACCGGGCCAATAGGGCGGCAGAACGCCGCGCCCCACCGTCTCGATGCCGGCCATCGCGGTGGCCAAAGCGCCGCCGACCAGGGCAAGGCCGCGCAGATCGGGCGGGCCGGGATCGGTGCGGGGCAGGGGGGTGATCTTCCAGGCCACCATCAGGAAGCCAAACAGCGCCACGGGCAGGTTGATCCAGAAGACGCTGCGCCAGCCAAACAGGTCGGTCAGGATGCCGCCCAGGGGTGGGCCGAGGATGGGCCCCAGCATGGCCGGCATGGTCAGCCAGGTCATCGCCGTCAGCATCTCGTCCTTGCGGATGCCGCTCAGCAGCAACAGGCGGCCCACGGGCACCATCATGGCGCCGGCCATGCCTTGCAGCACGCGGGCGGTGACCAGTTCGCCCAGGCTGTTCGACAGGCCGCAGGCGGCCGAGGAGAGGCCGAAGAGCGCGATGGCGATGAGAAAGACGCGCTTCGCCCCGAAGCGGTCCGCGATATAGCCCGAGACGGGGATGAAGACCGTCAGTGCCACCAGGTAGGAGGTGATGGCCACACCCAGCCGCGCCGGGTCCTCGTTCAGCTCCCGCGCCATCGAGGGCAGGGCGGTCACCACCGCCGCGCTGTCCAGGTTCTGCATGAACAGGGCGGAGGCGACGATCACGGCGGTCAGTCGCGCATCGGCCATACCGCCAGGGTAGAGGTTTATGCCGGCAAGTCACCCCGTGCGGGGTTTCCCCGGCGCCGATTTCGCGGCAAGAGCGGCGCCTCAGACAGGAAGACCAAGCGATGCTGCTCCTCACCCCCGGCCCCGTGCAGACCCATCCCTCGGTGCGCGCCGCCATGGCCGAGGACATCGCCCCCTGGGATGCGGGCTTCCGCCCCTTCTACGCCCGGCTGCGCGAGCGCATCCGCGTCATCGCCGGCGGCGTGGAGGGCGAGCATGTGACGCTGCCGCTGCAAGGCGCCGGCCACATGATCCTGGAGGCCGCGATCCGCACCTATGTGGCGCCGGGCGGCGCCATCCTGATCCCCATGAACGGCGAATACGCGGTGCGCATGGCGCGTCTGGCGCGCGAGGCGGGCCGCGTCGTCGTGGAACTGCACGCGCCCGACACGCGCGGCATCACGCCCGGGGAAGTGGCGGCGGCCCTGGCCGCGCATCCGGAATGCGGCCATCTCGGGATGGTGCAGAGCGAGACGGGCAGCGGCATCGTGAATGACCCGGCCGCCATTGGCGCCGTGGTGCGCGCAGCCGGGCGGCGGATGGTGCTGGACGCCGTCTCCGCCTTCGGCGCGCTGCCGCTCGATCTTTCCGAGCAGCCCGAGCTGGATGCGGTGGTCTTCACCTCCAACAAATGCCTGGAGGGGCTGCCGGGCTTCGCCTTCGCCGTCGCGCGGGCGGACCGGACGGAGCAATGCGCGGGGAACGCGCGCTCCTGGAGCCTCGATCTCTCGGATGTGCTGGCGAACAGCCGCGAGAACGGCATGGGCAGCCTGCGCTTCACCGGGCCGGTGCAGACGCTGCGCGCGCTCGATGTGGCGCTGGACCGCTTCGATGCCGAGGGCGGCCGCGCCGTGCGCCTCGCCCGCTACCGCGCCAATGCACTGGCGCTGCACCGCGGCCTCGCGGCCATGGGTCTGAAGCCCTATCTGGCCGAGGCGGACCAGGGCCCCATCGTGGTGACGGTGCATCAGCCCGCCGGCCTGGTGCTGGCGGATTTCGTCGCCGCGCTGAAGCGCCAGGGCGTCACCATCAGCAGCTATTTCACCACGGAAGTGCCGAGCTTCCGCATCGGCGCCATCGGCGATATCGGCCTGGATGAGGTGGCGCTGGTGCTGCGCGCCGTGGAAGCGGCGCTGGATGAGCTCGGCCTGCGCCAGGCGGCCTGATTCGGGCGTTTCCCCCGTGCGGCGTCTGCGCTAGACAGCGCGGGTCATGAAACGTTTCTGGACAGCGGCGGAATGCGTCGCCGAGGGCGAGAGCTTCGCCATCCATCTCGACGGCAAGCCGGTGCGGCTGCCGACGGGCGCGGCCCTGCGCGTCGCCACGCGTGAGCTGGGCGAGGCGATCGCTTCCGAATGGCAGGAAGCCGGCGGCGAGCCGGGCGGCGAGATGTCCTGGGAGGATGTGCCCCTCACCCGCCTGACCGGCACGGCGGCCGAGCGCATCGCGCCCGACCCCGCCGCCACCATCGCCGCCATCGCGAAATACGCCGAGACGGACCTGCTCTGCTACCGCGCCGAGGATGACGACCTGGCCGCGCGCCAGGATGCGGCCTGGCAGCCCTGGCTGGACTGGGCGGCCGAGGCCCTGGGCGCCGGTCTGCGCGCCACCCGCGGCATCATGCCGGTGCGGCAAAGCCCCGAGGCGCTGGCGGCGCTGCATGCGGCGGTGGCGGGGCTTTCGCCCGTGGCGCTCTCGGCACTCGGCGTGCTCGTGCCGGCGCTGGGCAGCTGCGTGCTGGGCCTCGCCGTGCTGCATGGGCGGCTGGAGGCCGCGGAAGCGCATCGCCTTGCCGTGCTGGACGAGCTCTTCCAGGAAGAACGCTGGGGCCTGGACTGGGAGGCGGAGGAACGGCGCGAGAAGGTCAGCGCCGACCTCACCCTCGCCGCGCGGCTTGCGGCCTTGAGCCAGGCCGAATCGAGGAAGGGATGAGCGCCCGCCTCCTGCGGATCGCCGGGCGGGTGCAGGGGGTGGGGTATCGCGATTGGTTGCAGCGCGAGGCGCGGCGGCACGGGCTGTCGGGCTGGGTGCGCAACCGCGCGGATGGCAGTGTCGAGGCGCTGCTGGCGGGTGAGGAGGATGCGTTGAACGCCGTCCTCATCGCCTGCCGGCGCGGGCCGCCTTTGGCACATGTGGAGCGCATCGACGAAAGCTTCGCCGAAATGCCGGAGCAGCCCGGCTTCACGAAATGGCCGACGCCGTAGCGCCGGCGCGCGCCTTGAATCACCAGGCCTCTTCTGGCCTCAGCCGCGCCCCGTCCGCCGTTGCTCGTAAGCGCGGCCATGCAGCGCCGCCGCGTCGTGGATCGCCGTCTCCACGCCCGCCCGCGCCGCGGCCGCGGCCAGGAAACCCAGGATATGCTCGCCCTCGATGCGGTTGCCCGCCTCGATGTCGCGCAGCATGGAGGTGGCGTAGGCGCTGCCGGGATCGCTGAACAGCGCGCGGTATTCGGCCATGAAGGCGTCCGGCATCGGGTGGCCGTGATGCGCGGCGATGGCGGCGTTGCGGGAGAGGATCTCCTGCAGCCAGGCGCTGCCGCCGCCGCGGACGATCTCCCCCACATTGGCCCGCATCAGCACCGTGCCGATGGCGCTGGTGCCGAGATGCACCAGCTTCTCCCACATGCGCTGGGCGATGTTGGGCACCGCCTTGGCCTCCATGCCGCGCGCGCCGGCGAAGGCGGCTTCCAGCGCCTGGACGCGCGGGCTCATCGCGCCATCCATCTCGCCGAAGGTCAGCCAGCGCCAATCATTGAGCTGCTTGACCACACCGGCTGGCGTCAGCGTCGCCTGGATCTTGCAGAGGCCCCCCAGCACGCGATCGGCGCCGAAGCGCGCCTGCAGCGTCTCGATATGGGAAAGGCCGTTGAGCACGGGCAGGATGACGCTGCCGGAATCCATGGCGGGCGCGATGCTGGCCATCGAATCCTCCAGGTCATAGGCCTTGCAGGTCAGCAGGATCGCGTCCCAGCCGGTCGGCAAGGCCTCGGCCGTGATGGTCTTCACCGCCAGGCGCGCATCGCCGAAGGGGCTCTCGATCACCAGCCCATCCTGCGCCAGCTGCGCGGCACGGCGCGGCCGCACGAGGAAGGTGACATCGCCGCCCGCTTCCGCCAGCCGCCCGCCGAAATAGCCGCCCAGCGCGCCCGCCCCCAGCACCAGCATCCGCATGCGACAATCCTTTCCATCCGCGACATAAGCGCGTTACACCCGAGCCCTAGCTTCGAGAAGCCATGCGCCGCAAACTCGCTTTCCTCGTTCTCTTCATCGCATTGCTCGGCGCCGGCTATGTCTATGGCCGGCCGGCCCTGGCGGCGCTCGGCCTCAGCCTGCCCGGCACGGCCCAGGCGAGCGGCCCGCGCCTGCGGCTCGCCAGCGTGGATCGCGGGCCGATCACCGCCGTCGTTTCCGCCACCGGCACGGTGAATCCGCTGGTCACCGTCATTGTCGGCAGCCAGCTCTCCGGCCTGATCCGCGAATTGCCGGGCGATTTCAACCAACGCGTGACCACCGGCCAGGTGCTGGCGCGGCTCGACACGCAGCAGCTGGAAGCCACGCGCGCCGCGGCGGCGGCCGATGCGCTTTCCGCCCAGGCGGCCGTCGCCGTGGCCCGCGCCCAGGCCGAGCGCGCACAATCCGATGCGGAACAGGCCCGCGCCGCCGTCGCCGCCGCGCGCGGCCAGGCGAGCCAGGCCGAGGCCATGCTGCGTGACGCGGAATTCGAGGCCCGCCGCACCGAAGAGCTGCGCCGCAGCGCCGTCGGCACCACACGCGATGCCGCCCGCGCCGGCTTCACCGCCGATGGCGCGCGCGCCAACCTTGTTGTGCAGCAGGCGCAGATCGCCCAGGCCGAGGCCAACCTGGTCTCGGCCGAGGCCACGGCGCGCACGGCCCGCGCCCAGGTGGAGGCCGCGACAGCGACGGCCGAGCAGCGCGCGGCACAGCTGCGCCAGGTGGAGGTGAACCTCAACTTCGCCACCATCCGCAGCCCGATCGACGGCGTCATCGTCTCGCGCAGCGTGGACCTTGGGCAGACCGTCGCGGCCTCGCTGCAATCGCCCACCTTGTTCACCATCGCCGCCAATCTCAGCGAGATGGAGCTCTGGGCGACGGTGGATGAGAGCGACATCGGCCGCATCCGCGCGGGGCAGAATGTGGCCTTCACGGTGGCCGCGCATCCCGGCGTGAACCTGCGCGGCACGGTGAAGGATATCCGCCTGAGCCCGACCACGGTGAGCAATGTGGTCACCTACACCGTCGTCGTCAGCGCCGCGAACACCGAGGGGCGCATGCTGCCGGGCATGACGGCGACGCTGCGCATCATCACGGATGAGCGCGGCGATACGCTGCGCGTGCCCAATGCGGCGCTGCGCTGGCGCCCGCCTGGCCAGGGCGCGGCCCCCGGTCAGGCGGCAGCTCCCGCCAACCCGATGGAAGCCGCACTCCGCGAGATGACCGATTTGACCCCCGCCCAGCGCCAGGAGGTCGAGGCGGCCGGCCGCGAGATGCGGGAGCGCATGGCCGCCCTGCCCGCCGACCCCGAGGCGCGGCGCCAGCAGGCCCAGGCCGCCCGCCAGCGGCTGCAATCCCGCTTGAACGCGGTGCTGACGCCCGAGCAGCGCTCGCGCCTCGCCGCCGCACGCGGCACGCGCCAGGCCGGCGGCGCTGCCGGCACGGTCCATGTCGTGGAGGGCGATGGCCCGCCGCGCGCCATCGCCCTCCGCACCGGCCTGACCGACGGCAATGTGACGGAGGTGCTCAGCGGCGATCTCTCGCCCGACATGCAGGTGGTGGTCGGCACCGAGCGCGCCGGCGCCGCCCCGGCCCGTGCCCCCACATCAAGGCCGCTGTTTTGAACGCGCTGATCGAGACGCGGGACCTGACGCGCCATTACCCCTCGGGCGAGGGCGTGGTGGCGGCGCTGGAAGGGCTCGACCTCGAGATCGAACCGGGCGAGTTCGTGGCCGCCATGGGGCCTTCGGGCTCCGGCAAATCCACCTTCCTCAATTTGATCGGCTGCCTCGATCAGCCCACGCGCGGCCGCTACCGCCTGGCGGGCGAGGATGTCGCCTCCCTCCCGCCCGATCGCGTGGCGGCGCTGCGCGGCGAGCAGATCGGCTTCGTCTTCCAGAGCTTCAATCTGCTGCCGCGCTCGGATGCGCTCGCCAATGTCGAGATGCCGATGCTCTATCGCGGCCTGCCGCGCCGCATCCGGCGGGAGCGCGCGGCGATTGCGCTGGAGCGCGTGGGGCTGGGGGCGCGCATGCACCACACGCCCTCCCAGCTTTCGGGCGGGCAGCAGCAGCGCGTGGCCATCGCGCGCGCGCTGGTGAACGGCCCTGGCCTGCTGCTGGCCGATGAGCCGACCGGCGCGCTGGACAGCCGCACCGGGCTTGAGATCATGGCGCTGTTCCAGGCGCTGAACCGCGCCGGCGTCGCCATCCTCTGCGTGACGCATGACGCCGATGTGGCGGCCTTCGCCAGCCGCACGCTGCGCTTCCGCGACGGCCGCATGATCGAGGACAGCCGCTACCAGCCCGTGGATGCGGAAGCCATGCTCCGTCAGAAATTCCAGTGAACGCGCCCCATCCCGCCCCCATGCCGGAGGCGCGCTCCGTCGCCCCGCTGCCACCCCTGCCGCCGGGCCACGCCGGCCTCTCCATGGCCGAGGCGCTGCTGGCCGCGCTCGCGGCGCTGGCCGCCAACAAGCTGCGCGCGGCGCTCACCGCGCTTGGCATCTTCATCGGTGTGGCCGCCGTCATCGTCACCGTGGCGGTGGGTGCGGGTGCGCGGCAGCAGGTGCTGGCGCAGATCCAGTCGCTCGGCGCCAACCTGCTCGTGGTGTGGGGCGCCAATGTGCGGCTGGGCGGCGTTTCCATGGGGGCCGGCCAGCGGCCCAATCTCAGCTGGGACGACGCGCAGGAAATCCCGCGGCAGATCGCCGCCGTGCAGGTGGCGGCCGGCACCTCGCGCCAGCAGCAGCAGGTCGTCGCCGGCAACCAGAACTGGTCCACCACCGTGGTGGCGACCGACCCGGATTATTTCGTCGCGCATGACTGGACCACCCAGGATGGCCGCTTCTTCACCACTGAGGAGGCAATGTCCGGCCGCAAGCTCGTGCTGCTCGGCGCCACGGTCGCGGAGAATCTCTTCGGCGACGAAGACCCTGTGGGCCGCGAGATCCGCATCCGCTCCACCCCCTTCGAGGTGATCGGCGTGCTCGGCCGCAAGGGGCAGAACCCCATGGGCCAGGACCAGGATGACGTGGTCATCATGCCCTTCTGGACCGCGCGGCGCAGCGTGATGGGTGCCTCCCGCGCCTTCGCGCGATCGGTCGGCACCATCAGCGTGAAGGTGCATGAGGGCGAGAGCATGAGCGATGTGGAGGAGGAGCTGCGGCAATTCTTCCGCCAGCGCCACCGCGTCGCCGCCAATGAGCCGGACACCGTCTCGATCCGCAACCTCAGCGAGATCGCGGCGACGCGCGATGCCTCGGCGCGCACCCTCTCGCTGCTGCTGGCCGCCGTCGCCGCCGTCTCGCTGCTGGTGGGCGGCATCGGCGTGATGAACATCATGCTGGTCAGCGTCACCGAGCGCACGCGCGAGATCGGGCTGCGCCTCGCGGTGGGCGCGCGGCGTCGCGACATCCTCAGGCAATTCCTGCTGGAGGCCGTGCTGCTGGCGCTGCTGGGCGGTGCGGTCGGCGTGCTGGTGGGCATCGGCCTGGCGCATTCGCTGGCCGGCCTGGCGGGTTGGCCCGTGCTGATCCAGTGGGATGCGGTGGCGCTGGCCGTCACCGTCTCGGCGCTCACGGGGCTCTTCTTCGGCTATTACCCCGCCCGGCGCGCGGCGAGCCTCGACCCGATCACCGCACTTCGGCACGAGTGATCAGGGCAGCTTCTCCACCCGCGTGAGCCAGCAGCCCGGCCGTGCCGTGTGGATGTTCACATAGGCCACGCGCGGGTCCGCCAGCCGCTCGCGCAGCGGCGCGAGCGCGGCATCGCCGGCGCTGACCATGCCGAGGTCGTAGAGGCACATGCCCTCCGCGTCGTAGTGCCGGAGCGAGACGATCATGTTCGCCGTCACCGTCTCCGGCAGGGCATCCTGGACCACCGTGGCCTCGCAGTCGCGCGCGTGGAGAAACACCGGCGAGGGCGTCCAGTACGGCCCTTGCGGCAGGGGCAGGTCCCAGCTCACCAGCAGCATCTCCTCGCCGATCGCGCCGAGCTTCAGGCAATGGCGGCAGGGGAAGCCCGTGCCGTCCACGATGCGCGAATGGGCGGGGCCGCCGCGGTCATCCAGGCGGGTGGCGCGGAAGCGCTGGGCGGAGGGGGTGTCCATGGGGAGGCAGCGGAAATGGGTCATGCGGCGGCGATAGGCGAAGCCGTTGCGCCACGCCTCCCGGTCGTTGCTCCCACATGCGCGCGGCGCTGCCGCCAAGGGGCGGGCCGGGGCGCGTGCTCGCGCTGACTTGAAGGGGCAACCGCCGCCTCCGAAGGGAGGCGGCGGCGCTTTCCCCCGCGCTGCCGCGCCCCGGAAGACGGGGGAGCCGCGGCGGCCGGCGACGGTACGACCGGTCACGCGGGGGCGCATCGGTGGGCAGCTCCGGGCCGAGGCCTCCGCCGAGCAGCCGCTTCGGCGGCTGGTTCCGGGCTGGTGAAGGCCTCGGCCGGTCAGGCGCTAGCGCATCACGGCGATATCGATCACCTCCATCGCCGGCAGCCCCGTGATGGCGCCGCGCGTGGCCACCGTGGCATCCGCCAGGTTCAGCGTGTGCAGCGTGGTGCTGGTGAGCAGGAAGGCGGTGTTGCTGGTGCCTTCCGTGAGGATGTCGAAGGCCACGCCCGTGGGCAGCGGTGCCGCGATGCGCGCGCGCGGCGCCTGGATGCCGTCATTGGGCGGCGCCTGCACGTTCAGCGCATTCTGCAGCGTGTCGATGGTGTAGAGCGTCGTCGCCGTCGCACCCGCCATGCTGTTGATATAGGCGCCGGCCACGATGCGCGGCATGGTGCCGGCCAGCGGGCCATCGCCATGCTTCAGCGTGCCGTCGCGCGCCACCTCGCCCGTCTCGACATTCACGCGGAAATTCGTGCCGTTCATGCCCATCAGTCGCAGGCGATCCGGCACCGGGTTGAAATCCGCCACGGCGCGGCCGCCGAATTCGAAGGGCATGTTGAGGCGGCTGACCTGCGTGGCGCGCCCCGTGGCGGGATCAAGCGTGACGATCTGCCCACGCTCGGTCACGCCATAGAGCATGCCATTGGCCGGCCGCTGGTCCACCGCGATCACGCGGCCATCGGCGCCCTGGATGCGCTGCGCCGGCATGGCGCGGCGGGTTTCGCTGTCCATCCGGACCAGCATGTTGTCGGCGGTGAGGCCGACCAGCGTGGTGGCCTGCGCGGCCGCCGTGGCGAGGAAGGCGGCGCCGGCCAGCAGCGCGCTGCGGAAGATCGGGGTCATGGGGTACGCTCCGTTGCTCGCGGGGCGGCATCGCCTCGCTGGAGGGGTTACGGAGCGGCGCGCCGGGCGGATGCAGCGGGCCCGCGGAAAAACCCACGGGCCCGCCACGTGTCAGGCGCGCAGCGCCCGGGCGGCCTCCACCATGCGGATCAGCGCGGGGCGCACCTCCTCCCATTGGCGGGTCTTCAGCCCGCAATCGGGATTCACCCAGATCTGCTCCGGCGGCACGCGCCTGGCCGCGATGCGCAGCAGGCGTTCCATCTCCGCGGCCTCCGGCAGACGCGGCGCGTGGATGTCATAGACGCCGGGCCCGATCTCATTCGGATAGCGGAAGTCCACGAAGGCCGCGAGCAGTTCCATCCGGCTCCGCGCGGTCTCGATCGAGATCACATCCGCATCCATCTCGGCGATGCGGTCGATGATGTCGTTGAACTCGGAATAGCACATGTGGGTGTGGATCTGCGTCTCTGGCCGTACGCCGCTGGCCGAGATGCGGAAGCAGCGCACCGCATCCGCCAGGTAGGCATCCCACTCATCCCGCCGCAGCGGCAGGCCCTCGCGGAAGGCGGGCTCGTCGATCTGGATGACGGGGATTCCGGCCGCTTCCAGATCCGTCACCTCGTCGCGGATCGCGTAGGCGAGCTGGCGGCGCACCGCATCGCGCGGGATGTCGTCGCGCACGAAGGCCCATTGCAGCATGGTGACGGGGCCGGTGAGCATGCCCTTCATCGGCCGCGTGGTCAGCGCCTGGGCGCGGCGGGCCCAATCCACCGTCATCGGCGCGGGGCGGGCGACATCGCCGAAGATCACCGGCGGCTTCACGCAGCGCGAGCCATAGCTCTGCACCCAGCCATTCTTCGTCACCGCGAAGCCCGTGAGGAAATCGGCGAAATGCTCGACCATGTCGTTGCGCTCGAATTCGCCATGCACCAGCACGTCGAGGCCGATCTCCTCCTGCCAGCGGATAGCCTCCGCCATGCGTTCGGCGAGGAACGCATCATAGGCCGCGTCCGTCATCATGCCCCGCTTGTGGGCGGCACGGGCGGCGCGGATCTCGGCCGTCTGGGGGAAGCTGCCGATGGTGGTGGTGGGGAAGGCGGGCAGGCTGAGCCGCGCCTGCTGCGCCGGGCGCCGCTCGGCGAAGGGCAGGCGTTGCGCATCCTCGGGGCACCCGGCCGCGAGGCGTGCCGCCACCGCCGGGTCATGCAGCCGGGGCGAGACGCGGCGCGCCGCCTGGCGCGCATCGCTCGCCGCCAGCTCGGCCGCGATGGCGCCCCGCCCTTCCGTGAGGCCACGGGCGAGGAGCGCCACCTCCTCCAGCTTCTGCCGGGCGAAGGCCATCCAGCCGCGCAGCTCGGGGTCGAGCCCGGTTTCGCCCGTCAGATCCACCGGGCTGTGCAGCAGCGAGCAGGAGGGCGCGACGTGCAGCAGCTCGAAGCGCCGCGCCGCCGCCGCCGCCCGCACTTGCAGGAAGGCGCGGGAAAGATCGGTCGCCCAGACATTGCGGCCATCCACCACGCCGAGCGACAGGATCATCCGCGGCGGCGCGTGGCGCAGCGCGACATCGAGCATGCGCGGGGCGCGAACGAGGTCGAGATGCAGCCCGGCCACTGGCAGCCCCAGCGCCGTTTCCAGATTCTCCCGCAGATCGCCGAAATAGGCGGCGAGCAGCAGGGAGAGGCGCGGCGCGGCGGCGGCCAGTGCCGCATAGGCCGTGCGAAATGCCAGGCGCGCCTGGGGCGGCAGGTCGAGGGCGAGGCAGGGCTCATCCATCTGCACCTGGCGCGCGCCCGCCGCCTCCAGACGGCGCAGCGTCTCGGCATAGAGGGGCAGCAGGCCGGGCAGCAAGGCCAGCGGGTCGCCCGCGCCATCGGCCATCTTGCCCAGCAGCAGGAAGGAGACGGGGCCCAGCAGCACGGGCCGTGTCACATGCCCCAGCGCCTGGGCCTCCTCGAAGGCCTCGACGGCGGGGAAGCTGGTGGCGATGAATTCCTGGCCAGGGCGGAAGATCGGGACCAGGTAGTGGTAGTTGGTGTCGAACCACTTGGTCATTTCCAGCGCCGGCACGCCACGGGCGATGCCCGCATCCCGCTCGCCCGCCGTGCCGCGGCCGCCGCGGGCCAGGGCGAAGCGGGTGGCGAGCGACACGGCCTCGCCCGGGTGCCAGCCATAGCCCTCGGGGATCACGCCGAAGGCGCAGGCATGGTCCAGCACATGGTCATACAGGGCGAAGTCGTTGCTGGGCGGTGTCGCGATGCCGGCGTCGCGCTGCAAGGCCCAGTGCCGGGCGCGCAGTTCGGCGGCGGTGGCGCGCAGCGCGGCCTCGTCGGTCCGGCCGGACCAATGGGATTCGAGCGCGGTCTTGAGTTCCCGCCGCAGGCCGATGCGGGGAAATCCGAGGTTGAAGGCAGTCATATGGGTTCATCCCTGGGTTGCAATCCGGGCGCAGTTCGGGCCTGGCCTGCCGGTCACGCGAATGACGGCAGACGCAGGGGCCCTCAGGGCGCCGGCGGTGTCGGAAGGTGGCGAAGGGCCAGCCTGTCCCGCGCCGCGTGCCAGATCGCCCAGCGGGTCGCGGCCGAGGCGCGCGCCCATCGGGTGATCTCGTCGAGGCTGCGGCCGCAGCCGAGGCAGATGCCCGCCGAATCCAGCGTGCAAAGCTGCACGCAGGGGGAGGCGGGCGCCTCGGCCTGGCCGGGGAGGGCTGGCATGGCGATCAGCCCCGCGATGGGGCCAGACGCCACATTCGGCCGAATCCGGGCTTCCGGGATGCAAGTGGGACGGCGAAGCGGGCGCGGTGAAGGCGCATGGTCATGTCTCCTGCCCGGCGGCACCCCGCGCCGGTGTTGGGTGGGTCAATGCGCTGGCAGGTCTCCTGGCTCACGGGTCAACACTGGCCCTGCCGCCTTCCCGGGGAGGTCATCCCCAGTGACGCGCCCCCCTTGGGGGGCGAAGCAGGGTCAGCTCACCGCTGACAGTTGCGGGGGCAGCCGCCGACTTGGCTGAACCTCCCCGATTCTGGGGAGGGTGGCCGCACGGCGTTCCCTTTTCACCGGCTCGCACCGGACCAACGCGACATCAACATATCCTTATGTCATGCCGAGTCAAGCTGCATCTCACGCATCGCCAGGCGGGCGGCGCTGGCCTCCAGGATGGCCCGCTTTTCCTGCGCACCGGCGAAGCCCAGAGCGCGATCTTGCAGCCCGTGCGCCCGCAGTCCGTGTACCCCGCAGTCCGTGTACCCGCAGTCCTGGCAGATGCGGGCTTCCAGGCGACAAATCCTGCGG
>NZ_JAIEQY010000355.1 GCF_019747315.1 Roseococcus sp. | reverse complement strand
CTCATGCGGCGATCTTCGGGTTGTCGGCCAGCGGAAACACCTTGGCGGTGTTCAGCAGCCAGTCGGCGTCGAAGGCGGTCTTGATGGCGCGCTGCAGGTCGAGTTCGCGCGTGGTGAATTGCGTGGTCATCAGGTCGCGCTTTTCCACGCCCACGCCATGCTCGCCAGTGAGGCAGCCGCCGACCTCGACGCAGAGCTTCAGGATGTCGCCGCCGAATTCCTCGGCCTTGCGGAAGCTCTCGGGGTCATTGGCGTCGAACATGATGAGCGGGTGCAGGTTGCCGTCGCCCGCGTGGAACACGTTGGCCACGCCCAGCCCGTATTGCACGCTCATCTCGCCGATGCGCTTCAGCACATGCGGCAATTCGCCGGTCGGGATGGTGCCGTCCATGCAGAGGTAGTCGGGGCTGATGCGGCCCACGGCCCCGAAGGCACCCTTCCGGCCCTTCCAGATAGCAAGCGACTGCTCGGCGCTTTCGGCCAGCTTCATGCTGATCGGCTTGAAGCGCGCGCAGATGTCGCGGATCTTGCCGAGCAGCATGTCCTGCTCATCGGTGCTGCCTTCCACCTCGATGATGAGCATGGCTTCCGCATCCAGCGGATAGCCCGCATGGGCGAAGGCCTCGCAGGCATGGATGCAGGGCTTGTCCATGAATTCCAGCGCGACCGGGATGATGCCCGAGCCGATGATGGCATCCACCGCCGCCCCCGCGACCTCGACCGAATCGAAGGCCGCCAGCATGGCGCGGGCACCTTCGGGGCCGCGCAGGATGCGCACGGTCACGTCGGTGACCATGCCCAACTGCCCCTCGCTGCCGGTGATGAGGCCGAGCCAGTCATAGCCGGCCGCATCCAGGTGATTGCCGCCGATCTCGATCACCTCGCCCTCGATCGTCACGAAGGTGACGCCCAGCAGGTTGTTCGCGGTCACGCCGTATTTCAGGCAATGCGCGCCGCCGGAATTCATCATGACGTTGCCGCCGATCATGCAGGCGAGCTGGCTGGACGGGTCGGGCGCGTAGAAGAAGCCATCGCCCTCGACGGCCTTGGTGATGCCGATATTGGTGACCCCCGCCTCGACCACGGCGTAGCGGTCCTCGAGGTTGATCTCCTTGATGCGGTTCATCCGCATCAGTCCGATGACCACCGCATCGGCCAGCGGCAGCGCGCCGCCGGCGAGAGATGTGCCGGCGCCGCGCGGCACCACGCGGATGCCGTTCGCGTGGCAGTAGCGCAGCACCTGCGCAACCTCGTCCGTGGTGCGCGGCAGCACGACGGCGAGCGGCATCTGCCGGTAGGCGGCCAAGCCATCCGTCTCATAGGGCTTCATGCGGATCGTCTCGCCGATCACCGCATCGGCCGGCAGCAGCCGCCCGAGATCGGCCAGGATCGCGTCGCGCCGCGCGAGGATGTCGGGCTTGGGGGCCGGGAGGGTGATCATGGGGCGCTGTCCGTGGCTGACTCTGCCCTGCAACATGTCGTCGGGGGGGCTTTCCCGCAAGCCGGGCGCCGCCCATGCTTCCCGCAAAGTCAGGAGTCCCGCATGCAAGCCTGGCGCGCCAGCCTGCCCATGTACAATTTCCCCGAGATGCGGGCCGAGAACGCCGCCTTCTGGGACGCCATTCGGACGGAATGGGACGGGCCGGGCGATCTGCCCGAGGCGCTGGCCTTCGACCGCCCGCCCGTGCCGGGCGCCATCGAGGCGCAAAACATCTTCACCCAGGTCTGCGGCTATCCGCTCCAGACGATCTTCCAGGGCCAGGCGCGCATCCTGGGCGTGCCGACCTACACCGCGCAGCACTGCGCGCCGGGGTTGCACGCGGCGGTCTTCATCGTGCATGCTGATGCGCCTTACCGGGAGCTGTCCGATCTGCGCGGCGCGAATTTCGTGTTCAACAGCCGGCACTCCAATTCCGGCATGAACCTGCCGCGCCTGGCCCTGGCGCGGCTGGGCGCCCGGGCGCCCTTCTTTGGCAGCATCACCGAGACGCACAGCCACCCCGCCAATCTCGAACGCGTGGCGAGGGGCGAGGCGGAGGCCACCTGCGTGGACAATGTGACCTATGCCTTCTTCCGGCGGCACCGCCCGCAGATCGCCGCGCTGACCCGCATCCTGGCACCCACTCCACCCACGCCCGCCATCCCCTTCGTGACGGCCGTGACCACGCCGGGGCCGCTGGCGCTGGCCTTGCAGGCCGCCTTGCTGCGGGTCGGGACGGCGCTGCGCTGGGCGGCGGTGCGCGAGGGGTTGATGCTCGCGAACATCCTCCCGCCCGAGGTGGCGGATTACCCGGTCCAGCTGCGCCATGAGGCGGAGGCGGCGGCGCTGGGCTATGCTGAGCTGGCCTAGCGGGCGCCATGCTCCTGCCCCACGCCCGCACGGTTGCCGGCCGGCCACCCGCCGCGTCTGGAGCGATCCTGCCGGGCTGGCGCTGCCGGAGTTTGCGTGATTTCGGCGCCCCCCCAGCCTCGCGGCGGATGGTTTCCAGCTTGAGCTTTGGCTTGGCAACTCTGGGCGAGGCGCCGCGTTCCCCCCTGCATCCCAACCGGAGACACGTCATGAATCGCCGCCAGATCATTGCCCACTCGCCCGCGCTCGCGCTGCTGCCCCTGCTGGCCCGGCCCGCCGCGGCCGCCACGCGGCGCGAGATCGATGCGGAGGTCGCCTCCGCGCTGGAGACGCTGCGGGGCATGGAGAACACCCGGCCGCTTTTCGCGGGCGCGCATTCCATCCTCATCTTCCCGCGCATCCTGAGCGGCGGCTTCATCATCGGCGGCCAATATGGCGAGGGCGCGCTGGTGCGCGGCAGCGAGCGCCAGGGCTATTACCGCATCGCCGGCGCCAGCTTCGGCCTGCTGGCCGGCGCGCAGAGCGCCGGGATCGCCATGTTCTTCATGACGGATGCGGCGCTGACGGCGCTGATGGCGGCCGATGGCTGGGAGATCGGCACCGGCCCCTCCGTGGTGGCGCTGGACCAGGGCGTGCAGGCCAATGTGACCGCGACGACCCTGCGCGAGCCGGTCTATGCGATCACCTTCGGCCAGCGCGGGCTGATGGCGGCGCTGGCCCTGAACGGCACGAAGATCACGCGCTTCCAGCCGCAATAGCCAGCCGTCAAAAGAGCGCCGGCGCGACCCATTTCTGGAAGCCCGGGCGCTCGCCCAGGCGGCCAAACCAGGCGGCGAGATTCGGGAATTCCGGCATGCCCGGCACCCGGACCTCGGGCCCGAACCAGCGCCGCGCGAAGCAGCCCAGCACGATATCGGCCAGGGTGAAGCCCGCCCCCTCGATAAAGGGGCGGCCATCGGCCAGCCTGGCCTCCAGGATGGCCCAGCAGGCCGCGCTGTTCTTCACGGCGGCTTCGACTGCCTTCATGTCACGCTTGGCCTCGGGCGTGCGCACCATGTTCCAGAACAGGTCGCGCTCGGCCGGCGAGAGGGTGGAAAGCTGCCAGTCCAGCCAGCGATCCACGCTGGCCCGGGCGCCAGCCTCCTCGGGGTAGAGCCCCCGCGCATCGCCGCCCACCATCATGCAGAGATAGCGGCAGATGCTGTTGCTCTCCCACAGCGTCACCCCGTCATGCCGGAGCGAGGGGATGCGGCCATTGGGGTTGAACGCGCGGTATTCCGGCGTGTCCACCACGCCATGCTCCATGCCTGCATCGAAGCGCTCATAAGGCTGGCCGAGCTCCTCCAGGACCCAAAGGGGCTTCCAGACATTGGTGCTGTTGGCGCGGCCGTAGAGCTGAATCATCAGAGGGGGTCCGTTTGGGGAGCGATCCGCTGTTTCGGACAGCGGATCGACGGAACCTTTTCATCCCGAACCAGATCGGGCGCAAGCGGGAGGCCTCAAGGCGCGGTCTTGGTTTCAAACCGCCACGGCGAGGCCCCATCCTCATTCGCATCCAGCCGCAGCCGGTGCTCCAGCGGCGGAAAGGCCCTGCTGCGGCAATCCGCCCGGTCACACAGCCGACAGGAGAGCCCGATCCCCACCCGCGCGGTCGTCAGATCCAGTCCATCCGCATAAACCAATTCCGACGCGCGGGAGATGTCGCAGCCGATCGCCACCACATGCGTGGGGGAGGGCTCACCCCAGCGCGGCGTCGGCCCATGCATGGCCTTGGCGATGCAGAGGAAGGCCGCGCCATCGGGCAATTCGGCGGCCTGCACGCGCACCTGCTCGGGGGTGCCGAAGGCGTGGTGCACCACCCATTTCGGGCAGCTGCCGCCGAAGCGTGCAAAGGGAAATCCGGCGGCGGCGAAGCGCTTGGTCACATTGCCCGCCGTGTCCACGCGCAGGAAGAAGAAGGGCACGCCGCGATGCCCCTCGCGCTGCAAGGTGGAGAGCCGCTGCGCCGCCTGCTCGTAGGAGACGCCGAAGCGCGCCGCGAGCTTCTCCACATCATGCCGCAACTCTCGCGCCGCATGCAGGAAGGGCATGTAGGGCATGAGCAGCACCGCCGCCGCGTAGTTCAGCAGGCCGATGCGGATGAGCTGCGTGGCCTCGGTGCTGGAGGGCGGCTCCTCGCCCAGCGTCGCATCCACCACCTCCCGCGCTTCGAGAAGCATCAGCTGGAAGGCCATGCGGAAGCCGCGGGATTCGCGCGGCAGGGATTCCGCCAGCCAGAGGTCGCGCGTGCGCTGGTCGAAGCGGCGGTCGCTTTCGGGCATGGGCGCCACGGTCACGCGCACGCCATGCGCGTTGCGCAGCCGTTCGGCGATGGCGTGGTTCATCTCGGCCGGTGACGCGCGCAGCTCCGCACCCAGCTTTTCCGCGAAGCGCTCCAGCTCCGGGAAGTGGTTGCCGCGCTCATGGAAGAAATCCCGTGCCTCCTCCGTCGGCAGCAGCAGGCGCCGGCCGGAGGGCAGCGCGATGCCGGAGCTGTCCTCGCGCGCCACGCGCCAGGCGCGGTAGAGCGCCAGCACGCCGCGCGCCGCATTGGGGGCGGCCGCCGCCATCGCCTGCAACTCGCCCTCCGGGACGGAATCGAGCCCCAGCACGGGATCGGCCAGCACCTCGCGCAGCCCCGCTTCCAGCTGGCGTTCCGCATGGCCCGACAACGCCGCAAGGTCCACGCCCAGCGCCTCGGTCAGCTTGAACAGCACGGCGGCGGTGACGGCGCGCTGATCATGCTCGATGAGGTTCAGGTAGCTCGCCGAGATGCCCAGCCGTACGGCCAGCGCCTGCTGCGTCATGCCGCGCTCGGTGCGGATGCGACGGACGGTGCGGCCGATCAGCGGTCGTGCCATGGCGGGCTCCCTTTACAAACTTCACGCATTTTCGGGCCGAACTGTCGCTGGATGCACAGTCTTGCCGGGTTGAACCCAGTTTTGCGCGTGACTTCGCGGCCTGCAATGTCAATCTTTCACAGACCAGGAACACCCAAGGAGATTTTCGCGATGCGCCCCATTCCCACCCCGCTGCCCGCCCCGGATGGCATGTCCGCCTCCGGCGGGGGTGAGCCCGGCCGGTTCGACGGCATCCGGCGGGACTACACGCCGGGCGATGTCGCCCGGCTCGCGGGGAGCTTCCGCACGCAGCACACGATTGCCGAGATGGGCGCGCGCCGCCTCTGGCACCTGCTGCGCACCGAGCCGCAGGTGACCACGCTCGGCGCCATGACCGGCATGCAGGCGCTGCAGCAGGTGAAGGCGGGGCTGAAGGCCATCTACCTCTCCGGCTGGCAGGTCGCCGCCGATGCCAACACCTCCAACACCATGTATCCCGACCAGTCGCTCTATCCCGTGGACAGCGTGCCGACGGTGATCAAGCGCATCAACAACGCGCTCAAGCGCGCTGACCAGATCGCCACCATGGAGCGGCATGACGGCACGGGCGATGACCGCACGCACTACATGGCGCCGATCATCGCCGATGCCGAAGCCGGCTTCGGCGGTGCGCTGAACGCCTTCGAGCTGATGCGCGCGATGATCGAGGCGGGGGCCGCCGGCGTGCATTTCGAGGACCAACTGGCCAGCGAGAAGAAGTGCGGCCATCTCGGCGGCAAGGTGCTGGTGCCGATCCAGCAGCATATCCGCACGCTGAACGCGGCCCGCCTCGCCGCCGATGTCGAGGGCACATCCACCGTCCTGCTCTGCCGCACCGACGCGGAATCCGCGCCGCTTCTCACCAGCGATGTGGATGAGCGCGACCGCCCCTTCATCGGCCATGACCGCACGCCGGAGGGCTTCTTCCGCATCCGCCCCGGCATGGGCAAGGCCTACGCCATCGCGCGCAGCTTGGCCTATGCGCCCTATGCCGACCTGCTCTGGTGGGAGACGAGCGATCCGGATCTGCAGGATGCGCGCGACTTCGCCGAGGCGATCCACAAGCAATTCCCGGACAAGATGCTGGCCTATAACTGCTCGCCCAGCTTCAACTGGCAGCGCAAGATGGGCGTGGAGGCCGCGGCGAAGTTCCAGCGCGAGCTGGGGGCGATGGGCTACAAGTTCCAGTTCGTCACGCTGGCCGGCTTCCACAGCCTGAATCTCTCCATGTTCAAGCTGGCGCGCGGCTATGCCGAGCGCGGCATGGGCGCCTACAGCGAATTGCAGCAGGCGGAATTCGCCGAGGAAGCCAATGGCTTCACCGCCGTCCGCCATCAGCGCGAAGTTGGCGTCGGCTATTTCGACGCGGTGGCGAATGCGGCGAGCGGCGGCACGGCGAGCACCACGGCGTTGAAGGACAGCACGGAAGCCGCGCAATTCCATCACGCATGAGATCCCGCGCGGGGCGTGCCCCGCCCCGCGCGGCATTCACGGGCAGGAAACGTCCCTCAAACAACCCTCGACCGGAGACATGACGATGAACGACAATCACGATGATGGCCTGGTGCACTCCCACAACTACGCGTGCAGCGAGCGCGGCCGCATGGCGCATCGCCCGCTGACGACGCGCCCCGAGGAATATGACGACGGCCTGGTCCACTCCCACAACTACGCCTGTGGCGAACGCGGCCAGCCCGCCCATCGCTGAGGAGAGGGGGCCGGGGAAGTTATTTGCCCCTTGGCGGCCCCGGCGGGTCCAGGCCAAAGGGGGGGGGGGCAGCGCCCTGGAACCTGTCCCTATTCTTCGAGCGACCGCCGCAGCAGCCAGGCATGCCGCCCCGGCGCGTAGTAGTCGCGCCGCAGCCCTGCGCGCGAGAAGCCGGCCTGGGCGTAAAGCGCCATGGCCGGCGCATTATCCTCGGCCACTTCCAGGAACATCACCTTCGCCCCTGCCGCCGCCACCGCCAGGGCCGCCGTCTCGACCAGGGCCTGGCCGATCCCTTGCTGCCGGTGCTCCGGATGCACGGCGAGGGTGAGGATCTCCGCCTCATCCAGCACCCGCCGCGCCAGGATGAAGCCGCCCGGCGCCTGCAATCCGATGACGCCCTCCATACGGAGCAGCGTGGTGAAGGTCGCGGCCCGCCAGGCGGTTCCCGGCGGGAAGGCGGCGGCGTGGATCGCGGCCAGGGCCGGGGCATCCTCGACCGTGGCGGCGGTCAGCTTCATGTGGTGGCCGGCGGCTCGACATAGAGCGGTTCCAGCGCCAGGGGTGGCAGGGTGCCGGCCAGGCGCCGCAGCGCCACCCGCGCCAGGGAAGCGGCCTCGATCCGCCGCGCCTCGCCCAGCCCGGCCGGCCACCCGCGCGCCAGCAGGCGCGCCACGGCACGCGGCGCGCCATCGCCCACGAGCCAGGTGAGGCGCTCCGGCCGCGGCAGCGCGGCCTCCGTCACCACGCAGGGCGCGGCCAGGCCAGGGCGTTCCAGGTAAAGATCGCCACGGCGGTTTTCCGTCACGGCCCAGGCGGGGGCGGCGGGGTCGCTCATGGCCACCAGCGCCTCGCCCGTGCTGACCGCGATCACGGGGATGCCACGCGCGAGGCCGATCCCCTGGGCCAGCGCGATGGCGCTGCGCAGCCCGGTGAAGCTGCCCGGCCCGGTGCCGACGGCGATGGCATCGATGTCGCCATGCAGCACCGCCTCCACCAGCGGTGGCAGCGCGGCCGCCTGGCCATGCGCCCCCTCCTGCATGCGCTGCATCAGCACGGTCTCGCCCTCGGTCAGGGCGGCCAGGCAGCGGGAGAGGGAGGCGTCGAGGACCAGGAGGCGCATCCCCCCGCTTGGCACCAAGCCCCCCCCAAGCGCAAGCGACGCAGCGCAAGCGGCCCTCAGGGCAAGCGGCCCCTCACGGCAGGCGGCGCAGCCAGAGCCGCAGCGTGACCCAGGCCGTGCCCCAACCGATCAGCGCGGCGGCCGGCGGCAGCAGCGCCAGCAAGGCCCAGGGCAGGTCGCTCGCCATGGCGTCGCGCGCCAGCACCACGGGCAGCGCCTGCATCGCCAGGAACCACAGCGCCGGGATGGCGATGGCCAGCCCCGCCAGCGCCCCCATGGCGCAAAGCCAGGCGAGGCGGCCGGCGAAGCGGCCGGCGATGTCGCCATCGCGCGCGCCGAGTTCATGCAGGATCAGGATGGTCTCCCGCCGTGCCGCGATGCCCGCCCGCGTCGCCACCGCCACCAGCGCGGCGCCGACCAGGCCGATCAAGGCGAGCATGGCCAGCGAGAGCGCGCCCAGCCCCTCGGCCAGGTGCATGGCCAGGCGCACCGCCTCGCTGCGCAATTCGAGCTGCGCGCCGGGGATGCCCTGCACCGCCTCCAGCAGCGGGATCTGGTCCGCCTCCATCCGCAGGGTGATGGCGAGCATGCGGGGCAAGGGCAGGCTCGGCACCTCGCCCAGCCAGGGGGCGAGGAGCTGGCGCAGCCGCTCATCCGGCACGGCGCTGACCGCGGCGATGCCGGGCAGGGCGGAGAGGCGCGCGATCACCGGCTCCAGCGCCGCATCGCGCGGCAATTGAAGAAGGAGCTGCCCGGCCTCGCCTTGCTGCCAGCGTTCGGCCAGGCGCCCCGCACCATCGGCGCCGGCCAGGGCGAGGGCCGCCAGCAGCGCCATGGCGGCGACCAGGGCGGGCAGCAGCCGGTCCGCGAGGGCGCGGCGCAGCCCCAGCGGATCGCGCCCTTTCAGGCGCCTGCCGTCAGCCATGCGACACCAGTCTTCCGGCCTCAAGGCGCAGCGTGGGGGCGGGGTATTCCTCGGGCAGCGCCTCGCTGTGGGTGGCGACGACGACGGTGGTGCCCATCCGGTGCATCTCCCGCAGCAGGGCGATGACGCGGCGCGCCTGGGTGGCGTCGAGATTGCCGGTCGGCTCATCGGCCACCAGCAGGGCCGGGCGGGCGACGACGGCGCGGGCCAGGGCGAGGCGCTGCTGCTCGCCGCCCGAGAGGGTGGAGGGCGCGGAATCGGCGCGTTCCAGCAGGCCGACCCAGCGCAGGATCTCCCGCACATCGGCCGCGAGGCGCGCCTCGGTCAGCCCCTGGATGCGCAGCGGCAGGGCGGCATTCTCATAGACCGAGAGATGCGGCAGCAGCCGGTAATCCTGGAAGACCACGCCGATGCGCCGGCGCAGCGCGGGAAAGCCGCGACGCCTGAGGCGGGCGATCCGCGTGTCCAGCACCGTCACCTCGCCCTCGGTGGCGCGCAGCGAGAGGCTCATCAGGCCGAGCAGGCTGGATTTTCCGGCCCCCGAAGGGCCCAGCAGCCAGGTGAAGCTGCCCGGGGCCAGCGCGAAATCGATCCCGGAGAGAGCCGCCGCGCCCTCGCCCTCCGGATAGCGCAGACCAACGGCCGAGAATCGCACCATGGGGCAGAGTTTCGCAGGCCCGGGGCCCGGAAGGCAAACGGGAGGTTGCAGGATCAGCCTCGCCTTGGCACATGCGAGTCCGACATGGACATTGCCTGCCCGAACTGCGCCGCGACCTATCGCGTTCCGGACTCGCTCCTGGCCCGTGGCATCGCGCTGCGTTGCGCCAGCTGCGACCATGCCTGGGTGCCAGAGGTGGTGCAGTCGGTGGTGCCAGAGGTGGTGCAGTCGGTGGTGGAGCCACCGGGGATGCCCGAGCCGGGGATGCCCGAGCCGGGGATGCCCGAGCCGGGGATGCCCGAGCCGGCGCCGCTCCTGGAGGGTGAGGCCCGCCTGGCGGCGGCGCCGGAGGTCCAAGCGCCTTCGCCGACGGAACCGCCACGCGCCAATCCCCTCCGTTCGCCTCCACCAACGACGCCGCCGGCCCTGCAACGCCGGCATCCGGCCGGGGTTCGCCCGGCGGAAGGGCACGCCCCGCCGCGGCGGCGGGCCAAGGCCGCCTTGCGCCTGGCCTGGCTGGCCAGCATCCTGCTCGTGACGCTCTCGGTTTTCGCAGTCTTTACCTTTGGCGAGCAGATCGCCACGGCTTGGCCCCCCTTCGAGCGTGTCCAGGCCCTTCTCAGGAGCTGATGCTCCAGACACAGCCTGCGGCGTGTTCCCGAGACGTAGCCCCGGGATAGTGCATGCTGCCGCGGATCGGCCATCGCTCCCGGCCTCGGCACTGAACTCGCACGGCCACGGAAGAATGTGCTGGGCGACCCGGCGCGGGCCTTCACCTTCGGCAAGACGGTCGAAGTGGTGAAGTGTCCTGCGGCCCAGCGGCGGACCGGTTGAGCGGGCCGCTGCTGGCGCTTTTTGATCCGGCGGACATGTCGAGCGGGATCAATGGCTTCATGATCATCCGCCAAGTCGGCGCCGCGGCGGTGGTGCCGAGTTCAACGCCTGCCCCCGTCTGATTCCGGCTGAAGGATGACAGGACGAAGTTGCGGGCCGTGCGGCCCGCAACTGGATGCCCATGGTGCTGGGCCATGCCTGCCCCGCCATGTCGTGACGGAGGCAGGCGGCGCGGTTCAGGCCTGGCTTGCGACAGGCGTGCGGCCCAGCAGGCGGCCCAGATCCAGCGCATGGGCGCCGGCGCCGAGCCCCGCCTGGACCAGCATGGCCAGCGTCAGAAAGGCGGGGAATTCCCAGCCGCCATTCGGCGCCGAGAAGAGCCAGCCATTGCCCGCATGCGCCAGCGTGGCGCCGATCAGGATGGGCAGGCTCAGCAGCGCCGCGGGGCGCAGCAGCACGCCGGTGATGAGTGCCAGGCCCGCCGCCGTCTCGCCGAAGGCGACCAGCGCGCCGAAGACCGGCGGGTAGCCGATGGAGCCGAAATACCCCATCGTCCCGGCCAGGCCGAAGACGCCGAGCTTCAGCCAGGCGCCATGCGCCAGCAGGATGGTGCCGAGCGAGAGCCGGAGCAGAAGTGCGGCATAGGGGGTGGTGATCTGGGTGGAGGGCATGGGGAAGTCTCCTGTGCGGTGAATTTCGATGAGCGGAAACTGCGCTGTATCGCCGCCCCCTTCCAATCGCTTCAGGGAACGGGGATCATCACCAACGTGAATGATGGCAGGGCCCGATGACCGAACTCTCGCAGCTCGACCTCAACCTGTTGCGCGTCTTCGACGCGGTGGCGCGGGAGCGGCATGTGACGCGCGCGGCGCAGCGGCTGAACCTGTCGCAGCCCGCCGTTTCCAACGCGCTGGCGCGGCTGCGCGGCGCGCTGGGCGATGAGCTCTTCCTTCGCCGCCCGGGCGGGGTGGAGCCCACCGCGCTGGCCGTCGCCCTGGCCGGCCCGGTGGCCGAGGCGCTGGACCGCCTCTCGGAGGTGCTGGCCGTGCAGGCGCCCTTTGATCCCGCCACGGCGCGGCGCGTGTTCAGCGTGGCCTTCTCGGAATATGCCGAGGCCGCGCTGGCGCCGCGCGTGCTGGAGCGCATGGCGCGGGAGGCGCCGGGCTGCCTGCTCGCCATCCGCCACGCCGACCGCACCAATGCCGAGGCCCTGCTGGAGCGCGGCGATGCGCAACTCGCCATCGCCGTGTTGCCGGAGCCTGGCGCGCTCTACACCCGCCTGCGCCTGCTGCCCGAGGCCTTCCTGACGCTGATGCGCAGCGACCATCCGCTCGCCGAGGGCGAATTGACGCTGGAGCGCTTCATCTCCGTGCCGCATCTGCTGCATTCGCCCAATGGCTCGCGCGATGGGGCGATGGATGTGGTGCTGGCGGCGCTGGGGCTCTCGCGTCGGTTGGGGGCCGTGGTCGCGCATCTCTCCGCCGTGCCGGAGATCCTGGCGCGCACCGAGATGATCATGAACCTCTCCGCCCGCCTGGCGACGCAGCTGACGGAAGGCCACAAGCTCATCACGCGCGAGCCGCCGGCGAATGTCCGCCACACGCGGCTTTCCATGGTGTTTCATCGCCGCTTCGAGGGCGATCCAGGGCATGCCTGGCTCAGGCGGCTGCTGTTGGCGGAAGCGCGGGAGGTTTAAGGGCCTCCGGCGGCTGGGGCCATTGGCCCCAGACCCCTCTCCTTGGATCAGCTGTGACCGTGCTCATCCGCGCCCTGGATTGGGGTCTGGGGCCTTTCGGCCCCAGCCGCCGGAGGCCTTTTTTTATCATGGACGCCGTGCGCATCCCGTGCTGCGCTTCCGGCATGGCCCTCGACCCCACCTCCCTCGCCGGCAAGACATTCCCATTGCGCGCGGTTTTCGACCGTGCCGTGATCGGCGCGGGCGAGGCGGGAATCACCGCCGCCCTGGCCGCTTCCCGGGCCGGCGAGAGCGTGGTGCTGCTGGATGAACAGCCGCTGGATCCCGGCCTGATCGGCCTCGACATCCCTTTCTTCTTCGGCGGGCGCCTGGGCGCCGCCGTGCAAAATCCGGCGCGGATGGAGGAGCGCGTGGTGGCCGCGCGCCCCGGCCTGGAAGCCGCGATGGAAGCGGGCGTCGAGGTGGTGCTGGGCGTCTCGGTCTGGGGCGGTTTTGCCGGCTCGCCCTTCATCCTGGGTCTGGCGGATCGCGCGACGGCCTGGCTGATCGGCGCGCGGCACATCACCATCGCCGCCGGCGCGCGCGATGTGGTGGTGCCCTTCGAGGGCTGGGAACTGCCGGGCGTGATGGGCGCACGCGGGCTGGATGCGGCGCATCGCGTGCTCGGTGATTTCACCGGCACCCGTGTGGCCGTGATTGGCGCCGGAGAGGTGAGTTTCTCCGACATCGCGCTGCGCCTCACCGAGCCTTGCGAAGTCCGGCTGTTGGGTTCGCTGGAGGTCGAGGGCATCGCCTGGAAGGATGGCACCTGGCGCGAAATGGCCTGTGACACGGTGGTGCTGG
The DNA here is from genome assembly GCF_019747315.1 of Roseococcus sp. Lineage (GTDB taxonomy): Bacteria > Pseudomonadota > Alphaproteobacteria > Acetobacterales > Acetobacteraceae > Roseococcus. Next base: position 2,969 of record NZ_JAIEQY010000355.1, on the reverse strand, counting down.
CGGTGGATGCCGCGCCGAATGTGGAGATGGCCGATCTCCTGGGCGCCACCATCGCCTGGGATGCGGCGCGCGGCGGCTTCGTCGCGGCCAAGCTGCCGGATCGCGTGCGCATCACGGGTGATGCGGCGGGCACGGCGCCGGTCGAGCGCGCGGCCTGGATGGCGCATGCCCTGGGTGACCCCGCCCGCATGATCTGCGCCTGCGAGGAGGTCCGCGCCGGCGATCTCCGCGCGCTGCGCCCGCCGCGCTATCTCGGCGCCGAGGGGCCGGAGGCGGGGCTCGCCGCCATTGGCACCGGCTCGCAGGACCAGGTGAAGCGGCTCACCCGCGCCGGCATGGGGCCCTGCCAAGGCCGCCGCTGCCGGGATTCGGTGCAGGCGCTGCTGGCCCAGGAGGTGCCCCGTATGGCGAGCTATCGCGCCCCCCTGCGCCCGCTGCCGCTGGCCGTGCTCTCCGCGCTGGAGGAGGACCCGGCCTTGCGCGCCAACTGGACGGGCTGGTTCGGCATCGCCGAGCAATGGCTGCCGCATTGGGAGCCGGTGCCCGAGGAGGCGGTCTTCATCGGCGGGCGATTGAGCGAGGTAGGAAAGTGAGTGCGATGGTTCATCCGGGGCCCCGCGAGAATCCGGCTGCAACGCGGCCGGCGCCGCCAGACCGCCACGCCCACTCGCATAACCGTGGCGCGGCGAAGCCAAGGCGGCGGAGCCGCCGCCCGGCGTTTGAGGGCACAAAATGATCATCATCATCGGCGGCGGCGTGACCGGGCTCTCCACGGCCTTCTGGCTGACCAAGGCCGGGCATAAGGTCACGCTGATCGAGAAGGGCATTGTCGGCTGGGAGGCCAGCGGGCGGAATGGCGGCGGCTGCACCCACCCTTATTCGCCCCTGTTCCGCGAGGAGCAGCGCCTCTGGCCGCAGATGGACGAGTTGCTGGGCCACCCCACGGAATGGCGGCCCAACCGCATCAAGGTGGCGCTGGACGAAGGCCAGATGGAACGCCTGCGCGCCAGCGCCAGGATCGCCACCGACCAGGGCTTCCGCGCGGAGGAACTGGACGCGAAGCAGATGCGCGAATTCATCCCCTGGGTGGCGGATGACGTGCATGGCGGGATGTTCTGGCATTACGGCGGCCACGCCAATCCGCAGCGCACCAGCCAGGCCTATGCCTGGGCGGTGGAACGCCAGGGCGGGCGCATCCTGCAGCACACCACCGTGCTGGGCCTGGTGCTGCGCGGCGGCAAGGCCATCGCGGTGCGGACCAGCGCGGGCGAGATCGGCTGCGATGCCGTGCTGGTCGCGGCCGGGCCGCATACCGGCATGCTGGCCGAGCAATTCGGCGTGCGCGTGCCCATGGCCCCCGCGCGGGCCGAGATCATGGTGACGGAGCCGCTGCCGCTCCTCGCGCATGGCGGGGTGGATGGCAATGGCATCTATGGGCGGCAGACCTTGCGCGGCAACCTCGCCTATGGCGGCGGCCCGCATGAATGGCTGGACCTCGACGGCGCCGCCACGCCGCGCGCCGGCAATACCCCGGTGGTGGCGAGCCTGGCGCGGCGGCTGACGGAAATGTTCCCCAGGCTCGGCCATGTGCGGGTGATCCGCTCCTGGGGCGGCATCATCGAGAACACGCCGGATGGCCGCCCCATCCTGGACCGGCTCAGCGACCCGGAGAATGTCACCATCGCCAGCATGTCCTCGATCGGCTTCGGGCTCTCCCCCGCGGTGGGGCGCGCCTTGTCGCAGCTCATCCTCGAGGGCGATTGCGACTTCGCCGATCTCTCGCAGATCAAGCTCGCCCGCTTCGGCAACCTGCCGCGGGACTGGCGGGCGCGGCAGGGCTGGGTCCATGCGTAGCCCGGCCCTCCCATTGTCACGAATAGTGGCAATGCCGGGATTGCAAGGCTTTCGCCTTGATTGCGCCATCTGCGGCCGCTAGGGACAGTCTTGTTCATGTTGCGGTTGCGAAGGCGCAGCCGCGTCCAAGACCATGCGCCCCTGGGGCGCCGTGCCAGCAAGGAGTTGACCATGGCCGCCACGAATTCCCTTCTCGCCGTCCTCGCGGCCGCGGGCCTGCTCGTTGCCTGCTCGTCCGACGCCGACAACACCGCCAACACCGCGGGTGCCGGTGCCGGCGCCGGCCAGGTCCGCCCGGGCAGCCAGGAGGATCTGGTCGCCAATATCGGCGACCGCGTGCTCTTCGACACCGACCGTACCAACATCCGCGCCGACCAGCGCCCCGTGCTGGAGCGCCAGTCCCGCTGGATGGGCCAGTTCCCGCAGGTCCAGGTGACGGTCGAAGGCCATGCCGACGAGCGCGGCACACGCGAATACAACCTGGCCCTCGGCCAGCGCCGCGCCAATGCGGCGCGCGATGTGCTGGTGGCGGGCGGCGTGGCCGGCACGCGGATCCAGACCATCAGCTACGGCAAGGACCGCCCGGAGGCGCTTGGCTCCAATGAATCCGCCTGGGCCCAGAACCGCCGCGCCGTCACGGTCGTCCGCTGATCCCGGCGCGGTGCTCGGCATGTTCCCTGCTCACTTGGGCGGCTTGCGCCGCCTGATGCTGGCGGCGGCGGGCCTCGCGCTCGCGCTGCCTGCCGCCGCGCAGATGGACAGCCGCGAGGGCATCGCCCTGCAGAACCAGATCCTGCAATTGCGGCAGGAGATGGAGCAGCTGCGCAGCCGTGGCGGCGCGGCCCCCGCGCCGGTCAGCCGCGGTTCCGGCGGTGGCGGTGAATTGGTTGGCCAGTTGCTCGACCGCGTGAGCGCGCTGGAGGAGGAGGTCCGCCGCCAGCGCGGCCGCGTGGATGTGCTGGAAAACCAGAATCGCCGCCTCGCCGAGGATATCGAGAAGCTCCGCGGCGACATGGAATATCGCCTCGGCCAGGGGGGTGGGGCCGCCGCGGCGCCGGCCCGCCCAGCCGCACCGGCGCCCGCCGGACCACCGACGACCAGCACCGGCGCGGCCG
>NZ_JAIEQY010000238.1 GCF_019747315.1 Roseococcus sp. | reverse complement strand
CGGCTGACCAGGCGCGCGGCCAGCGCCTGCTCGGCATTCAGCGGATCGCCCGTGAAGGACATCTCGGCCGCCATGGCAAGGCCGACCGCGCGCGGCAGCAGCCAGGCGCCGCCATCGCCAGGCACGATGCCGACGCGCACGAAGCTCTCGGCGAAGATGGCCTTCTCGGACGCGATCCGCATGTCGCACATGCAGGCGAGGTCGAGCCCGGCACCGATGGCGGCCCCGTTCACGGCGGCGATGGTCGGGACGTCCAGCTCCCACAGCGCGAGCGGGATGCGCTGGATGCCGCGGCGGTAGTTCTCGCGCATCACGGCCGGGCTGTCGGCCGCCATGATGCCCTTGCGGTCGCGCATGCCCTTGAGATCGCCGCCCGCGCAGAAGGCGGGGTCGGCGCCGGTGAGGATGACGCAGCGGATGCTGTCGTCCCGCGCGATGCGCTTGCAGGCGGCTTCCACCTCGTCGCAATCCTCGAAGCCCGAGATGGCGTTGCGCCGGTCCGGCGCGTTCAGGGTCAGGGTGATGACCGGGCCGTCCTGCTCGATCTTGAGGAAGTCTGTCATGCTTCGGTTCCTTGCACGTCCCGTGCGGTGATGTCGGGCCAGAGGTTGGCCCCGCCGCGCGCCATGGCGGCACGGCCGATTTCCGCGGCCCAGAATCGCTCCGTGCCGCCCTCCTCCCGCCAGGCCCAGAGGCGGCGGGTGAAATGGTGCAGCTCGTGATCCTCGGTGATGCCGATCGCGGCAAAGACCTGGTGGACGGTGGCGGCCCCCATCGTCGCGGCCTCGCCCGCCACGACCTTGGCGCAGCCGATCTCGAAGCCGGCGTCGGCCAGGCCGCGCGCATCCACCGCGCGCGCCGCCTGCTGGACCGCGACCTGCACCGCCGCCACCTCCCCCGCCATGGCGGCCAATTGCTGCTGCACCGCCTGGAACTTGCCGATGGCGCGGCCGAACTGTTTGCGCGTGTTCGCCCAATCCACGGCGAGTGCCAGGATGCGCTCCAGCGCGCCCGCAATCAGCGCGGCGCGGATCAGGGCCAGGCCCAGGAGTGCCGCGCGCGGGCCAAAGGCGTTGGGCAATTCCCCGCGCGCGATGCGGTCGCCCGGCGTCACGCCATCGCGCGGCTCACGGCCGATATTCTCGGCCGGCGCGCATTCGCCCGCCGCGTGCAGCGCAATGGCCGCACCCTTGGGCACCACCAGCCGTGCGGCGTGCCGCCCGAAGGGCACGGCGCCCTGCGCGAGACCAAGCGGCCCTTCCGGCACCTCGATCCCCGCGGCCGAGAGCAGGGCCGCGGCCAGCATGGTCTCGGCGATGGGGGCCGGCGCGCCGTGCCGGCCAAGCACCTGCCAGAGGGCCGCCGCATCCCCCCAGGAGAGGCCGACGCCACCCGCTTCCTCCGGTACCAGGGCCAGGTTCAGCCCCTGCTCCTCCAGCCCGGCCCAGAGGGCGGCGGGCCATTCCCCGGCCTCGACCACGCGCAGCAGCGCGACACCGCCGCCATCCGCCACCAGCCGGTCCACCTGCTCGACCAGGATCGAACGCAATTCGCTCATCAGCGAAGTCCCATGTCGCGCGCGATGATGCCGCGCAGGATTTCCCGCGTGCCGCCGCGCAGGCTGAAGGTGGGGGCCAGCTGCGCCAGGCCCGCCAGCATGCGGCGCAATTCGTCGGGACTGTCGGCGGGGTCGATCAGGTTGCGGATCCGCTCGGGCAGCGCCTGTTCGAAGACATTGCCGGCATCCTTGACCAGCGCGGCCTCGACCGCCGGCGCCTCGCCGCGCTCCAGCATGCCACCGACCGAGAGCGACATCCCGCGGAGCGTGTTCAGCCGTGCGACCATCCGGCCGATGGTCACCTCGGCTCCCGGCGTGGGTGTGGCGTTCAGCGCATCCATGCCGGCGGCCAGCGCCGGGTAGGAGGAGAGGTAGCGGTCGGGCCCGCTGCGTTCGAAGGCCAATTCGCTGGTCGCCTGGGCCCAGCCCGCGCCTTCCTGCCCCAGCAGATCATCCTCGCGCAGGATCACGTCGTCGAAGGTCACTTCGTTGAAGCTGTCCTCGCCCGCGAGGTCACGGATCGGCCGGATGGAGATGCCGGAGAGGCGAAGATCCACCAGGAACTGCGAAAGCCCCGCATGGCGCGCGCCGCCCTCCGGCGCGGGCGAAGTGCGGACCAGGGCGATCATGTAGTCGCTCTTATGCGCGAAGGTCGTCCAGATCTTCCTTCCATTCAGTTTCCAGCCGTTGGGGACGCGCTCGCATTTGGTGCGGAGATTGGCGAGGTCACTGCCCGCCTCCGGCTCGGAAAGACCGATGCAAAAGGCCAGCTCGCCCGCCGCGATGCCCGGCAGGATGCGCCGCCGCTGCTCCTCCGTGCCGAGGCGCAGGATGAGCGGGCCGGATTGCCGGTCGCCGATCCAATGCGCACCGACCGGGGCGCCGGCGGCCAGCATTTCCTCCAGCACCACGATGCGCTCCAGCCCGCTCTTATCATGTCCGCCATAGGTCGAGGGCCAGGTCATGCCGATCCAGCCGCGGGCGCCGACGGCGCGCGAAAAGTCACGGTCGAAGCCCATCCAGGAGCGGGCGCGGATTTCGGGCGTCCAGTCGCGCCCGGCCTCGGCCAGGAAGGCGCGCAATTCGCGGCGCAGCGCCTTGGCATGCGGCGGGGCATCGGGCAGATCGAAGCGCATCGTGTTTCCTCCGGAAGAAAGGTTAGTCGGCCCGCGTTGTCAGGGCGACCCCCCTTCCCTAGTTTGGGCGGGACCCTGGGGAGACAAGCGGATGGACAAGTTCGGAATCGGCCAATCGGTGCGGCGCAAGGAAGATGTGCGGCTGCTCACGGGCGCCGGCACCTACACGGATGACATCAACCGCGACAACCAGGCCTGGATGGTGGTGCTGCGCAGCCCGCACGCGCATGCAAAGATCCTCTCCATCAACACCGATGCCGCCAAGGCCGCCCCCGGCGTGATCGAGGTGCTGACCGGGCATGACGCGAAGGCCGATGGCCTCGGCCTCTTCCCCGTCATGGTCGAGGTGCCGGGCAAGGACGGCAAGCCGCTCTGGTGCCCCGACCGCCACATCCTGCAGACTGAGGCCGTCCGCTTCGTGGGCGACCCGGTCGCCATCGTCATGGCCGAGACCCGCAGCCAGGCGCAGGACGCGTCCGAGATGATCGAGATCGACTACGACATCCTCCCCAGCATCACCGACACGGCCGCCGCGCTGGAGCCAGGCGCGCCCGTGATCTGGCCCGAGCGCGAATCCAATCTCTGCGTGCATTGGTCGAACGGCCGGGAGGCCCAGGCCGAGACCGCCTTCGCCAAGGCTGCCAAGACCGTGAGCGTGGAGTTGGTGAACAATCGCCTGGTCGGCAACCCGATGGAGCCGCGCGTGGCGCTCGGCGAATACGACCCGGCCGAGAACCACTTCACCCTGCACAGCCCGACCCAGGGCGTGGTCCGTGTGCGCGAGAGCCTGGCCAAGTTCATCTTCAAGCTGCCGAAGGAGCATGTCCGCGTCATCTCCCCCGATGTCGGCGGCGGCTTCGGCCTGCGCGGCAAGCTCTTCCCGGAGAGTGCGATGGTGCTCTGGGCGGCCAAGCGCATCGGCCGGCCCGTGAAGTGGCGCGCCGACCGGACCGAAACCTTCCTTTGCGACCCGCATGGCCGTGACCACGTGACCCATGCCGAAATGGCCTTCGACGCCCAGGGGAAAATCCTCGGCATGAAGGTGAACACCATCGCCGCCATGGGCGCCTATCTGTTCGACTTCGGCCCGCGCATCCCGACCGTCGCCGGCGGGCGCATCCAGGGCACCGTCTATGACATGCAGGATGTCAGCATCCAGGTGCGCTGCGCCTTCACCAACACCGTGCCGACCGACGCCTATCGCGGCGCCGGCCGCCCCGAGACCGCCTATGTGATCGAGCGGTTGCTGGACCAGGGCGCCATCGCCTTCGGCCTCACCCCCGACGAAATCCGCAACCGCAACTACGTGAAGCCCGAGCAGATCCCCTACCTCAACTGCGCCGGCAACGAGATCGACAGCGGCCACTTCGAGGAAACCCAGGCCCAGGCGCTGGACCTCATGGATTGGCAGGGCTTCCCGGCCCGCCGCGCCGAAAGCCAGGCCCAGGGCAAGCTGCGCGGCCGTGGCATCGGCTATTTCATCGAAGCCTCGGGCGGTCAGCCGCAGGAATGGGCGCGGGTGAAGATCAGCCCAGCCGGCGAGGCACTGGTGCATGTCGGCACCTTCAGCCATGGCCAGGGGCATGAGACCGCCTTCGCGCAGGTGCTGCATGCGCGCCTCGGCATTCCCTTCGAGAAGGTGAAGCTGATCCAGGGCGACAGCGACCTGACGCCGGCCGGGGGCGGCACGGGCGGCAGCCGCTCCTCGCAGATGGGCGGCGTCGCCGTCTCCCGCGCCTCGGAGATGGTGCTGGCCAAGGCCAAGCGCCTGGCCGCCTTCCTGCTGGAAGCGGCGGAAGGCGATATCGAGCATGAGGGCGAGATGTTCCGCATCGCCGGCACGGACCGCACCATCAGCTGGGCGCAACTTGCCCAGGCCGAGGGCATCCCCGACGAGACACCGGGCCTGGATGAGGAACTGCTCTACAAGCGCAACACCGAGTGCAACTTCCCCAATGGCTGCCACGTGGCCGAGGTGGAGATCGACACCGACACCGGCATGGTCAGCGTCGTTCGCTATGCCGCCGTGGACGATGTGGGCGTGCCGCTGAACCCGATGCTGGTGCATGGCCAGTGCCATGGCGGCATCGTCTCGGGCATCGGCCAGGCGCTTTACGAGCACGCCCGCTACGATGACGAGAGCGGCCAGTTCCTGACCGCCACCTTCCAGGATTACTGCATGCCCCGCGCGGCGGACCTGCCGGAGCTGACCGTGGGGCTGAACGTGGTGCCCTGCCCGTCGAACGACCTCGGCGTGAAGGGGGCGGGCGAAGGCGGCTCCTGCGGGGCGCCGCCGGCCGTTGTCAGCGCTGTCTGCGATGCGCTGGGGGTCGCCCATATCGACATGCCGGTGACGCCGGAGAAGGTGTGGCGCGCGCTGGCGATGCGGCAGGCGGCGGAGTAAGGTTAAGGGGCTTCGCCCCTCAAACTCCCCAGCAAGAACCTCAGGTTCTTGCATCTCCGATGAATCGAGGTGCAGGAGGTTGGCCTCCTGCTGGGGGAGCGCGAGGGGGCAAAGCCCCCTCGCAGGAGACCACCCATGGAATTGCTCATCCTCGTCGGCGCCGTCCTGCTCGTCGCCATCGTCGCCATCATCATGGGCGTGCGCACCGTCCCCCAGGGCCAGGTCTGGACGGTGGAGCGCTTCGGCCGCTTCACCCGCACGCTGGATCCTGGCCTCGGCCTCATCATCCCGCTGGTGGACCGCATCGGCCATCGCATGGTGATCCAGGAAACCGTGCTCGACATTCCGGAACAGGCCGTCATCACCAAGGACAATGCCGCGGTGCTGGTGGATGGCATCGTCTATTACCGCGTGATGGATGTGGTGAAGGCGGCCTATCAGGTGGCGGGCCTGGCCAATGCGTTGGAAGCCTTGGCCATGACCAACCTGCGCAGCGTCATCGGCTCCATGACCTTTGACGAGACGCTGAGCAAGCGCGAGGAAATCTCCCGCCAGCTGATGACCGTGCTCGATGCCGCGACCGACCCCTGGGGCGTGAAGGTCACCCGGGTGGAACTCCGGAAGGTGGAACCGCCAGCCAACCTGGTGGAGGCGATGAACCTGCAGATGACCGCCGAGCGCCGCCGCCGCGCCGTGGTCGCCGAGGCCGAGGGCAAGCGCGAGGCCGTGGTGCTGGAAGCCCAGGGCCGCAAGGAAGCCGCCGACCTCGACGCCCAGGCGCGCGAACGCCTGGCCGAAGCCGAGGCCAAGGCCGTGACATCCGTGGCGCTCGCCTCCGAGGGCGCAGGCAATGCGGCGCTCAGCTATTTCGTGGCCGAGAAATACATCAAGGCGCTGGAGGCGTTGGCCGCCAATCCCTCGACCAAGACGCTCATCATGCCGATGGAGACTGCGTCCATGGCCGGGCAGATCGCGCAGGTGATGGCGGTGATCGCGGCCAACAACCCACCGCCCGAGCCGCCGCCGGCACCGCCCCGGCGCTACCCCGCATGAACTGGGAAATCCTCGCCATCCTGGCCCTGGTGCTGCTGGGGCTGGAGATGCTGACGCCCTTCACTGTCTTCCTGTGGCTTTCCATCGGCGCGGCGGCGGCGGCGGGCGCGTCCTACCTTGGCGTCGGCTGGCCAGGGCAGCTGGGTATCTTCCTGCTCGGTGCCTCCGGCAGCATCGCCACCTACTTTTTCAAGCGGCCCAAGCCGCGCGGGCCGGATGTCTCGGCGCCGGGCGGCGTGCTGACCGGGCTGCAAGGGATCGCGCTGGGCGACCTCTCCCCGCAGGGCCGCGTGCAGGTGGCCGATGGCAGCTGGCATGCCCGCACGGCCGATGGCGGCATCATCCCCGATGGCGCCGCCATCGAGGTGACGGGGCATGAGGGCGCGACGCTGCTGGTGCGCGCAGTGGAACGCCCAGGCGCCTAAGGCGCCTACTCGATGCGGATATTCGCCCGCCGCACGATCTCCGCATGACGCGCAATCTCCGCGGCCAGGAAGCGTTCGGCCTCGGCGGGGGTGCCGCCGGCGGCACCTTCTTCCAGCTCCAGCCCCAGCTGCGCCAGCGCCTCCCGCCCCGGCCCGGCCAGCGCCTCATTCGCCGCGGCGTTCAGCGCCTGGACGATGCGCGGCGGCGTGCCCTTGGGCGCCAGCAGCATGAACCAGGTGCCCATCACCACACCGGACAGCCCCTCCTCGATCGCTGTCGGCACCTCGGGCATGACGCGCGCGCGGCGCTCGGCCAGCACGGCGAGCGCCCGGATCTGCCCGCCGCGCAGCAGCGGCACGGTGCCCGGCGTGCCCAGGAACATGGAATCCAGCCGCCCGGCGATCAGGTCCGTCGTCGCCGCGGCGGGGGAGCTGTAGGGGATGTGGTTCAGCTCGATGCCTGCCGCCGCCGAGAGCAGCGCGCCCGCCAGGTGCATGGAACTGCCGCTGCCGGTCGAGCCATAGGCCAGCGCACCGGGCTGCGCCCGCGCGCGGGCCAGGAAATCCGCCATGTTACGCAGGGGGGAGCCCTGCCCCACCACCAGCGCATTGGGCACGCCGCCCATGCGGATGATGGCATCGAAGCTGCGCTGGGTCTGGAAAGGGAGGTCCCTGTAAAGGGCGAGGTTGGTGGCCAGCGGGCCGGCAAAGGCGAAGAGCAGCGTATGCCCATCCGGTGCCGCGCGCGCGGCGGTGGTCATGCCCACATTGCCGGCCGCGCCCGGGCGGTTTTCCACCACGAAGCCCTGGCCGAAGCGGGCGGTGAAGGCCTGAGCCAGGAAGCGAGCGATGGGGTCGCTGCTGCCGCCCCCCGCCGCCGGCACGATGATGCGGACCGAGCGCTGCGGCCATTCCTCCTGCGCCAGCGCGGGGGTGGCGAGGGCCGAAAGGGCCAGGACATGGCGCCGCTTCATGGTGCGTCTCCCTGCGACAGCAGCCGTTCCGCCAGGCGCAAATGCGGCCGGTCGAGCATCTTGCCATCCATCCTCGTGGCCCCGGCACCACCATCAGCGAAGGCGGCGACGACGCGCCGTGCCCAGTTGAGTTCCTCCGGCGCCGGCGTGAAGGCGGCGTTGGTGGCTGTGACATGGCTCGGGTGAATGATCATCTTGCCCGCGAAGCCATCGCGCCGCGCCGCCCGCGCATCGGCGGCGAGGCCATCGAGGTCGTTGATCTCGACATGGATGGTGTCGATCGCCGGCACGCCGGCGGCCGCCGCACCCGCCAGGCACATCTCCCGCGCCAGGCGATAGACGCCGAGCCACTGGCCATCCGCGCGATTGGCGAGGCCGCCGATATCGGCCGACAGATCCTCGGCACCCCAGGTGAGTGCCGCCAGCCGCGGCCCGGCCTGCGCATAGCCGCCGAGGCCGAAGAGCGAGGCCGCCGTCTCGGTCGCAATGGCGAGGATGCGGGTGGAACCAGCCTTCAGCCCCTGCGCCGCCTCGAAGGCGTCCAGCCAATGGCCGAGCTGCCGCACCTGCCCCGCCTCGGCGCATTTCGGCAGGACGATGCCATGCGGCCGCGCCGGCATGACGGCAGCGAGGTCGGTCAGCGTCAGCCCGGTGTCGAGCGCATTCACCCGCACCCAGCGCTGCTGCCGGCCACGCGGCGCCTCCAGCATCGTGCGCGTGATCCCGCGTGCGGCTTCCTTGTTCACGGGCAGCACGCTGTCCTCGAGGTCGAGGATCAGCGCATCCGCCTCGCCTTCGGACGCGCGCGCGAATTTCCGCTCGCTGTCGCCGGGCACGAAGAGCCAGCTGCGCATCAGGCCGCCACCGGCAACTTGCGCATGAAGGCCATGCGGCGGCAGGTGGCGACGATATCGCCGCGCTGGTTCAGGCATTCATGCTCGAACTCGACCAGCCCGGCATCGCTCCGCGAGCGGCTCTCGCGCTTGGCCACCACCCGCGTGCGGGAGCGCAGCGTGTCGCCATGAAACACCGGCTTGGGGAAGCGCACCTCGGTCATGCCGAGATTGCCGATGGTGGTGCCGAGCGTGGTGTCGCTCACCGACATGCCGATCATGATGCCGAGCGTCATCAGGCTGTTGAACAGCGGCTGGCCCCATTCGGTGGATTCCGCGAAGTGGCGGTCGATGTGCAGCGGCTGCGGGTTCAGCGTCAACAGGCTGAAGGTCATGTTGTCGGCTTCGGTGACGGTGCGTGACAGCGCGTGCTCGAAGGTCTGGCCCTCGGTGAATTCCTCATAATGCAGGCCGGGCATGGAAGCTCCTTCAGCTGGGACGATGGCCGAGACGGCGGGAAATCTCCGCCGCCGTCTCACGGACGCGGCGGGACAAGAGGGCCAGGCGCGGCTCGACGCGCGCGATGGGGCCGGCGAGGACGAGGGCCGCCACCACCTCGCCCCGCGCGCCGAAGACGGGCGCGGCCAGGCCCGCCACGCCTTCCGTGGCCTCGCCCAGCGTGACCGCGAAGCCGTTCTCGCGCGTCTCGGCCACCATGCGGCGGAGCGCGCGGCGGTCGGTGACGGAGGTCGGGCTGTGCGGGGTGAGGCGCGCGCTGCGCAGGAATTCAGCAGGCCAGGGCGGCGGCAGGAAGGCCAGCATGACGCGGCCCGAGGCGGTGCAATGGATCGGCCGCGCATCGCCCACCGTCGCCGCGAAGCGCAGCGCCGTGCGGCTCTCCACCTTGTCGGCATAGACCATGGCGCTGCGATCGGGCGCCAGGACGGCCAGCATCGCCGTCTCCCCCACGGCACTGGCCAGCGCCTCCAGCGAGGGACGGGCGGCGGTGACGAGGTCGCCATCGCCGGCAGCGGCGAGGATGGCACGGGCCAGGCCCACTGCCTCCGGCCCCAGGCGCCAGCGCGTCTCCTGCTGGAGGGCGTAGCCCTCGGCCGCCAGGCCGCGCAGCAGTCCGAGCAGGCTGGTCTTGGGCGCGTCCATCGCGGCGGCGAGGGCCGCGAGCGGCACGCCCTCGGGTGCGGCGGCGAGACGACCCACCAGCTCCAGCACGCGCGCGACGGAGCGTGGCCCTACACGGGTGAAGCCACCATCCACTATTGCGGCTCGACGCCGGCGATGCGGACCAGCTCACCCCAGCTCGCGAGCTGGCTGCGGATATACTGGCCGAACTGCTCGGGCGTCTGGGTGAAGGGCAGGAAGCCGAGTTGGCGCAGGCGCCCCACCACCGCCTCGTCACGCAGGGCGCCGTTCAGCGCCTCGTTCCAGCGGCGCACCATGGGCTCGGGCGTGCCGGCGGGTGCGGCGAGGCCGAACCAGACATTGATGTCATAGCCTGGCACCACCTGCGCCACGGGCGGCACCTCGGGCGCCAGCGGCGTCGGCTGGCCCGCCGATTGCGCGATGCCACGCACGCGCCCGCCCTGCGCCTGCGCCAGGCCATTGGCGAAATCGGTGAAGGTGCAGTCGATGCGGCCAGCCGCCACATCGGTCAGCGCCTCCGCGCCGCCGCGATAGGGCACGGCGTTGAGGCGCACGCCGGCGCGGCGCGCCATCACCTCCGTCATGATCAGCGCACTCGCATTGCCATGGCTGAAGCTCAGCTCACCCGGGCGGGCCCGGGCGCGGTCCAGGAACTGGGCGAGGTTCGTATCCGGGCTGGAGGCGGGGACGACGAGCAGATAGGGCGCCTCGGCGATGGCGCCGATCGGCGTGAAGTCCCGCACGGGGTCGAAGGGCAGGCGGCGGATGATGTGCGGGTTCACCGAAGCGGCGCTGGTGCTGATGATCAGCACCGTGTTGCCGTCGGGGGCCGCCTGCTGGACGGCGATGGTGCCCACCGTGCCGTTGCCGCCCGCGCGGTTGTCCACCACCACGGGCTGCCCCAGGCGCTGGCCGAGCGGCTCGGCCAGGAGGCGGCCCAGCACATCCGTCAGGCTGCCGGCGGGGAAGGCGATGACCAGGCGCAAGGGTCGGTCCGGCCAGGATTGCGCGAGGGCTGGGGCGGCGAGCGGCAGCGCGGACGCGGCCAGCAGGGCGCGGCGGTGAAGCACCATGTTTCCTCCGGCGCCTGTCGTCAGGCGTTCGTTTATGCGAACAGGCTATGCATTTGCGAACGCACGCGTCAAGCGGCGCGTTGACGTCGGGCGGCCGCCACCGCATGCTCGCCGCCAAGGAAGGAAACGCCATGGACTTCACCCTCTCGGCCGAACAGGTCGCGATCCGCGAGCAGATCAGCCGGATCTGCGCCGATTTCCCGGATGACTACTGGCTGGCGCGGGACCGCGACGCCGTCTTCCCGCATGATTTCCACGCGGCCATGGCCAAGGGCGGCTGGCTCGGCATTGCCATGCCCACCGAGTATGGCGGCGGTGGCCTCGGCATCTTCGAGGCGGCCCTGATGATGGAGGCCATCGCGGCCTCGGGCGCCTGCATGTCCGGTGCATCCGCGCTGCACATGAACATCTTCGGCCTTAACCCCGTTATCATCTTCGGCACCGAGGAACAGAAGCGGCGCTTCCTGCCGCCGCTCATCGCGGGCCAGGACAAGCCCTGCTTCGCGGTGACCGAGCCCGATGTCGGCCTCAACACCACCCAGCTCAAGACGCGCGCCGAGCGCCGCAATGACGGCTACGTCGTGCATGGCCAGAAGATGTGGATCAGCACCGCGCAGGTCGCGAACAAGATGCTGCTGCTGGCCCGCACCACGCCGCTCGACCAGGTGCGCCGCAAGACCGATGGGCTGACGCTGTTCTACACCGAGATCGACCGCAGCAAGGTGGAGATCCGCCTCATCGAGAAGATGGGCCGCCATGCGGTGGATTCGAACATGGTCTTCTTCGACGGCTTCGAAATCCCGATGGAGGACCGCATCGGCGAGGAAGGCCAGGGCTTCCAGGCCATCCTGCACGGCATGAACCCCGAGCGCATCCTGATCGCGGCCGAGGCGGTGGGCATCGGCCGCGCCGCACTCCGCAAGGCCTCGCAATACGCGAAGGAGCGCCGCGTCTTCGGCCGCCCGATCGGGCAGAACCAGGCGATCCAGCACCCGCTCGCGCGCAACTGGGCGGAGCTGGAGGCGGCGGAACTCATGGTCTGGAAGGCCGCCAGCCTCTACGATTCAGGCCGCGAATGCGGCGCGGAAAGCAACGCGGCCAAATACCTCGCCGCCGAAGCCGGCTTCCGCGCCTGCGAGACGGCGGTGATGACGCATGGCGGCATGGGCTACGCGCAGGAATATCACGTGGAGCGCTACCTGCGCGAAAGCCTGATCCCGCGTATCGCCCCCGTCTCACGCGAGCTGATCCTCTCCCACATCGCCGAGCGCGTGCTCGGCCAGCCGAAATCCTATTGAGCCTCGACCTCACTGGTCACATCCGCGCGGGCGACCACATCCTCTGGGGCCAGGTGACGGGTGAACCTCCGACACTCGTCGAGGCGCTGGTGGAACAGCGCGCGTCGCTCGGCGGCGTCAGTGTTTTTCTCGGCACCGGCCTGGCCCGCGTGCTGCGCCCCGAACACGCAGACCACATCGCCATGCGCGGCCTGGGCGGCCTCGGCACCTTCCGCGCGCTGGCGAGTACGGGCGTGCTGGAGGTTGTCCCGATGCATGGCGGGCAGGTGCACCGGATGATCGCCACCGGGCAGATCCGCTGCGATGTCGCGCTGCTGCTGCTGCCGCCGGCCGATGCTGCGGGCACCCACAGCATGGGCCCCTGCGTGGACTACATGGATGCGGCGGTGGCGCAGGCGCGCACGGTGATCGCCGAAATCAGCCCGCATGTGCCGGACACCCAAGGCCACGCGCGCATCCCGGCCGCACGGCTGGCTGTGGTGCTGCACAGCGAGCGCACGCCCCACCTGCTGCCCCGTGCGGAACCCAACGCCGTGGAGCGCGCCATCGGCGGGCATATCGCGTCCCTCATCCCCGACGCCGCCACGATCCAGACCGGCCTCGGCGCCCTGCCCGAGGCGGTGCTGGCGGCGCTGGCCGGGCACCGCGATCTCGGCCTGCATTCCGGCATCCTGGGCGATGGCGCGATGGCGCTGATGCTGTCCGGCGTCATCACCAACGCCCGCAAGCCGCTCGACCCTGGCGTCAGCGTCACCACCACGCTGGTCGGCAGCGCGGAGCTGCACCGCTTCGCGCATCGCAATCCGGCGGTCGCGCTGAAGCCTTCCTCCTACACGCATCATGAGGTGGTGCTGGCGCAACTCCCCGGGCTGTTTGCGATCAACGCGGCGGCCGAAGTGGACCTCACCGGCCAGGTGAATGCCGAGCGCATCGGAGCCAACATCATCGGCGGCGTCGGCGGCCAGGCGGATTTCGCGCGCGCTGCCGCACGCTCGCCAGGCGGCGCCTCCATCATCGCCCTGCCCGCCACCGCCTCGGACGGCGCAAGCCGCATCGTGGCGCGGCTCTCCGGCCCCGTGACCACGCCGCGCTCGGATGTGGATTTCGTCGTCACCGAGCATGGTGTGGCCGATCTGCGCGGCGCTTCCGAGCGCGAGCGCGCGCGCCGCATCATCGCCATCGCCGCCCCCGCCCTGCGCGAAGGCCTGAAGGAGAACCTCGCATGACCGATCAACCCGGACGCGGCTTTGGTGCCCTCGCCGGCCTCAAGGTGCTGGACCTGACGGCGGTGCTGATGGGCCCCTTCTGCACGCAGATCCTGGCCGATCACGGCGCGGAGGTGATCAAGGTGGAAGGCCCCGAGGGCGACACCACGCGCGAGGTGCCGGTGATGCGCGCCCCCCGCGAGGGCGCGATGTTCCTCAATCTCAACCGCGGCAAGCGCGGCCTGGCCATGGATCTCAAGAACCCCGCCGCCCGTGCCGCGCTGCTGCGCCTGGTGGCCCAGGCCGATGTCTTCGTGCATTCCATGCGCTCCGACGCCATCGCGCGGCTCGGCCTCACCTATGCCGATGTGAGCGCGGCCAATCCGCGCATCGTCTATGCCAATGTCTATGGCTTCTCGCGCCGCGGCCCCTATGCGCCGAACGCCGCCTATGACGACATCATCCAGGCGATCAGCGGCATGGCCGGCATCCAGCAGAGGATGCAGGGCACGCCCAGCTATTCCGGCACGCTGGTGGCGGACAAGGTCTCGGGCCTCACCGTGCTCTACGCCATCCTCATGGCCCTGCTGCACCGCGCCCGCACGGGCGAGGGGCAGGAGATCGAGGTCGGCATGTTCGAGACCATGGCGAATTTCGTGCTGACCGATCACATCAATGGCGCGCTCTTCGATCCGCCCATGGGCCCGCCCGTCTATCCCCGCGCCGCCTCGCCCGAGCGGCGGCCCTACCGCACGCAGGATGGCTGGATCGCCGCACTCGTCTACACCGAAAAGCAATGGCGCGCCTTCTTCGACCTGATCGGACATCCGGAATGGTCGAAGGATGCGCGCTTCGCCACCTTCAACAGCCGCTCGCAGCACATCGACGCCTGCTATGGCCATGTGGCGGAGACGCTGGCCACGCGCACCACCGCGGAATGGCTGGAAGGCTTCGAGCGTGCCGGCATTCCCGCAGCCCCTGTGAACAGCACCGAGGATGTGCTGCAGGACCCGCATCTCGCCGCCACCGGCTTCTTCATCGAACAGGAGACGCACCATGGCCGCATGCGATTCCCCGGCATGCCCGCCTGGTTCTCAGCCACGCCCGGCCGCGTGGAGGGCCCGGCCCCCGCGCATGGCGAGCATGGCCGCGCCGTGCTGGAGGCAGCCGGCTTCACACCGGAGGAGATCGCGGCCCTTGCGGCAAGTGGTGGCCTGATCCTGCCGGAATGACCTGGCGGGTGGAGCCGCGGACGATGAGCCTGCCGCGCAGGGTGATGGCCTCGTCCGGCAGGCTCGCATCGGCGATGCGCGCGGTCAGCAGATCTAGCCCACGGCCGACCATGGCGGTGAGCGGCTGCTCGAAGCTCGTGATGTCATAGGCGGCCCGCGCGGCCTCGGCGATATTGTCGAAGCCGGTCACGGACAGATCCTGCGGGATGCGCAACCCCGCGCCGCGCAGCGCATCCACCGCGCCCATGGCGATGATGTCGCTGACGGCAAAGACGCAATCCGGCCGCACCTCCAGCGGCATGGCGGCGATGTGCTGGCCGGCCGCATGGCCCCCTTCATAGACCGAGCGCCCATCGAAGCGCGCGGCGACCGCACCGCCGCCCGCGAGGAAGGTCTCGGTGAAGCCGCGCTCACGATCAATGCCGTTCGAGCTGGCACCGCCCGTATGGATCACGGCGGCCCGGCGGTGTCCCGTGGCCAGCAAATGCACGGCCATGCGCCGGCCACCCTCGACATTGTCGCAGGAGACGGCGCTGGCATGCAGGCGCGGCACGCGGTTGATCATGACGACGGGCACCGCATTGGCCGCGCAGATTTCCGCCGCGCGGGAGGACATGTCAGCCGAGGTGATGAGGCAGCCATCCAGCTGATACTGCAACAGCGCCTCGGTCGTGCGATCCTCGATCGGGCCTGGGCCCGCATGCAGGATGAGGAAGCGCAGGCCACGCTCGGCGCTTTGCGCCACGACCTCCTCCAACAGCGTCGCATAGAAGGGATTGCTGCGCGGGCCCAGCACCAGGCCCAGCAGGCCGCTATGCCCGGAGGAGAGCGTGCGCGCCATGGCGTTCGGCGTGTAGCCGGCCTCGCGCGCCAATTCGGCGATGTGGCTGCGCATGGCCTTGGAGATGCGCTGATCGCCCTTCAAGGCGCGCGAAACGGTGGAGGCGGAGACGCCGGCGCTGCGGGACAAGGTCAGGATGGTGGCGCGCGGGCGGCGGGGCTTAAGCTCCATCGTGCCGGCGTAGCACGCGCCGGGAAATCTGCGCAAACGTCATTACGATATTTTCCTGAATGGCACGGGTCGATCCGGCTCGGCCCAGTTTGTACGCCGGAAAATTAATGCAACCGTGTGCGCAATTTGCCTGGACGAATGCCAGGCATCGCCATAGCTTCCTCGGCAAAGAGACCTTTGAGGAAACCCATCCGGATGACACAGCCCCCCCGCCAGATGGCGATGGTCGGCTTCATGCAGGCCCAGAATTGCTCCATCGCGCCTGGCTCCTGGCGGCACCCCGCCAATGCGCTGGACTTCCTGACGCCGGATTATTTCCAGCGCATCGGCCGCGTGCTGGAGGATGGCAAGTTCCACCTCGCCTTCTTCGATGACCGGCTGGCGATGCCCGACATCTATGGCCATGACCATCGCGAGGCGGTGGAGAACGGCATCCGCGTGGTGAAGATGGACCCCATCTCCATCCTGACGGCCATCGGCTGCGC
>NZ_JAIEQY010000225.1 GCF_019747315.1 Roseococcus sp. | reverse complement strand
GGCGCCGCGGGCTCGGGCGGTGCCGCGGGGGGTGCGGGGGCCTCGGCCTCGCTCACCGCCTCGGCCGCCTCCTGGTCCCAGACGATCTCGACGCCGCGCTCGGGGACGGCTTCCTCGCGCCGGGGGTGCTGCGCCAGCCAGATCAGTCCGGCCAGCGCCGCGCCATGCAGCCCGAGCGAGACCAGCGCCGCCAGGCCGAAGCGGCCCTCCGGCGGCGGCGCGGGCCAGCGCCCGGCCGGCCTCACAGAACCAGCACCCCGCTATGCTTCGCCTTATTGTCCGGCTCCACATGAATGGTGATGATGGCGCTGCCGAGCTCCGCCTTCAGCGCGGCCTCTACGCGGTCGCAGATGGCATGCGCTTCCACCACGCGCATCTCGCCCGGCACCACCAGGTGGAATTCGATGAAGGTGGAGCGGCCCGCCTGGCGCGAGCGGATGTCATGCGCCTCGATGGCACCTTCCGCCTCGGCGGCCACGGTGGCGCGGATGCGGGCCAGCAATTCGGGCGAGAGCGCCTCGTCCATCAGCCCGCCCACGCTTTCGCGCACCAGTCGCGCGCCGCTGAACAGGATGTTCACCGCCGTCAGCGCCGCCAGCAATGGATCGAGCCAGAGCAGGCCGGAGGCGAGCGCCAACGCCACGCCCACCAGCACGCCGATGGAGGTGACGACATCCGCCAGCAGATGGCGCGCATCGGCCAGCAGCGCCGGCGAGCGCAGGCGCTTGCCCTGCTTGAACAGCACGGCGCACCAGATGGCGTTCACCGCCGTGGCGGTGATGGCGACGGCGAAGGCCAGCAGGCTCAGCTCCGGCGTGCGGGGCGCGTTCCAGACCTGCCAGCATTCATGCAGGATGATGAAGGCCGCGACCAGGATCAGCGCGCCCTCCAGCACCGCCGAGAAATACTCCGCCTTGTCATGGCCATAGGGGTGGTTCGCATCCGCCGGCTGGGCGGCATAATGCACGGCGACCAGTGCAGCCACCGCGGCGGCCACATTGACCACGCTTTCCAGCGCATCGGCGAACAGGGCCACGCTGCCGGTCAGCCACCAGGCGACCAGCTTCATCGCCAGGACGGCGAGGGCAATGGCAACACTGCCTGCCGCGAGGGGCACGGCGCGGGTCAAAACTCTTCCTCATCGCTGCGGCGGGAGCCCTCCCTCTAGCCCATTCCCTTGGCCCCGCGAAGCGGCGTGGGTGACATGGAAGCTTCACGGAATCGCGGTCCCTCGGTAACACCGCGCGCCTATTCCGCCCCTCCATGATGACCAGCCCCGATGCGCCCGGCCTGTCGATCGAGGGTGCGCGACTTACGCTCGGCGGCACGCCGATCCTGCGTGATGTCTCGCTCACGGTGGCGCGCGGTGAGTTCGTGGCGCTGCTCGGGCCTTCGGGCTGCGGCAAGACCACGCTCATGCGCGTCATCGCCGGCATCCAGCCGGCGGATGCGGGGGTGGTGCGGATCGGCGGGCGCGAGGTGACGGGGCTGCACCCGGCCGAGCGCGACATCGCCATGGTGTTCCAATCCTACGCGCTCTACCCGCATCTGACCGTCGCGCAGAACATCGCGGTGCCGCTCACCATGCGCCGGCTTTCGGCCTGGCAACGCATGCCGCTGCTGGGCGGGCTGTGGCCCGGCAGCCGGGTCAGGCGGGCGGCCATCGCCGAGGATGTGGCCCGCATCGCCGCGCCGCTGGGGCTGGCGCCGCTGCTGGCGCGCAAGCCCGGCCAGCTCTCGGGCGGCCAGCGCCAGCGCGTGGCCCTGGCGCGCGCCGTGATCCGCCAACCCGGCGCCTTCCTGATGGATGAGCCCCTCTCCAACCTCGATGCCGCGCTCAGGGTCACCACGCGGCGCGAGATCGTGGAAGTCCATCGCCGCGTCGGCGCCGCCACCCTTTACGTCACGCATGACCAGTCCGAGGCGCTGACCATGGCGGACCGCGTGGCCGTGATGCAGGCGGGCGAGATCCTGCAGATCGCGACGCCGGAGGTGATCTATCGCGAGCCGGTGGATCTGCGGGTGGCCAGCTTCATCGGCAGCCCGCGCATCAACCTGCTGGAAGCCACGATCGGCGAGGATGGCGTGGTGCGCGTGGCCGGTGCGGCGACCTGCCTGCACAGCGCGGCCCGTGGCGCCGTGACGCTGGCGATACGCCCGGAGGATTGGGCCATCGCCGGCGACGGCCTCGCCGCCCGGGTCGAGCACACGGAGTTCCTCGGCGATCACGCGCTGCTGCACCTGCGGCTCGGCACCGAGGCCGTGATCATGCGGGCCGGCCCAGGCGCGCTGCCCCATCCGGGCGAGACGCTGCGCCTCGGCTTCGACCCCGCCCGCGCGCTGCTCTTTGGCCCGGAGGGGCGTCGCATCCCGGCACATCGGCGCGAGGCGGCCCGTGCCTGAGCATAGCGTGTCTGATTCCCGCATCCGGCGCGGCGAGGCGGTGGGCGCCTGGCTGCTCACCCTGCCGGCCGCCCTGTCCTTCGCGCTGCTGCTGCTGCTGCCGACGCTGGCCGCCATCGCCATGGCCTTCACGGATTACGAGCTGGGGCTGCTCCCCGTCTGGATCGGCCTCGAGAATTTCCGCGAGCTTCTGGAGGATCGCGGTTTCCGCCGCTCCTTCCTCAATACGATCATCTATGTCGGCCTGGTGGCGCCGCTTTCGGTGGGCCTCGGCCTCGCGCTCGCGCTGCTGATCGAGGCAGGCGCAAGGGGCCGGGTCTTCTTTCGCGCGGTGTTCTTCCTGCCCGTCGTCTCGCTCACCGTCGCCATGGCCGCCGCCTGGCAATACCTGCTGCACCCGACCATCGGGCCGGTGAACACGCTGCTGCGGATGATCGGCATTGCCGGCCCGGCCTGGCTGTCGAGCTCGGATACGGTGCTGATCTCGCTGGCCGCCATCGGTGTCTGGGAGAATGCCGGCTTCAACATGGTGCTGTTCATGGCGGGCCTCACAGCCATCCCGCGCGAGCTGCGTGAGGCGGCCGCGGTGGATGGCGCGCAATCGGCCTGGGCGCGCTTCCGGCTGGTCACCTGGCCGCTGCTCGGCCCCACCACGCTGTTTGTCGTCACCATCACCATGATCCGCAGCATCCGCGTCTTCGACACGGTGGCGGTGCTGACGCGGGGCGGACCGAACAAGGCGAGCGAGGTGCTGCTCTACACCATGTACACCGAGGGCTTCACCTTCCTGCGCCTCGGCTATTCCGCCGCGATCACGCTGGTGTTCCTCGTCATCGTGCTCGGGCTGATGTGGCTGCAGACCCGCGTGCTGGACCGCCGGGTGCATTATGGCTGAGGCACGTTCCCTCCTGCGCGATGCGCCGCGTCTGGCGCTGCTGACCCTGCTCGGGCTCATCATCCTGGCGCCCTATATCTGGATGGTCTCGGCCTCGCTGAAGCCGACCGACGAGATTTTTCGGGCCAATCTCGCGCTGATTCCGGAGCGCTTCGCCGCGGTCGAGAACTACTCCCGCGTCTTCGCGCAGGTGCCGGTCGGCCGCTATCTGCTGAACGGCGTCATCGTCTGCGGCGGGATCCTCTTCTTCCAGCTGCTCTTTGCCATTCCCGCCGGCTATGCGCTGGCCAAGCTGCGCTTTCCCGGGCGCGAATGGGTCTTCGGCGCGGTCATGCTGGGGTTGCTGGTGCCGCCGCATGTCCCCGCCCTGCCGCTCTATGCCGGCTTTGCGGCACTCGGCATGCTCAACACCTATGCCGCGCTGATCATCCCCTCGACCATCTCAGTCTTCGGCATTTTCCTGTTTCGCCAGTTCTTCCGCTCACTGCCTGATGACCTGATCCACGCCGCGCGGCTGGATGGCATGAGCGAGGGCGCCATCGTCTGGCGCGTCGCACTTCCCAATGCCTGGCCGGCCGCCACCGCCTTTGCGATCTTCTCCGTCGTCGCGCATTGGAACGACCTGTTCTGGCCGCTCATCGTCGTCACCGGCACGGATTACGCGACGCCCGCGCTGGGCGTGCTGCATTTCCGCACCGAGGAAGCGGGCGACGACTTCGCCGCCCTCATGGCCGCCTGCGCGATCATGACGGCCCCTCTCGTCCTCGCCTTCCTGATCGCGCAGCGGCGCTTCGTCGAGGGCATCGCCACCACCGGCCTCAAGGGATGAGGCCCCCACTCCATGGAGAAACCCAGCATGCTTGAACGCCGCAGCCTTGGCCTGGCCGCCGCCACCGCCGCCCTCTTCACGCCGCGCGTTCTGCGCGCCCAGGGCACGACCGAGATCACCGTGCACTACGCGCAGCCCTTCATCTTCAAGGAGAGCTACGACGCCATCGCCGCGGAATTCGCGAAACGCGAGCCCAGCATCCGCATCAACTGGGTGACCACGCCGAATTACGAGGAGGGCATGCAGCTCATCCTCCGCCAGGCGGCGACGGGCCAGATGCCGGACCTCTCCTACCAGGGCTTCAACCGCCTGCGCCTTTTTGCCGAGCGCGGCATCGCGCAGGACCTGCTGCCGCTGCTGCGCGCCGAGGGCGAGCCCGCCGCCATGGGCTATTCGCCGAACATCCTGGCGCTGGCGCATTTCGGCGGCATGCAGGCGGGCCTGGCCTACGCCGCCTCCAACCCGATCTGCTACTTCAACGCCGATCTCGTCCGCCGCGCCGGCGGCAACCCGGACGCCATGCCGACCGACTGGCCGGGCACGCTGGCACTCGCCGCACGTATCAAGGCGTTGGGGGGCGGCATCGAGGGCATGTACTACACCTGGCCCGGCGATGACTGGATGTTCTCCGCCCTGCTCTTCGGCCATGGCGGCCGCATGCTGAGCGAGGATGAGCGCGACATCGCCTTCGCCGGCCCCGAGGGCCTGGCCTCGCTCCGCCTGCTCGACCGTATGGTGAAGGAGGGCGGCATGCCCAACCTGACGCGCGAGGCCGCGCAGCAGGCCTTCGCCGCCGGGCGCCTGGGCATGTTCTTCTGGACCACAGCCGCCCTGCGCGGGACCATCCAGCAGGTGGGCCGCAATTTCGAACTGCGCACGACTGTGATGCCAGTCATTGACCCCGTTCGTGGCCGCCTGCCCACCGGTGGCGCCGCCGGCATGCTGACGGCGCGCGAGCCCGCCAAGCGCGCGGCCGCGTGGAAGTTCCTGCGCTTCTCCACCAGCGCCGAGGGCACGACGCTCATGGTCCGCAACACCGGCTATGTGCCGACCAACCAACTGGCGATCGACGACCCGCGCTGGCTCGCCGAATTCTACCAGCAGAACCCGCTCTTCCAGGCGGCGACGCGGCAGGCCAATATCAGCATCCCCTGGTACGCCTTCCCCGGCGCCAACTCCGTCCGGGTGACACAGACCA
The DNA here is from genome assembly GCF_019747315.1 of Roseococcus sp. Classification (GTDB taxonomy): domain Bacteria; phylum Pseudomonadota; class Alphaproteobacteria; order Acetobacterales; family Acetobacteraceae; genus Roseococcus. The sequence continues at coordinate 10,452 of NZ_JAIEQY010000225.1, read as the reverse complement.
TGGTGGACAACCAGGCGCGCATCGTCGAACAGCGGGCGACGCCGGAACAGGCGCTGGCTGACATGGCGAGCGAAGTGCGCCGGTTGCTGCCGCGGCCGCGTGGTTAAACTCCAGGGCTCTGCCCTGGACCCGCCGGGGCCGAGAGGCCCCGGACCCCGTTTGTGAAGAGAACCGATGATCACCAGAATCGCGCAGATCAGTGACACGCATCTCTCGAAGGGCAGGCCGCTCTTCGATGGGAATTTTGCGCCGGTGCAGCATGCGCTGCATGTGGCCAAGCCCGACCTCGTGATCCACACGGGGGACCTCTCGCTCAATGGCGCGGATTCCGCTGACGACCTGCGCCACGGTGCCGCCGCCATGAACGGCCTCGGCCTCGACTGGCTGGCCCTGCCCGGCAATCACGATGTCGGCGATGACGCCGTGCTGGGCGGGCGCCAGCCCATCACGGCGGAGCGCCTCACCCGCTGGGAGGATTGCGTCGGCCCGCTGCACTTCACGCGCGACATCCCGGGCTGGCGCCTGATCGGCCTGGACAGCCAGGGCTTCTCCGCCAACCCGGCCCACCGCGCTGCCGTGGCGGCGGCCATTGCCAGCGCCGGCACCCGCCGCATCGCCCTGTTCCAGCACAAGCCCATCACGGAGGAGGCGCTGGACGATACGGCCATGACCTATTGGCCGCTGCTGCCTTCACCCCGCGCGGAGCTTTTGGCCATGTTCGGCGCCGTCCGCCCGGGGCTGATCGCCAGCGGCCATGTGCATCAATGGCGGGACCGTGTGGCCGATGGCATCCGGCAGGTCTGGGCACCGGCTGTGGCCTTCATCGTGGGCGACCCCTGGCAGCATCGCGTGGGCGAGAAGATCCTCGGCTGGGTCGAGCATGAATTCCACGCCGATGGCGCGCATGCCGCGCATCTCCGCCGGATGCCGGATTTGCCGGTACAGGATCTCGGCGAAATCCCCGAAGCCTACGGCCCGATGCCCCGCCTATAGCCGGGGTCTAGGGCCCCTCGGCCCCAGCCGCCGGAGGCCCCTTTTTTCCTTACACCGAAAAGTACTTAGCCCGCGGGTGATGCAGCACGATCGCACTCGTGCTCTGCTCCGGATGCAGTTGCCACTCATCGCTGATATCCACGCCGATGCGCTTCGCATCCAGCAGCTCCAGCAACGGCGCCTGGTCCTCCAGCTTGGGGCAGGCCGGGTAGCCGAAGGAATAGCGCCCGCCGCGATAGCCTTGGCTCAGCATCTTCTCGATATCGCGGTCATCCTCGGAGGAGAAGCCGAGCTCGGCGCGGATGCGCTTGTGGGTGACCTCCGCCAGCGCCTCGGCCATCTCGACCGAGAGACCGTGGAGGTAGAGGTAATCCTGGTAGCGGTTATCCTCGAACCACTCGCGCGCCATGTCGCTCGCCTTCTGGCCCACGGTGACGACCTGCAGGCCGATCACGTCGCGCTCGGCGTCATCCACGTCGCGCACGAAATCGGCGATGCAGTCGCCATCCTCCTTGGGCTGGCGCGGCATGTTGAAGCGGGCCACTTCCGTCGTGCCGTCCTCGGCGAAGAGGATCAGGTCATTGCCCTGGCCCGCGCATTTCCAATAGCCGTAGATCGCCTGCGGCTTGAGGATGTTCTGCTCCTGCGTCAGCGCCAGCATGCGCTTGAGCACGGGGCGCAGCTCCTGCTTCGCCCAGCCCAGGAAATCCTCCAGGCTGCGGCCGGCTTTCCGGAAGCCCCACTGGAACTGGTAGAGGCTGCGCTCATTGATGAAGGGGACCAGCGCCTTGGGGTCGGTCTCGATCACCTTCGCACCCCAGAAGGGTGGCACGGGGGTCACGTGGTTCGCCGTCTCGCGCCGGCGGCGCTTCTGGGCATAGGCCACGTCCACCGGCGCGAAGCCGCGCGGATCGGCTTGGCCCAGCACGCGCTTCTCGTTGCGGGACTTGCCCACGCGCTTGGCCTGGATGGCGCCGAGATAGCCCTCGAAGTCATTGCCCATCACCTTGTCCATCAGGTGCAGGCCATCGAAGGCGTCGCGCGCATAGACGACCTTGCCGCAGGCATAGGCCTGCACGCAGTCATCCTCGACATAGTTGCGGGTCAGCGCGGCGCCGCCCAGCAGCACGGGAATCTCGATGCCCTGGCGGCTCATCTCCTCCAGGTTCTCGCGCATCACCACGGTGGATTTCACGAGCAGGCCGGACATGCCGATGGCGTTCGCCTTGTGCTCCTTCGCCGCGGCGACGATGTCGTTCAGCGGCACCTTGATGCCGAGGTTCACGACCTTGTAGCCGTTATTGGTGAGGATGATGTCGACGAGATTCTTGCCGATGTCATGCACGTCGCCGCGCACGGTGCCGAGCACGATGGTGCCCTTCTCCTGCCCCTCGACGCGGACCATGTGCGGCTCGAGATAGGCCACGGCCGCCTTCATCGTCTCGGCCGATTGCAGCACGAAGGGCAGCTGCATCTTGCCGGCGCCGAAGAGCTCGCCCACCACCTTCATGCCATCCAGCAGCACGTCGTTGATGATGGCGAGCGGCTCCATGCCTTCCGCCATGGCGGCGGCGAGTTCGTCGTCGAGGCCCTTGCGGTCGCCATCCACGATGCGATCCTTCAGGCGGCCCTGCACGGTCGCGGCCTTCACCTTGGCGACGTTATCCGCGGCCTTCCGGCCGGAGAACATCTCCAGCACCTTCTGCAGAGGGTCGTAGCCTTCCTCGCGCCGGTCATAGATGAGGTCTTCCATGACCTTCACCTCCTCGGCCGGGATCTTGTGCAGCGGCTTGATCTTGGAGACGTGCACGATGGCGCCCGTCATCCCCGCCTTCACGGCGTGATCCAGGAACACGCTGTTCAGCACATGCCGCGCGGCCGGGTTCAGGCCGAAGGAAATGTTGGAAAGGCCCAGCATGATCTGGATGTCCGGGAACTTCTCCCGGATCATGCGGATGCCATCCAGCGTCCAGACGCCGAGCTTGCGGTCATCCTCATTGCCCGTCGCGATGGTGAAGGTCAGCGGGTCGATCATCAGGTCCGACTGCGGCAGGCCGTACTGATCGCACGCGAACTCGACCAGGCGCGTCGCGATGCGCAGCTTGTCCTCTGCGGTCTTGGCCATGCCTACTTCGTCGATGGTGAGCGCGATGACCGCGGCCCCGAACTTCTTGGCGAGCTTCATGCGGTCATGCGCCGCACCCTCGCCTTCCTCGAAATTGATCGAGTTGATGATGGGCTTGCCGCCATGCAGCTTGAGCGAGGCCTCGATGACATTGGTCTCGGTGCTGTCGATGACGAGCGGGCTGTTCACGCTGGAGGTGAAGCGGGTGATCACCTCGCTCATCTCGAACATCTCGTCGCGGCCGACGAAGGCGGTGCAAATGTCGAGGCTGTTGGAGCCCTCGGCCACCTGCTCGCGGCCGATGGCGAGGCAGCCATCCCAGTCATTGGCTTCCTGCACCGCGCGCCAGGCCTTGGAGCCGTTCGCGTTGCAGCGCTCGCCGATGGAGAAGTAGGAATTCTCCTGCCGCAGCGCCGTCGCAGAATAGAGCGAGGCGACGGATGGCACCCAGTGATACTTGCGCTTCACCGGGGTCGGGCGGTGCTTGTCACCGCCGAGGCGGCGCAGCATCGCGTCCTGTGCGGCGATATGCGGCGTGGAGGTGCCGCAGCAGCCGCCGATCAGGTTGAAGCCGTCCTCGACGACGAAGCGCTCCATCCAGACTGCCATTTCCTCGGCGCCCAGCGGGTAATGCGTCTTGCCATCCACCAGCTCCGGCAGGCCGGCATTGGGCTGCACGCTGAGCAGGCCGGGCCAGTTCTGGCTCAGCCAGCGCAGATGCTCCGCCATCTCCTGCGGGCCGGAGGCGCAGTTGAGGCCGAGCAGCGGCACATCGAGCGAATGGATCACCGCAGCGGCCGCCGAGATGTCGGGCCCGACGAGCAGCGTGCCGGTCGTCTCCACCGTCACCTGCACGAAGATGGGGATGTCGCTCTTGGTCTGCGCCTTCGCGATCTTGGCGGCGTTCACGGCGGCCTTGATGTAGAGCGTGTCCTGGTTCGTCTCGGTCAGGATCGCATCCGCGCCGCCGGCGATGAGGCCGAGGCACTGCTCGATCAGTGCCGCTTCCAGCGCGTCATAGGTGATGTGGCCGAGGCTCGGCAGCTTGGTGCCCGGGCCGATATCGCCCACCACCCAGCGGTGGCGGCCATCGGCGAAGCTCTCGGCCGCCTCGCGCGCCAACTCGACGCCCAGCTTGTTGATCTCGAAGGCGCGGTTGCCGAGCTCGAATTCCTCCAGCGTGATCGGGCTGCCGCCGAAGGTGTTGGTCAGCACCATGTCGGCGCCGGCCTCGTAATAGCCGCGATGGATCTCGCGGATCAGCTCGGGGCGGGAGAGGGACAGCACCTCGGTGCAGTTCTCCTTGTCCCAGAAGTCCTTCACGATATCGAGCGTCAGCGCCTGGACGCGGCTGCCCATCCCGCCGTCGCAGAGCAGGACGCGGTCACGCAGGGCATCGAGGAGGTGCGGGCGAGAGGCCATGGATCAGGTTCTTCTTCAGGTCAGGCGTGAGTGAGCGCGTCGGCGGGCAGTTTCTCAGCCCGCCAGACGCGAACGGGGAGGCGGCCGGGGATGTCGTGCATCGCGGCCATCGCGCAACCGGCCTCGCCGAGCCAACCGGCCAGGGCGGCATCGTCGAAGCCGGGCCAGCGATGGGCGAACCGGGTCAGCACATCCGCGGAGCCATGTGGCGCGAGATCGGCCACCAGCAGCACGCCGCCGGGGCGCAGCACGCGGGCGGCCTCGGCCAGGGCGGCGGCGGGGTCCTCGGCGTAATGCAGCACCATTTGCAGGGTGACCGCATCGAAGCTGCGATCGGCCAGCGGCAGGCGGTACATGTCGGCCTGGCGGACGGTGCAGGATTCGGCGAGGCCACGCTCGGAAAAGCGCGCGCGCGCCAGGGCCAGCATCTCGCGGCTGGCATCCACGCCCAGCGCGCGGCGGGTGCGCGGCGCCAGCAATTCCAGCAGGCGGCCCGTGCCGGTACCGATGTCGAGCAGCGCCTCGATCCGCTCCGGCAGGGCCTGCATCAGCGCCGTCTCGATGGCGGTGGCGTCGAGGTCGAGCGCGCGCAGCTCATCCCAATCCATCCCCTCCCGCTGGAAGGCGTCGGAGGCGGCGCGGGCGCGTTCGGCGGCGATGCGCGCCGCCTGGCGGCGGTCGGATTGCAGGACCGGCTCTTCCTCGGGCAAACGGGCCAGGATGACGCGGACGAGGTCGGCCTGAGCCGGCACCTGGAAATAGACGTTGGACCCCTCGGGCAGGCGTTCCAGCAGCCCGGCCTCGGTCAGCAGCTTCAGGTGGCGGGAGAGGCGCGGCTGGGACTGGCCCAGCACGGCGCAAAGCTCCGTCACGCAGAAGGCGCCCCGCGCGCAGAGCGCGAGCAGGCGAAGCCGGGTCGGCTCGGCGGCGGCGCGCAATTGGGAGAGAAGCGGGTCCATGGCTTGCAAATGGCATAAAGATATCCTTATGTCTAGCCTATGTCCTGGTCCCTCGATGCCCGCATCCCGATTTCCCTCCTGCCCGATCCGGTCGCGCTGGCCGGGGCGCTGGCCAGCGGCAAGCCTGCCGCCGTGATCAGCGCAGCACCGCCCGCGCCCATGCCGGCGGGGGCCGCCTGCGCCGTCTCCTTCGAGGCGGGCGTCACCAGCCACGCCGTGGCCTGCGCCTGCTGCCAGGGCCGCAGCCCGGCCGCCCAGGCGCTGGACCGCCTCTTCCAGGCGCGGGTGCGCGGCCAGAGCGCCTGGTTCGACCGCGTGCTGGTGCTGGACGAGGATGGCGCGGGTGCGGCCATCGCCGCCGCCCTGCGCGAGGATCCCCTGGCCCTCGCCCGCTTTCGCCTCGCCGGCTGAGGCCTGGACCTCGGCCGCGCTTCGCCCTTAGCTCGCCTCCGCATGCAACCCGCCGCGCCGCCCTCCGACGCCGAGGCCTATGAGGTCCTCCTCGCCGAGCTGCGTCCGCAGCTGGGGCGGGACCAACCCGCCGTGACCTGCTTCGAGGAAGCCGCCGCCGAGGCGCGCATCACCTGCCTGCTCCCCTACCGAGCGGTGCCGGGGCGGGCGGATGCCGCCTTGCTGGCCCGGCCGCGTCTCGATGGGGGTATCCCGCCAGGCATCGCCTTCCTGCTGGTGGATGATGGCTCGCCGCCGGAAACCCAGGCTGCCACGCGCGCGGCCTGTCGCAGCCTGGGCTATTCCTATCTGCACCTGGCGGACCAGGGCACCGAGTTTTCCCGCAAACGCTGCTGGGAACAGGGGGCGCGGCATGCCCGCGGGGAATTCCTCTTCCTCGCCGAGCTGGCCCACCTGCCCCATGACGGGTTCTTCGCCGCATTGCTGGCGGCGCTCGATGCCCAGGGGCTGACCCATGACGGCACGCGGATCCTCGCGCTGCCCGGCCTCCCGCTCTCCACCGAGGGCGTGGCCGCCTTCCACGGCATCCCGGCAGCCGAGCGCCAGCATCGTTTGCAGGCCGAGGCCGGCCCCTGGGTGGAAGGGGATGCGCGGCTCTGCCATCGGCTGTGGTACCTGGCACAGGGTGGCCTGCGCGGCGGGGATGCAGGCCCGGCGGGCGCCGAGCGCCTGCGCGCCACCGGGTTATTCCTCTGCCGGGAGGGCGCCCCGCCCCCACCGGAAGAGCAGACCGAGCCCGCCGAACCGCTCAGCTGCGCCCATGCCGGGCGGAGCCTGGTCTTCCGCCCCAATGCCTATACCACCGGCCGGATGGTGCGCCCGCTGCTGGGCGAACTTGTGCACCTGCGCCATGGCACGATGATCCGCGACGGCGCCATGCTGGCCCGGCTGATGCGGGAGCTGGCGATGGACCGCATCCTCTTCTTCAACCCCTATCACAGCCCGCATATGGAAAAGCTCTATCGGTGGGCCCGGCAGCAGGGGCTGCCTTGTCTCTGCGCCGAGCGCGGCGCCCTGCCCGGCTCCAGCTTCTTCGACCCGCAAGGGTTTCTCTCCGACAGCGGCAGCTATGGCACGCCCCGCTGGGACCAGCCGCTGGATGCCGCCGGGGAGGCCCTGGTGCAGGCCTATATCGCGGCGACCCTGCGCGAGAGGCCGACGCTGGAGCGGCAACCGCCGAGCCAGGGCGGCGCCGCCCGGCTCGGCCTCGCCCCGGGCGAGCGGCTGCTCTTCGTCCCCCTGCAAAGGCCGGGCGATACCGTGACGCGCTTCCTCACGCGCGACCTCCCCTATGATGGCTTCCTGCGCGAGCTGCGGGCGCTCTGCGCCGATCCGCCGCCCGGCTGGCGCATCGCGGTGAAGACGCATCCGCTGGAAAGCGAGCCCCTGGCCGGAGCCGCGTATCTGAACGCGGATGCCCACCACGTGCATGACCTGCTGGAGGCCTGCGACCTGGTCTGGACCTTCAATTCCGGCGTGGGCCTGCTCGCCATGCTGCATGGGCGGCCAGTGCTGCACAGCGGCGCCGTCTTCTACGCCGTGCCCGGCGTGAACCAGGCGGTGGCCAGCGCGGCCGAGGTGCGAGCCTGCCTCGCGCGGCCTCCCGGCTTCGACGGCGTGCGATGCCAGCGCTTCCTGCACCACCTGCTGACGCGGGTCTATTCCTTCGGCGAGCATGAGACACGCCGCAAGACGCTTACCACCGGGGGCGACATCACGGAGACGCTCGACATCCATTACGAGCAGCTGGTCTTTGGCGGGCGAGTCCATCGCTTCGGCCCGCCTGTCTTCGCGCCGCCCCCTGATCCGCGCCGGTCTGGCCCCTGATTTCGCCCTCTCGCCTTCGCCTCTGGGCTGGCTTAGGCTGACCATCTTTGGTTTCTTTGGGAGTTCGCAGCCATGGCGCGTGATTGGCGCCCCTCTTCCTGGCGGCAGATGCCGATCCGGCAGGTGCCTGAATATCTGGATCCCGCGGCGCTGGCCGCGATGGAAGCCAAGGTCGCGAGCTTTCCGCCCCTCGTTTTTGCGGGCGAGTGCGAGCGACTGAAGTCGGCACTCGCCGAAGCGTCCGAAGGCCGCGCCTTTGTCCTCCAGGGGGGCGATTGCGCCGAAAGCTTCGCGGATTTCCGCGCGGACACCATCCGCGACACCTTCAAGGTGCTGCTGCAGATGGCGGTGGTGCTGACCTTCGGCGCCGGCATGCCCGTGGTGAAGCTGGGCCGCATGGCCGGCCAATTCGCCAAGCCGCGCTCCAGCGACGTCGAGAAGATCGGCGATGTCACGCTGCCCTCCTACCGGGGCGACATCATCAACGGCGCCGATTTCACGCCGGAGGCCCGCATCCCGGACCCCGCGCGGATGGAATTCGCCTATCTGCAATCGGCCGCCACGCTGAACCTGCTGCGTGCCTTCGCGACAGGCGGTTTCGCGGACCTGCACCAGGTGCATCGCTGGAACCTGGATTTCGTCGCCCGCAGCCCGCTGGCCACGCAATATGAGGGCCTGGCCGCGCGGATTGATGAGACGCTGCGCTTCATGGCCGCCTGCGGCATGAACAGCGACAATGCGCCGCAAATCCGCGAGACCGCCTTCTACACCAGCCATGAATCCCTGTTGCTGCCCTATGAGGAGGCGCTGACGCGGGAGAGTTCCACGCATCTGCGCACTTATGCGTGCTCCGCCCATTTCCTCTGGATCGGGGACCGCACGCGCCAGCCCGATGGCGCGCATGTGGAGTTCCTGCGCGGCGTGGCGAACCCCATCGGCATGAAGGTCGGCCCGAGCATGGAGGCCAGCGAATTGCTGCGCCTGACCGAAATCCTGAACCCGAAGAATGAGCCGGGGCGGCTGACCCTGATCTCGCGCATGGGGGCGGACAAGGTGGAGACGAAGCTGGCACCGCTGGTCCGCGCGGTGACCGATGCCGGCCGCAAGGTGGTCTGGCTGAGCGACCCGATGCACGGCAACACCACCACCCAGGGCGGCTACAAGACGCGCAACTTCGACGCCATCCTGAACGAGGTGAAGGGCTTCTTCGACGTGATGTCGGCCGAGGGCGCTCTCGCCGGCGGCGTGCATGTCGAGATGACCGGCCGCAACGTGACGGAATGCATTGGCGGCGCGCAGAAGCTGACCGCGGCCGATCTCGGCGAGAACTATGCCACCTTCTGCGACCCGCGCCTCAACGCGGAGCAGTCGCTGGAACTGGCCTTCCTCATCGCCGAGGAACTCAAGGCGCATCGCGTGCGTCCCGAACGCGGATTGGTCCGCGCCGCGCAATGAACGAGAAATCCCCGCTGGACCGTGAGATCACGGCCCGGACGGACAGCTACTTCAACCGCACCCGGCGCATCGTCGAGAAATTCGGCGATGTGCGAGTGACCTATGCGGTCTTCCTGCGCCGCCCGGTGATTTCGGCCCCGCGCCTGGCTGTGCAGTGGCTGGAGCGCGTGGCGCGCGAGCGCGGCACGCCCTTCGAGATCGACGTGAAATACCCGGAGGGCGCCTGGGTCGGCGCGGGTGATCCGCTGCTCTATCTCAGCGGTTCCTTCGCGGCGCTGTCCGACCTGGAGACGCTGTATCTCCAGAAGCTCGGCCCGCCCTGCGTGGCCGCGCACAATGCCTATCAGATGAGCCTTGAACTGCCCGAGGCCGCCTTCCTGGCGATGGAAGCCAGGCACTGCGCCGGCTTCGAGATGCAGGAGATGATGGCCTATGCGGCCTCGGTCGGCAGCACGGCCGCGCGGGCCGAGGGGGCCAAGGGCTTTGTCGGCACCGCGACCGACAGCACGGCACATTGGTTCGGCGAGGCGGCGGGACGCGGCACCATGCCGCATGCCCTGATCGGCTACGCCGGCTCCACGCTCCGCGCCGCAGAAATGTTCCGCGAAACCTACCCCGATGAGGGGCTGACGGTGCTGGTGGATTATTTCGGCCAGGAGGTGACGGACACGCTGGCCGTCTGCCACCGCTTCCCCGATCTGGCGGCTGAGGGGCGCCTCGCCGTACGGCTCGACACCCATGGCGGCCGCTTCCTGGAAGGGCTGGACCCGGCCGAGAGCTACGCCGTGCTGGAGCGGCACGCGCCCAACGCCATTCGCCGCTATCGCAGCGATTCGGAACTGCGCCATCTGGTGGGCACCGGCGTCTCCGCCGCCGCCATCTGGCGCGTGCGCGAGGCGTTGGACGCCGATGGCTTCCCCAAGGTGCGCATCGTGGCAAGTTCGGGCTTCAGCGTCGGCAAGTGCCGCGTGATGAACGAAGCGCATGCGCCGGTGGATGTGGTGGGCACGGGCAGCTTCATCCCCGACATCTGGAGCGAGACCTACGCCACCGCGGATATCGTCGAATATGACGGCACGCCGCGCGTGAAGGTCGGGCGCGAATTCCTGCTGCGGCAGGAGGGGCGGCGACGCAACGGCCAGGGTGGCTAGACGGGCGTGGCTAGACGGGCGCGGCTAGACGGGCGCGGCTAGACGGGCG
>NZ_JAIEQY010000385.1 GCF_019747315.1 Roseococcus sp. | reverse complement strand
GGCAGCGGGCCGTCACGCCACTCACAGAATGGCTGGCGCCCGTTCGGCCGCGGCCCGATGCCACGCCTCGGCGGCATCCTCGTCGAAGAGCTCGGTCAGCTTTTTCATCATGGTGCCGCCCAGCTCCTCGGCATCCACGATGGTGACGGCGCGGCGGTAGTAGCGCGTGACGTCATGCCCGATGCCAATGGCGATGAGTTCCACCGCGTTCCGGCTCTCGATCTCCTTGATCACCTCGCGCAGGTGGCGCTCCAGGTAATTGCCGGGATTCACCGAGAGCGTGCTGTCATCCACCGGCGCGCCATCGCTGATGACCATCAGGATGCGGCGATGCTCGGTGCGCGCGAGAATGCGCTTATAAGCCCAGTTCAGCGCCTCGCCGTCGATGTTCTCCTTGAGCAGACCCTCGCGCAGCATCAGGCCGATGGCGCGGCGCGAGCGGCGCCAGGGCGCGTCGGCGCCCTTGTAGATGATGTGGCGCAGATCATTCAGGCGGCCGGGATTGCGCGGCTTGCCCTCCTGCACCCAGCGCTCGCGCGACTGGCCGCCCTTCCAGGCGCGGGTGGTGAAGCCGAGGATCTCCACCTTCACGCCGCAGCGCTCCAGCGTGCGGGCCAGGATATCGGCGCACATGGCGGCGACGGTGATGGGACGGCCGCGCATCGAGCCGGAATTGTCGATCAGCAGCGTCACGACGGTGTCGCGGAAATCCGCCTCGCGCTCATGCTTGTAGGAGAGGGCCAGCGTCGGGTTCGCGACCACGCGGGCGAGGCGGGCGACGTCCAGGATGCCCTCCTCCAGGTCGAAATCCCAGGCGCGCTGCTGCTGCGCCATGAGGCGGCGCTGCAAGCGGTTGGCCAGCTTGGAGACGACGCCCTGCAGATGTTGCAATTGCTGGTCGAGCTGCTGGCGCAGCCGCGTCAGCTCATCCGGGTCGCAAAGATCATCGGCTTCCACCACCTCGTCGAATTGCGTCGAGAAGGCGCGGTAGCGGGTGGTGTCATCGGTCTGCGGGACTTCCTTGCGGGCCTGGGGGCCACCGGGCTTCTCGTCGCCCTCGGCGGCGGCGCCCTCTTCCTCGCTGTCCTGCGCCTCTTCGTCGGCGGCCTCGCCCTCCATGCTCTCGGGCTCGGCGCCCTGCATGGATTCCTGCTCCTGGCTCTGCGCCTCGCCGGCGCTGGCCTGATCCTGCTGGCTGGACTGGTCGCCGCCTTCGTCGCCTTCCTCATCCTGGTCGGCCTCACTCTCCGTCTCGGCCTCGGCAAGGTCGAGGGCGGTGAGCAGCTTGCGGGCGGCGCGGGCGAAGCTCTCCTGGTCGTCGGTGGAGGAGACCAGTTCCTCCATGGCGGAGGCGGCCTTTTCGTCCAGGCTGCCGCGCCACATTTCCAGGATGCGGGTGGCGGCGGCGGGCGAGGCCTCGCCCGAGATGCGCTCGCGCGCCATGAGGGAGAGCGCGGTGTGCAGCGGAAGCTGGTCCTTCCGCGTCATCCGGTCATAGCCCTCGGTTTCGCATTCCTCCGAGAGGCGGGCGCGGAGATTGGCCGCGACGCCGGCCATGTGGCGGGAGCCCACGGCCTGCACGCGCACATCCTCCAGCGCGTCGAAGACCTCGCGCGCTTCCTTGCGGCTGGGGGCGCGGGCGGCGTGCGTCGCCTCGTCATGATGGCGCAGCTTCAGCGCCACGGCATCGGCGGCACCGCGCAGCTTCGCCATCTCGGCGGGCGGCAGGCTGCGCGTGGGCAAGGGCAGACGCGCGCGCTTGCCCGAGACGCCGGCCGGGCCGGGCTGGAAGGCCACCTGCACTTCGGTCTGCTGCGCGATGGCACGGACCACGCCGGCCGTCGCGCGCTTGAATTCTTCCTGGCGGGTGAGGTCCTGCTTGGTCATGCGCGGCCGGTCGCATCCTGTTCGGGTGGCATCCAGACAAGCGCCTGTTGCAGGGTCATCGGAGGTTCGGCGGGGAAGGTGGATTCGGGGATGCCCGTTTCCGCGGAAGCCAGTCGGCGTGCATTGGCATAGGCCGCCGGCTCGATGTCCGGCAGGTATCGGCCAAGGCTCGGAGTATCTTCCAGCGCTTCGCGCAGTCCGATCTGCTGCTTGACGATGGAAACGCGCCAGGAGCGGGAGGCAAGCTCCGGCTGCCCCTGGAACTTGAGAATATGCAGCCAGAGTTGCGCGAGGCGGGAGCGGAGCGCCCGGCGATCACGGATGGTCATATCGTGCAGATATTCGCACAAATTCTCGACATCGAGATCGCCGAGGCGCCCCTGCTTGAGCGCATCAAGCTGCGTGAGCATCCAGGCGTGCTCATCCGCTTCGTAGAGATTGCGTGCTGCCTGCCCGAACCCGTCCATGGCACCCCTCACCCCGCCTTTTTATAAAGCCCCGTCGCGATCTCGGCGTTGAAGCAGCGCTGGTAGTATTCCGCCACCGTCGAACGCTCCGCCTCGTCGCACTTGTTGAGGAAGGTGAGGCGGAAGGCGAAGCCGATATCGCCGAAGATGCGCGTATTGTCGGCCCAGGTGATGACCGTACGCGGCGACATGACGGTGCTGATGTCACCCGCGATGAAGCCGGCGCGCGTCAGATCGGCCAGCGCGACCATCGCCTCCACCTGCTTCTTCATCTTGGCGTCGGTCGAACCGATCTTCGCCATGACGATCTCGGTCTCCTGCGCATGCGGCAGGTAGTTCAGCGTGGCCACGATGTTCCAGCGGTCCATCTGGCCCTGGTTGATCTGCTGCGTGCCGTGATAGAGGCCGGTCGTATCACCCAGGCCCACCGTGTTCGCCGTGGCAAAGAGGCGGAACATCGGGTGCGGGCGGATCACACGGCTCTGGTCGAGCAGCGTGAGCTTGCCCTCCACTTCCAGCACGCGCTGGATCACGAACATCACGTCGGGGCGGCCCGCGTCATACTCGTCGAACACCAAGGCGCAGGGATGCTGCAGCGCCCAGGGCAGGATGCCCTCGCGGAATTCGGTGATCTGCTTGCCATCCTTCAGGACGATGGCGTCCTTGCCGATGAGGTCGATACGGCTGATGTGGCTGTCCAGGTTCACGCGGATGCAGGGCCAGTTGAGGCGTGCCGCCACCTGCTCGATATGCGTGGACTTGCCGGTGCCGTGATAGCCCTGGATCATCACGCGGCGGTTGTGCGTGAAGCCGGCGAGGATCGCGAGCGTCGTCTCGCGGTCGAAGCGGTAGGAGGGGTCGAGCTCGGGCACATGCTCGGTGCGGACCGTGAAGGCCGGCACCTGCATGTCGATATCCACGCCGAACGCCTCACGCGCGCTCACCGTCGTATCCGGCATGTTGATTGCCGAGGTGGGGCTCACATCCGCAGTTTCAGCCAACTTCGTCATCACGCTTCCGCTTCGTTCATCTGAGGTGTGGAGAATGTTAAGCCACCCGGCCGGATTGGGCTACCCGGGGAACAGGTCAAAGGGGGCTGGATCATCCCGCATGCGCGGGCTCGGCACGGCCAACGCGCTGGCGCAAAAGCGAATAGGCCCGGTTGATGTCCTTGAATCGGTCTTCCGAGCTGCGATCCCCGCCATTGGCATCGGGGTGGTAGCGCTTGGCCAATTCCTTGTAGCGCGCCTTCAGCGTCGCCGGGTCCAGCGGCCATTCGAGTTCGAGCAGGCCGAGCGCCGCGCGCAGCTCGGGCGGCGCCTCGGCGCGCGGCGGGGTGCGGCGCTTCTCGTGCAGCGCCGTGTCGCGGAGGATGCCCAGCGGGTCCGCCATGCGGTCGGGATCGAGCCGGACGCCGCCCAGGCTGCCCAGCGGCCAGGTGGGGCGCTGGCCCACGGCGTCGAGGCGGATGGCGCTTTCGATATCCGCCGGCCCCATCCCGCGATAGAAATCCCAGCCGGCATTGTACTGCCGCACATGCTCCAGGCAGAACCAGAGATATTCCCGCAGGCTGCGGTCCTTGGGGGCGCGGAACTCGCCGGCGGCCGCGCAACCGGGTGCCGCGCAGCCCCGGGGGGGGGCCTTCGGGTCGGTCTGGGGCTGGAAGCTCGCACGGCGCGCCATCGGAACGTTATGGGTGTGCCTCCCGGGCTTGGCAACGGCGACGTCCTGGAGGATTCTCGCCCTCATGGAAAATCGCGCCGACCGGATCCGGGCCACCCTCACGGCGGGCTTCGCGCCCCTTCGGCTGGAGGTGGTGGATGACAGCCACCGCCATGCCGGCCATGCCGGCGCGGCGCCGGGCGGCCAGACGCATTACAGCGTGCTGCTGGTGAGCGAGGCCTTCACCGGCATGAACCGCGTGGCGCGCTCCCGCGCGGTGCATGCGGCGCTGGACGCGGAATTCGCCGGCGGGCTGCATGCGCTGGCGCTGACGCTGCGCGCGCCGGCGGAAGTCGCCTAGCCTCAGCCCGGCTTGCCGGCCACCACCACCATGGCGGGCTTCAGCAGGCGCCCGTTCAGCGTCCAGGCGCTGGTCCAGGCCTGGAGCACCGTGCCGGGCTCCACGCCCTCGGGCGCCGGGGCTTCGCTCATCGCCTGGTGCAGCTCGGGGTCGAAGACCTGGCCCTCGGCCGGCTTGCGGTGCACGCCATGCACTTCCAGGCGTTGCAGCAGGAAACGCTCCACCCCCTCGAAGCCGCCGCGCATCTTGCCGATGATCTCGGGCTCGCCCTCCTCGGCCTTGGGCAGAAGGTCGATGCCACGGCGCAGGTTTTCCGCCACTTCCGTCATGTCGGTGGCGAATTTCTGCACGGCGTAGTTGCGCGCCTTCTCGGCCTCGTCCTTGCCGCGATGGCGCACATTCTGCACCTCGGCTTCGGCGCGCAGCCAGCGATCCTTCATTTCGGCCAGCTCGGCCTCGAGCGCGGCGATCCGCTCCTCCGGCGTCGGAACCGGGGCGGGGGTCGCGGTCGTGTCGGGGGTTTCCGGCGCGGTTTCGGCCGGGGCAGGGTTTTGTGAGTCGCTCATGGGCTGTCAGGTAGGCGTGCGGCGGGGAAGGATCAACCCAGCAGCCGGCCGATGACGCGCGCGGTGTAGTCCACCACCGGGATCACCCGGCCGTAATTGATGCGCGAAGGGCCAATCACGCCGATGGCGCCCACGATCTTCTCCTGCGCGTTGCGGAACGGCGCCACGACGACGGAGAGCCCGGCCGTGGAAAACAGCCCGCTCTCGGCGCCGATGAAGATCTGCACGCCCTCGCCCCGCTGGGCCAGTTCCAGCAGCTTCAGCGTGGTTTCCTGCGCCTCCAGCCGCTCGAACAGCGCCTGGATCTCATGGACGCGGGTGAGGTTCTCCATGTTTTCCAGCAGCCGCGCCTGGCCACGGAGGATGAGCGACCCGCTGCCCCCCCCCGCCCAGGTCGCCATGCCGGCCTCCACCACCTGGGTGGTCAGGGCATCCAGCGCGCTGCGATTGGCGGCGATCTCCTCGGTCACATTGGCGCGGGTCTCGTCCAGCGTGCGGTCGGAAAGCCGGGCATTCAGGTAATTGCCGGCCTGGACCAGGGCCGAGGGCGGCAGGCCGGGCGGCACCTCGATGACGCGGTTCTCCACACGCCCATCGCCCTGCACCAGCACCACCAGGGCGCGGCCGGGGCCCAGGGGCACGAATTCGATATGCCGCAGCGGCGCCTCGCCCTTGGGGGCCACCACCAGCCCGGCGGCGCCCGCCAGGCCCGAGAGCATCTGCCCCGCCTCGGCCAGCGTGTCCTGGAGGGAGCGGCCATGGGCGGCGCAGCGGGCGGCGATCTCGGCCCGCTCCTCCTCGCCCAGGTCGCCGAATTCCAGCAGGCCGTCCACGAAGAGCCGCAGCCCCTGCTGCGTCGGCAACCGCCCGGCACTGGTGTGCGGGGCGTAGAGCAGCCCGGCTTCCTCCAGATCGGCCATGACGTTGCGGATGGAGGCGGGCGAGAGGTTCAGCGGCAGGCGGCGCGAGAGGGTGCGGCTGCCCACGGGCTCGCCCGTCGCGACATACACCTCCACCAGCTCGCGCAGCACGGCGGTTGAGCGGGGGTCGAGGGCGCTGGTGGCGATACTCGGCACCGCGAAGAGAGGTGACTTGATGGGGGTGTGCATCGCTGGTGATAGCTTGGTTATCCGGGGGGCATTGGTCAACCTTTCCCTTCCGCCGCCCCTGGTCAGCGGGCGTCGCTTTGCCTATTGCGGCCCCAGAAACCCAGAGGATTGCCCCACATGCGCCCAACCTTACGTCCTTCTGGCCGCGCGCCCGACGCCCTTCGCAGCATCTCCATCGAAACCGGCATCGCCAAGCATGCCGAAGGCTCCTGCCTGATCCGCATGGGCAATACCGAGGTGCTTTGCGCCGCCAGCCTGGAAACTCGCGTGCCGCCCTTCATGCGCAACCAGGGCCTGGGCTGGGTCACCGCCGAATACGGCATGCTGCCCCGCGCCACCCACACCCGTGGCGACCGTGAGGCGGCGCGCGGCAAGCAATCCGGCCGCACGCAGGAAATCCAGCGCCTGATCGGCCGCTCGCTCCGCGCCGTGACCGACCGCAAGGCGATGGGCGAGATGACGGTGACGCTGGATTGCGACGTGATCAATGCCGATGCCGGCACCCGCTGCGCCGCCATCACCGGCGCCTGGGTCGCGCTGCACCTGGCCTTCCAGCACGCCAAGCGCAACAACATCATGAGCAGCATCCCGCTGACCGACCACGTCGCCGCCATCTCCTGCGGCATCGCCGGCGGCGAGGCGATCCTCGACCTCGACTATGCCGAGGACAGCACGGCCGATGCGGATGCGAATTTCGTGCTTTCCGGCAATGGCAACCTGATCGAGGTGCAGGCCACGGCCGAGGGCGCGCCTTTCTCCGAGGCGCAGTTCCTGGCCATGCTGGACATGGCGCGCGATGGCGTGGCGAAGCTGGTCGGGGCGCAGAGGGCTGCTGTCGGGCTGTGAGGAAACTCGCTCCAGGCCGGCTGGTTCTCGCCAGCCACAATGCGGGGAAGCTGCGCGAATTCTCCGCGCTGCTGGCCCCCTTCGGCCTGGAGCTGGTCTCAGCCGGCGCGCTCGGCCTGCCCGAGCCCGCCGAGACGGGCGCGACCTTCATCGAGAATGCCGCCATCAAGGCGCTGGCCGCCGCCCGGGTGACCGGCCTGCCCGCCCTGGCCGATGACAGCGGCCTCGCCGTCGCGGCGCTGGGCGGCGCACCCGGTGTCTATACGGCGGATTGGGCGATGCGGCCCGATGGCACGCGCGATTATGCCGCCGCCATGGCCCGCATCGCGGCCGAGGATGGCAGCGCACGCCGCCGCTGCGCCTTCGTGGCGGTGCTGGTGCTGGCCTGGCCCGACGGCCACACCGAGGCCTTCGAAGGCCGCTGCGATGGCCATTGGGTGCGCCCGCCGCGCGGCGCCCAGGGCTTCGGCTATGACCCGATGTTCATTCCCGACGGCGTTGCCCTGACCTTCGGCGAGATGAGCCCCGCCGAGAAGGCCTGCCACAGCCACCGCGCCCGCGCCTTCGCGGCGCTGGCGGCAGGGTGCCTCACTCCGGCGTGAAGCCGGAGGCGCGGACGATCGGCCCCCATTCCTCGCGCTCGGTGCGGATGCGCGCGGCGAAGACGGCCGGGCTCTCCGAGGTGGCGGCGTTGAAATCCAGCCGCTCCAGCGCGGCGCGCATCTCGGGCGTGCCGCCCACCTGGGTGATGGCGTTGAACAGCCCCTGCACCACGGGCGCCGGCGTGCCGGCCGGCAGCAGCGCGCCGAACCACTCATCCTTGGTCAGCGCGGGATAGCCCAGCTCGTGGAAGGTCGGCACATCCGGGAAGCGCGGGTTCCGCGCGGCGGAGGAGACGGCCAGCATGCGCAGCCCCACGCCATTCTGCGGCGAGACATCGCCCAGCACGCCCATGAAGGCATTGAGCCGCCCGGCGATCAAATCCTGCACGGCGGGCACCGCGCCGCGATAGGGCACATGCGTCATGCGGATGCCCAGCGCCTGGGCCAGCATCAGCCCCATGAAATGCGGCGAGGCCCCGGCGGCCGGCGAAGCAAAGGGGATCTCATTCGGCTGCGCCCGCGCCCAGGCGCCGAATTCCGCCAGGCTGCGCGCGGGGTGCGACATCGGGATGCAGAAGGCGAAGGGAAAGGTGCAGACCGTGCTGACCGGGATGAAATCGGTCAGGGCATCATAGCGCACATCGCGCGGGAAGATGTGGGGTTGCAGGGTCAGCATCGAGGCCGGCGTCTGCAGATAGGTGGTGCCGTCCTTGTCGGCATCGCGCACGAATTCCACCGCGATGCGGCCGGCCGCGCCCACCCGGCCCTCCACAATGACATTCGGCGCGAAGACGCCGCGCAGCCGCTCGGCATAGAGCCGGGCCACGATGTCCGAGCTGCCGCCGGCCGGGAAGCCGATGACGATGCGCGCATTGCGCGGCACCACCTGGGCGCGGGCCTGGGTGGGAGCCAGGCTGGGCGTGGCGAGGGCAAGGCCGGCACCCAGCAGGGCGCGGCGAGGGGCTGCAAACATGGATGGTCTCCGCCGGAAATCTTTTTCTCGGGACTGATCTAGCGAAACGCCGCCTGGATTGCGAGGGCCGGCGCCACCCAAGGGATCGAAGGTGCAGGAAGCCCGTGTTCTGCCGGCATGCCCAAGGGGCGGCACCCGCGATCCCCTGGCATAAATCTCGCACCTGCCCCCTCCGCGCGTCGCATTCGCCGCGAATCTGCCGTCCCCTTGTGCAGGAGTGACCCCGTGCCTCTGTCCCGCCGCCTGATTCTGGGCACCGTGCTCGCTGCGCCCGTCGCCGTCTCGGCCCAGCCCGCCTGGCCCAGCCGTCCGGTGCGCGTCATCAACCCCTATTCCCCCGGTGGCACCACCGATGTGGTGATGCGCCTGATGAGCGAGCGGCTGGAGCGCGCCTTCGGCCAGCCCTTCGTGGTGGAGGCGCGGCCCGGCGCCGGCGGTTCGGTCGGCACGGCGCAGGCGGCCGCCGCGGCGCCGGACGGGCATACGCTGCTGATCACCAACACCGGCCCGCTCACCGTCGCGCCCACGCTGATGGCGAACATCGCCTATCGGCCCGAGAGCTTCACCTACATCACCATGTTCGGCGGCGCGCCCATCGTCTGCGCGGTACGCACGCAAAGCCCCTACCAGACGATCCAGGACTATGCCGCCGCCGCCCGCGCGCGGCCCGAGGGGATCAGCTTCGGCAATTCCGGCGCCGGCTCCATCGGCCATCTCGCGGGAATGCTGTTCGAGCAGGCGGTCGGTGTGCGGCTGCTGCACGTCCCCTTCCGCGGCGCGCCCGAGGCGCAGGCGGCGGTGCTCTCGGGCGACACCTCCTCCCTCTGGGATACGATCGGCGCGCATGCGGGCTCGGTTCGCCAGGGTGCGTTGCGGGCGCTGGCCTTCACCAGCGCAGAGCGCATCGGGATCTTCCCGAATGTGCCGACGGTGCGCGAATCGGGCTTCCCCTCGGTGGTGGCGAATAACTGGTTCCTGCTGGCCGGCCCCGCTGGCCTCCCCCCCGCCATCGCCGCCCGCATCAACGAGGTCTGCCAGGCCGCGATGCAGGAGGCCATGGTGCGCGAACGCATGGATGCGCTGGGCCTGGCCTCGCTGGGCAACCTCTCGGGCGCCCAGATGCTGGCTTTCGTGGTGGAGGAGACGGCGCGCTGGGCACCGGTGGCGCGCGCGGCGGGGTAAAGAGTGGGCTTCACGGAGCGTTAACCCTCGGCGTGGTTTCTGGGACGATCCCTCGGACGCATCAGAGACGCGCGCATGAATCCGATCACCACCTACCTGCCCACCGGCCTGCCCGCCAAACCCGTGAACCGGCCGGAGGATCAGGCCGCGCCAGCCCCGCCCGCCGCACCACCCATCGGCCCCAATCCGCGCCTGCGGCTGGACCCGGCGCTGGGCGTGGTGGTGATGGAATTCCTGGATTCCGCCGGCAAGCTCGCGCGCAGCACGCCCACCGAGGCGCAGTTGCGCGCCTATCGCCGGGCGCAGATCACCGGCGGCTGAGGCCTCAGGCGGAAAATCCGCCGGGCGGAAAGCCGAACCGGGCCAGGAGATTTACGCCCCGCGTGGCGGCATTCTCATTGGCGCGGTTCATCAGGTAGCGCTCCGCCAGGCGCTGCACCTCCTTCGGGTCCTCCAGCTTGCGGATGTCGAGCCGCGCACTGACGGCCCGCGCCTGCGCCTCGACCGACTGGATGGCGATCTGCGGCGGCAGGCCCAGCGCGCCGGTGACGACGCGGCGGATGATGGGATCGCCCAGCACGGCGTAGATGTTGTTGTCCACCGCCGTCGCACGCTCCCGGAAGAGCACGGCATCGCCGAGGCCCACCTGCTCCTTCTCCAGGTTCTGGTTCCATTGCGCGCGCCGCAGCCCATCCCCCAGGCCCGCCTGCAATTGCGGGTCACGCAGGGCGGCGATGCCGCGGCTGGCGAGCTGGAGCGTCTCCGCCGCCGATTTCCAGCGCTTGTCCCCCAGCGTATTGGCCAGGCTCCTGGAATCGCGCAGGTCCGAGAGCAGCACGCGCGTGGCGAGCCCGGCCTGGCTGGCACCCTCGGGGATGCCGAGTGCCGTGGTGATCACCTGCAACACGCGCGGATCGCGCAGCGCGGCCTTCACATCCGGGGCACGGTCCACGGCGCGCTGGAACTGCTCCATGGCGCGCTTCTGCTGGGGTTCGGTGGCAATGCGGCCGAGCGCGCGCTCTTCCTCGCCGGGCCTCAGCACCCGGCGGAAGGCGGCGACGGCGGCCGCGGCATCAGCCATGGCCGAAGCCGTCCGACGCCTCGCGCCGGGGTGCGGCCAAGGGCGCGATGCCCAGCACCTCCTCCTCATGGCGCATCACCCGGCGGGCGATCTTCAGCGCCAGGTAGCAATCATCCTCCTCCGCCGCCTCCATGGCGCGCGCCAGCATTTCGCGGACGAGGACCGAGGTGGTGGCCTCCATGAAGTCCCGGATGAGTTCGCGGGCGGAGACGAGGCCGGGCTCGCGCTCCTGCTCCGTGCCGATATAGGCGGTCTGCAAGGCGAAATAGATGCGGCGGGCGGGGGTATTCGCGCTTTCGGGCGCCATGATCTGCTTGCCGAACAGGAAGCGGGCCTTCGCCGCCAGCTCGATCCGCGTGCGGTTGCGGAACCGGATCGGCGCCCCATTCACCACCATCAGGTCACCCTGACGCAGCTCCAACACGAGCGTGGACATGTTTTATTCCCTTCAGCTTCGGTCGGCAGGAAATGCGCCATGGCCCCCCCGGGAAAGCCCTTGGGAGAATGGCGGTCGGCCCAGGCCCTCATGGCTCCGAACCGTTCCTCCGATGCCCGGTTTCTCTGGGCATGCCCGCATCATGCTCGGCCGCGGTTAACGTGGCTTGAAGAGGGGCCCCGCTCAGCGCAGGAAATTCGCGAGGTTGAGCTCGCCCAGCGCGCCGATGGCGCGGTAGCTTGCCTCCAGCGCCGTGCGGGTGGCCTGCATCCGCGTCAGCACATCGGCCACGTCCACCTCCTCGATGTCGGAAAGCTGCTGGCCCAGCGCGGCGGAGAGATTGTCATGCCGCCGCTGCGTCGCCTCCATCCGCGCCTCGACCAGGCCCAGCGCGCCGGCCTCCTCGCCCAGCGCCAGCTCGGCCGAGGAGAGCCCATCGCGCAGCGTGCCGATGAAGCTGTCGAAGGTCTGGCGATCGCTCATCTGCTCGGGCTTGAGGGCGGCCAGGCTCATCAGGTTGCGCATCAGGTCGCGCGCCCAGCTGCCGGTGGTCTCGCCCTGGCTCACCGCAGCGGCGTTGCGACCGGCGATGATGCCGTAGCCGATCACCTGGCCATCGGACGCCGGCACGCCGCGCCGCGCCTCCTGCTGCTCCGGCGGCAGCAGCGCATCGGCGGTGAGAAAATCCGAGAAGGGGGTGACGCCCGCCGTGTTGCTCTGCGCGATGCCGCGCGTGGCGGCCAGGGTGGCGGCAACCCCCTGGGTGGGCAGGGCCGCCACCTCGGCCGCAATGTCCTGCGCCATCTGGCCGGTGGCCAGGCCCTCGGGGTCCGGGATGGGTGGGCGGCCCATGTCGCTGCCGCCGAACAGGAACTCACCAGCATGGCGCGTGTTCAGCAGGTGCGCCACCTCGGTCAGCGCCGCGCGCGCATCGCTCTGCACCGTCATCAACGAGCCGGGGTCGCCCGCCGTGATGCGCGTGGCCGCCTTGGTGCGGAATTCCCGGGCGATCTCGGTGAGGCGGTCCAGGCTGTCCTGCATCACCGTGGTGCGGCCCAGCGCCTGGTCCATCGCCTTGCCATAGACCTCGCGCCGGCCGATCTCGCCGCGCAGCGAGACGGCGCGCGGAATCTCGGGTGCGAGGTCGCCGATGCGGTCGGTCTTCATGCCGGTGGTGGCCTGGCGCATGAAGTCGTCGCGCCGCGCGCGCAACTGCGCTGTCTCGCTGGTCAGGCGATGGAACATCTCGATGCTCGACATGGTGCATCAGCCTCCTGTCATCGTCCGATGGATTGCAGCTGTTCCCACATCTGCTGGGCGGTGTTCAGCACGCGGGCATTGGCGGCATAGGCATTCTGCAGGCGGATCAGCGCCGCCATCTCGGCATCCGGGTCCACGCCGGATTCGCGCTGGAAGCGGGCATCCATGCCGGCCTTCAGCCCCTCGGCGCGTTCCCGCGCGGCGGTGGCGGCGGCGCGGTCGCCGCTTTGCACGCCGGTGATGGTGGCGGCGTAGTCG
This sequence comes from Roseococcus sp., assembly GCF_019747315.1. Taxonomy (GTDB): domain Bacteria; phylum Pseudomonadota; class Alphaproteobacteria; order Acetobacterales; family Acetobacteraceae; genus Roseococcus. Next base: position 3,058 of record NZ_JAIEQY010000385.1, on the reverse strand, counting down.
CCGATGGTGCGCGGCGGGATGAAGGGCGAGCTGAGGCTGCCATCCGGCCCGATTCCGCCGGAAGCGATGGGCGGCCAGGTCACGCCCTCGCGCACGGTATCGCCCAGGCTGTGGTTGATCACGCGGTCCAGCAGGGTCGCGAAGCCCGCCGGGCCATCGGGCGGATTGGGCGTGAAGGCAGTTGCGCCGCCAGGCGCATTCACGACCGCATGCGTGCCATCGCGCAGCAGCCCCGCATTGCCGGCCACCGCCGTGTTCACGCGGATCTGCTGCGCGAAGCCCACCTGGCCGCTGCCGGCATCGCTGTAGGGCAGGCTGGTGTCGGGCACCTGCCCATCCCGGCCGGTGAAAAGGCGTAGCCCCTGCTGGTCGAAGCGCACGGCCAGCGTGGCGGCGGCGAGGTCCAGCTCCGCCTGGTAGCGCGGCAGGGTGGCATCGCGCAGCGCGACATATTCGCCGAGCCGCCCGCCGCCCAATTGCCGCGTCACATCGGCGCCGCCCAGCAGGATGGGCGGGATGTCGCCACCACTGCCATGAAACGAACTGGGGCCAAGATCGGCGATGCTGGCCGAGAAGGCATCGCCCTCCGTCTCGAGCGGAAGGGCAAATCCACCCCTGGAGAGCAGCACGAGCCCGCCATCCGCCTGGTGCAAGGACTGCACCGGCAGGCTTTGCGAAAGCTTGCCGAGCGCCAGGTCCCGCTGATCCTCCAGATCGGCGGTGCTGAGCCCGCGCGAGCGGTCGCCCCGGATGGCGATGGTGAGCTGCGCGATGTCCCTGAGGCCGGCATTCACCTGCGCCACTTCGCGCACCATGCCGTCATGCGCCTCCTGCCGGGCGGCGCTGACGGCGCCGGCCACATCCTGGAAGCGGGCCGTGACCTCGCGCGCCGCATCCAGCGCCGCGCGTTGCAGGCCAGGCTCGCCCGGGGCGCTGCGCAGGCTGGTCAGGCTGGACTGGAAGGCGGCGACGGCATCGCCCAGATTCTCGCCGGCGCCGGCCGTGCCGTGCATCGCCTCGATGCCCGAGAGCAGGCGCTCGCGCACGCCGGCGGCCGCTGCCTCGCCACCGCGGGCGTCGCGCTCGTTCAGCAGGGCCTGGTCCACCTCGCGCCGCGCATCGGTGAGCCGCACGCCGAGCGGCATGCCGGCCGCGGTGCGGGATTCCGCGGCGGCGGTCTTGCGCGTATAGCCCGGCGTCTCCGCATTCGTGATGTTCTGCGAGACATGGGCAAGCGCGCGCTGCGTGGCCTGCAGGCCGCTGCGGGCGATGCCCAGGGCAAGGTCGAGGCTCATGGCGGGTTCAGCGTTTCATCGTGCCCCGGCGTCAGCGCTTCATGTTGATCGTGTCCTGGAGCATCTCGTCGGCCGTGGTGACGAGCCTGGTGTTCGCCGTATAGGCGCGCTGCGCCACGATCAGCTTGGTGAACTCCGTGCCGATATCCACGTTGGATTTCTCCAGGGCGCCGACGACGAGCTTGCCCACGCCATTGCTCGCCACATCGGTCACCTGCGCCTCACCGCTTTCGATGGTGCGCATGAAGCCCTGGCCGTCGAGGCGTTGCAGCTTGTCGGCATCGCTGAAGGAGACGAGCGGCACCCGCGCCACGATACGCGACTGCCCATTGTCGTAGTTCACCGCGATGTCGCCATTCTCACGCACGGCCAGGCCGGAATAGCCGCCGGGCGGCACACCGTTCTGCGAGATGTTCCGCAGCGAGAAATCCTTGCCCGCATATTGCGTGATGCCCTGCGCCACGCCGAAGCGGCCGAGGCCGAGCGTGATCGCCTGGTTGTCCAGGCCGAAATTCATGTCGAAGGGAAATTCCACGGCGGTGTTGGCGAGGCCGGCCACCCCGTTGAAACTCTCGATCGTGCCATTGGTGCCGAAGATGATCGGCACATCCACGCCGCCGACGACAGGGTTGGGCGTGACGGTCATGTTCCAGCCGCGGGGCGTGCCATCGGTCATCTGCGTGAAGGTCAGGGTGATGGGGTTGCGGTTGCCCACCTGGTCATAGACCTGGATCTGCGTGCTGAAGGTCCTTGCATCGGCCGGGGTCGCCGGCGGGTCGATCGCGGGCAGGTTGGCCGCCATCTCGATGGTCGAGGTGGCGATGGGGTTGAACACCTGCTGGCTGACGCGCACGGGGGCCAGGGTGGTGCGGTCCACCACGCCTTCGCCATCCACCGGCCAGCCTTGCAGGAAATAGTTGGAGCCGTTCACCAGGTAGCCGTCGCGATCCATCCGGAAATCTCCGGCGCGGGTGTAGAATTGCCGCTCGTCGAAGACCGGCAGGCCACCCGCGCTGCCGCGCGACTGCGCGACGCTGAAGAAGCCCTGGCCCCCGATGGCGAGCCCGAGCGGGTTTTCCGTCTGCTCCACCGTGCCTTGCACCGTATTGGTAAAGTCCGGCCGGGCGATGACGGAGCCCGGCGAGTGGGAACTGGAGCTGGATTGCGTCACCAGATCGGTGAAGTTGGAATCGATCCGCTTGAAGCCGGTGGTCTGGCTGTTCGCCAGATTGTCGGAGATATGGCCGAGCGAGCGCGACTGCGCGTTGAGGCCTGAAATCGCCGTGGTCATCGCGCCAAAGAGCGACATGGGGAGGTCTCCGTTGCCTGATCCGGGGTCCCGAGGGATTCGGGGCTGCGCGCTTCACGCAGGATGCGTGCCAGGGGTTTTGTGGAGGATTTGGGGGGTGCCGCGCGGCAAAACCTGCCGGCTCCGGGCCAGGGCTGCCGCATGCCGGGCGCGGCTTGCCGGGTGGGCGGGCTGCCGGCGCTGGCCCGCCCCTTGCTGAGCCCCCTGGCCGGGCCCTGGGGGCCGGCAGCCGGGGCATGGGGCCCCGCCTGGCAGGAGTTGATCGGCATGGATGGCGGCTTTCCCATCGGCCTTGCGCCCGCGCCGATGCCTGGGCCTGTGCCGGGACTGGGGCTGGGCGCCGGCCTGGCCCCAGCGCCGGAGCCTGGCGCGGAGGCAGGCTTCCTGGAGGCGTTGCAGCGCAGCCTGGCGCCGGTGGTGCCGGGCGGGCCAGTGTTGGGTGGGCCAGTGTTGG
>NZ_JAIEQY010000161.1 GCF_019747315.1 Roseococcus sp. | reverse complement strand
CGGTGGCGACGGAAAGCAGGAATTCGCCACCACACGGGGCACGGATGAAGCTCGTCCCAGCCGAAGCTCGCGCGCTACGAACAAAAAATGAACGTTCTTCAGCAGCCTGTTAAGGAATGGGGTCCGGGGCCCGTGGCCCCGGCCGCCGGAGGCCCTTTTTTCTTTCAGTCCAGATGCGCCTCCAGCATCCACAGCGCCTTGTCGAGCATGCGCGAGGTGCCGGTGAACAGATCCGCCGTGTCGGCATCCCCGGCCTCGGCCGCCGCATCAATGGCGGCGCGGGTGGTGGTGGCGAGTGCGGCGTAGCGCTCTGCCAGGGCCGCCACATGCGCCAGGCCGTCGCGCAGATCGGCGGGGTAGGGGGGCAGGCGTGTTGCGGCACCCACCGCTTGCGTGGTGCCATCGGGCGTGCCGCCCAGCTGCACCACGCGCTCGGCCGTGTCATCCACCGCTTCGCCCAGCTGGTCGTAGAACTCCCCGAACTTCGCGTGCAGGGCGGCGAAATGCGGTCCGCGCACGGTCCAATGCGCCATGCGCACGCCATTGGTCAGGTCCATCAGATCGGCCAGTGCGGCGTTGAGCAGCGCGACACTGGCGAGGCGGGCGTTCTCGCCCAGCGCGTTACGGGTCTGGTGCAGCTTGGTCATCGGTTTGGTCTCCGTTACGGTGCCATGGATATGGCGCGGCTCCCGCGGGTTTCAGCTGACATGAGCCACGCGCCCATGGCATATCGGGAGCCATGGCGACGCAGATTTCAACCTATTCCGAATTCTGGCCCTTCTACCTGCGTGAGCACGCGGCCCCGCTGACCCGCCGCCTGCATGCCCTGGGCACCGGGCTTGGCGTGCTGTTGCTGCTATGGGCGCTGCTGTGGGGGCCGTCTTGGATCATCCTGCTGGCGCTGGTCGCCGGCTATGGCTTCGCCTGGGTCTCGCACCTGGTGGTGGAGCGCAACCGCCCGGCCAGCTTTCGCCATCCGTGGTGGTCGCTCATCTCCGATTTCCGCATGGCCTGGTGCATGGCGATGGGCACCCTCAATGCGGAGCTGCGCAAGGCCGGGCTCACACCGGGACATTGACGTAGCGCACCGCCTCCGGCCCCTCGGGGTCGCGGTCCAGGGCGGCGGCGCGGGCCAGGGTCACGCGGTCCTCATCCGAAAGGCGGCCGGCCTCGCGCAGATGCTCGGCCCAGCTTTCGATGGCCCAGAGCTCCACCCAGCGATCCGGCCGCGCGATATCCTCGTAGAGGCGCCAGGTGGCGGCCCCGCCGCGCAGCCGCACCAGCCGGCATTCCGCCATCACCGTCAGGAAGGCGGCGCGATCCTCGGGCGCCACGTGATAGCGCACCACCTCCAGCACGCGGTTGGCACCCTCATGCAGCAATTCGCGCAGTTCTGCCGCGGCGGGGGCGGGGCGGACGAGTTCGACGGGCGGAGGGGCGGCGGGAGCCTCGCCCTCCAGCCGCCAATGCCGCACCAGCACGGCGCCCAGGGCGGCGCCCACGGCAAAGAGGAACATGGCCCAGGTGACGCCCAGCAGCCCCGCGATCCAGCCCGAGAGGGCGGAGCCCGCGGCGAGCGCGCCGAAGAAGCACATCTGGTAGATGCCGATGGCCCGCGCCCGCACCCAGGCGGGCGCGGCCATCTGCGCCGAGGCCTGCAGCGTGGAGGCGGCCGAGATCCAGGAGACGCCGTAGAGCAGCATGCCGATGGCGGCGAAGCTCCAATGATGCAGCAGTGCCAGGATCGCCATGGCCAGCGCCCCGATCAGCGAGGCCCAGAGCACCATGCCCGAACGGTCCAGCCGCCCGCGCAGCGCCGGCAGCAGGAAGCCCGCACCCACGGCGCCCACGCCCATGCAGCCCAGCAGCAGCCCGAAGGCCTGCGGCCCGAGGCCCAGCGTGTCCCGCACCAGCAGCGGCAGCAGGCCCCAGACGGCGGAGCCGAAGAGGAAGAAGACCACAGCGCGCATGATGGCCGCATGCATGGCGGGTGTGGCCGCCACGAAGCGCGTGCCCGCGCGCACGGCGGACAAGAAATGCTCGCGCGGCATGCGCGAAGCGGTGGGCTCGCGCTTCCAGGCAAAGAGAGCCCAGACCATCACCAGCAGGCAGAGCGCGTTCAGCGCGAAGGCCGCGCCCATGCCGAACCAGGCGATGGTCAGCCCGCCGATCGCGGGCCCGATGGCGCGGGTGATGTTGAAGCCGATGCCGTTCAGTGCGATGGCGCTGACCAGGTCGGCGCGGGGCACCAGCTCGGGCGTCGTCGCCGCCCAGGCGGGGAAGGTCATGGCCAGCCCCGCGCCCAGCGCGAAGGTCAGCGCCACCAGCCCCCAGGGGCCCAGCGCATCGAAGCCGCTGAGCAGGCAGAGCAGCCCGGCCATCGCCGCCATCCAGAGCTGCGCGCCGATGAGAAAGACGCGGCGGTCCATGATGTCGGCCAGGGCACCGGCCGGCAGGGCCAGGAGGAACACCGGCAGCATGGAGGCGGCCTGCACCAGGCTGACCATCATGGGCGAGGGATCGAGGCTGGTCATCAGCCACCCCGCCGCCGTGTTCTGCACGAAGAGCCCGATGTTTGAGGCGAGGTTCGCCAGCCAGAGCATCCGGAAGGCCGGATGGCGCAGCGGCGCCAAGGCGGCCGGGTTCTTCACTATCCCACCGCGAATTTCACGGCGCACAAGGCCGAGAGCACCCAGACCGCGCCATGCACCTCACTTGCGCGACCGGCCAGTGTCTTGATCCCGGCATAGGCCAGGAAGCCAAGGCCAATGCCGGTCGCGATCGAGAAGGTGAAGGGCATCGCCAGCACGGTGAGCATGGCAGGGAGGTACTCGGTCTCATCGCCCCAATCCACGGATTTCAGCGCCTGGGCCATCAGGCAGGCGACAAAGATCAGCGCCGGCGCCGTGGCGAAGGCCGGGACCGAGGCGGCGAGCGGCGCCAGGAACAAGGCCAGCAGGAAGAAGCCCGCGACCGTCACCGCGGTGAGGCCGGTGCGGCCGCCCTGCTGGATGCCGGCGGCACTCTCGATGTAGCTGACCGTGGTGGAGGTGCCGAGCGCGGCACCCACCATGGCGCCGCCGGAATCCGCCATCAGCGCACGGCCGAGGCGCGGCACGCTGCCATCCTCGCGCATCAACCCGGCGCGGTGGGTGGTGGCGATGAGCGTGCCGGCATTGTCCAGCAGATCCACCAGGAAGAAGGTGAAGACGATGCCGATCAGCCCCAGTTGCAGCGCGCCGGCGATGTCCATCTGCAGGAAGGTCGGCGCCAGCGAGGGGGGTGCGGCGAAGACGCCCTGGAACTGCGTCAGCCCGAAGGGAATGCCTGCCGCCGCGGTCGCCAGGATGCCGATGATGACGGCGCCGGGCACGCGCCGCGCGGCCAAAGCCGCCATCAGCACGAAGCCGGCGCAGCCCAGCAGTACGGGCGCGCTGGTCAGCTTGCCCATCGTCACCAGCGTCGCGGGATGGGCCACGACGAGGCCCAGATTCTTCAGCCCGATCAGCCCCAGGAACAGCCCGATTCCCGCCGCGATGCCGAGCTTGAGCGAAAGCGGAATGCCGCCGATCAGCCATTCGCGCAGCCGCACCGCGCTGATGGCGAAGAAAATCATGCCCGAGATGAATACCGCGCCCAGCGCCACTTGCCAGGGCACGCCCATGGCACCCACGACCACGAAGGCGAAATAGGCGTTCAGCCCCATGCCCGGGGCGAGTGCGATCGGATAATTCGCCAGCAGCCCCATCAGCGCCGAACCGATGGCCGCCGCCAGGCAGGTGGCGACGAAGGCCGCGCCCGGATCAATGCCCGCCGCCGCCATGATCTGCGGGTTCACGATCAGGATATAGGCCATGGTGAGGAAGGTGGCCGCGCCCGCCGCCATCTCGCGCTGCGCGGTGGTGCCGTGTTCCGTGAGTCCGAAAAGCTTTTCCATCCTGCCCTGTCCTATGCGGCGGCGATCGGGGCGCGGCGCATGCAGGCGGCCGGGGCCGGTGCGTCCACCGGCCTCGCGTGGCGTGACAACATCGTGATTTCTCCTGTCGCATCCGTGAGACAGGCGTTCCCCGATCCTTTACATCGCACGCTTCAAACGGGTGCAACAGTCAGGAGTGGGCAGGATGACGCGCGATCTCATCGGCTATGGCGGGCAATGGCCGGATTTCCGCTGGCCCAATGGCGCGCGCCTGGCCGTCGCCATCGCCGTGAATTTCGAGGAGGGCGCCGAGCAGCAGGTGGGCGATGGCGACGCGCAGAGCGAGCGCATCGGCGAGTTCCTCAGCGTCGTCACACCCGGCACGCGCGACATGGGGCAGGAGCAGATCTTCGCCTATGGGATGCGCGCCGGCCTGTGGCGGATGCTGGATGCGCTGGAGCGGCACAAGCTGCCCTCCACCTTCCTCATGTGCGGCCGCGCGGTGGAGCGCTCGCCCAGCCTGGCCGCCGCCATCGCCGCGCGGGGGCATGAGGCGGCGGTGCATGGCTGGCTCTGGCGGCCGCATTCCGACTATGCCTCCCCTGAGGCGGAGGCGGCCGATCTCGATCGCTGCATGCGCGTCATCGAGCAGGCCTGCGGCACCACGCCGCGCGGCTTCTTCTGCCGCGGCTCGGAGAGCGCCTGGACGCGGCGGCTGCTGGCCGAGCGCGGCTTCCTCTACACCTCCAACGCCTTCGACGATGACGTGCCCTATCGCGACCCCGAGCATCCGGGCCTGCTGGTGCTGCCCTACGCGCTGGACAGCAATGACGCGAAGTTCTTCCACCCGAACGGCTTCGTCCGCGCGCAGGAGATGGTGGAGTATGTGGACGACGCGCTGGAGACGCTGCTGCGCGAGGCGGAGGCCGGGCATCCCCGCCTGCTGAACATCGGCTACCACCTGCGCATCAGCGGCAGGCCGGGGCGGTTTCCGGCGATGGAGCGGGTGTTGGCACGGCTGGCGGGCCTCGGGGATCGCATCTGGGTGGCGCGGCGGGATGCGATTGCGGAGGCGTTTTTGGCAGTGAAGTAAAAGAAAAAGGCCTCCGGCGGCTGGGGCCGAAAGACCCCAGACCCCAATACTTCAGGAAAGGGGTCTGGGGCCCCGGCCCCAGCCGCCGGAGGCCCTTTTTTCTATTTCCCTGCCCAGGGATCAGGCGTTCCCGCGCCTGTCTGCCTCTCCCTGTGGCGCGACCGCAGCCCTCGCCGCAATTGGCGCCAATTCTCCCCTTGAGTTGCCCTGGTCCGGGATGAACAAATCTTCATCCCCCAGCCGAGGCCCGCCCATGACCCTGCACCGCCGCTCCCTCCTCGCCGCCCCCGCCCTGATCGGCGCCCTCGGCGCCAGCGAGGCCGAGGCCCAGGCCGCCCTGCCGCTGCGCATCGCCATGTCCATCGGCGATGTCCCGCGCCTCTGGGGCGGGCCGGAGGCGGGGTTCGAGGGCGTGCGCTTCGGCTCCTATTTCGTCTATGACAGCCTGACGCTCTGGGACCTCTCGCGCGATGACGCGCCCTCCACGCTGCGCCCCGGCCTCGCCACCTCCTGGCGCGTGGAGGAGGGCAATCAGCGCCGCTGGATCATCGAGCTGCGCCAGGGCGTGAAGTTCCATGACGGCTCGCCCTTCGACGCCGATGCCGCGATCTGGAACCTGGAGAGCATCTTCAACAGCAGCGCCCCGCAATTCGAGGGCACGCGCTCGGGCCTGGTGCGCGGCCGCGCCACCTCGGTCGGCAGCTATGAGAAGCTGGACACCCACCGCATCGCCATCACGACGCGCGAGGTGGACGCGACCTTCCCCTTCCAGATGGCCTTCATGTGGTTCGCTTCGCCCGCGCATTGGCAGGCGATGGGCGGCGATTGGCAGCGCTTCGCGATGAACCCCTCGGGCACCGGGCCCTACCGGGTGGTCTCCATCACGCCGCGCCAGCGTGCCGACCTCGAAGCGAACCGCGAATACTGGGATGAGCGGCGCATCCCCAAGGCTGCGCGCACCGTGCTGCTGCCCATCCCCGACGGCTCGGCCCGCGTGGCCGCGCTGCGCGCGGGCCAGGTGGATCTGGTGGAATCCCTGCCGACCGACACCATCGCCTCCCTCCGCGCCGCGCGCTTCCAGATCGTGCAGAACAGCTACCCGCATATCTGGGCCTGGCGCCTGAACGTGACGGAGGGCTCGCCCTTTGCGGATATGCGGGTGCGCCAGGCGGCGAACCTCGCCATCAACCGGGAGGAGATGGTGGCGCTGCTCTCAGGCGCCGCATTGCCCGCACGCGGCAAGGTGACGCCGGATGATCCCTGGTTCGGCAACCCCAGCTTCCGCCTGCGCCATGACCTGGCCGAGGCGCGGCGCCTGATGACGGCCGCCGGCTATTCCGCCACGCGCCGCTGCGCCATCAGCGTGATCATGCCGGTCTCGGGCGGTGGGCAGATGGTGCCTCAGCCGATGAACGAGGCGATGCAGGCCGGCCTGCGCGAGGCCTTCTTCGATGTCAGCTTCCTGCCGGTGGATTTCGCCACCGCCATCAACCAGATGCGCGCCGGCGCGCGGGACCCGGCCTCACGGGGCGCGCATGCGATGAATGTCGCCATCCCCTCGATGGAGCCCAATACCGGCTGGGTGATCTATGACAGCCAGCTCAGCAACCCGCGCGGCATCAACTGGGGCTTCTACAACTCGCCGGCGGTGGATGCGCAACTGCGCGTGGTGCGCAACAGCTTCGAGCCGGCCGAGCAGGCGCGTCAGATGGGCCAGCTGCACAATATCCTGATCGAGGAAGCGGCGCTGCTGGCCGTGGTGCATGACCTGAACCCCCGCGCGCTGAGCCCGCGCTGCCGCGGCTTCATCCAGGCGCGCAGCTGGTTCCAGGACTACACGCAGATCAGCGTGGGGTAGGCGGCAGCAGGCCCTGGCGGGCGCTCAGCCGCCCGTCAGGGCCCGGGTGCCGTTGCGCGGCTCTGGCCGGACCGGCTGCACGGTCTGCTCGCCGGCCGGCTCCAGCGCCTCGATCCAGACCTGCGGTGGCTCCGCCGTCATCGCGCCGAAGGCGGTGCAGAAGGCGACTTCCGCCGCGTCCCGGCCGATCCCGATGCGCACCAGCCCGGCCGGGTCGGATTTGCGCGTCGGGTCGAAGACGTACCAGTGATAGCCTTCGGGTCCTTTCAGATAGGCCTCGAAGACGGCGTGGAAATCCGGCGGCTGCAGGCGGAAGGCATAGGCGCTGACATAGCGCGCGGGAATGCCGAGCGCGCGGCAGATGGAAATGCCCAGATGCGCGAAGTCCCGACACACGCCGGCGCGCTGCGTCACCGTGTCGAAGGCCGATGTCATGGCGTCCGACACGCCGCCCTCATAGGTCACGTATTCGTAGATCCAGCTGCAGATGGCGTTCACCCGGGCATAGCCCGGCTCCATCTCGCCGAAGGTGCTGCGCGCGAAGCGGTCCAGCTTGTCCGACTGGCAGTAGCGGCTGGGAAAGACGAGCGGCAGGACGGCCAGCGGCAATTCCTCGAGCGGGATTTCGCCCACCGTTCCGGCATCGCCAAAGCCCGGCTCCAACGCGACGACGGCGTTGTATTCGACGCTCAGCAGGCCCGGCGTGGGGGTGATGCGGAAATGCCGGTTGCCGGTCTCCTCCATGGTCCAGCGGTCGAGCGGGTGGTTGGGCGATATCGTCAGCGCCTCCTGCTCGATGGTCTGGCCGGAAAAGCTCTGCGCCTCGATGTTGAAGATGAGGGGGACGGGGCTGGTGGTCTGGTAGGCGAGGCGGCAGCCGATCTTGAAGCGCATGGGAACTCCTGCTGGCCGCGCGGGCCGTGGTCATTCCTCCCTCAACCCGGCTCGGCGCCGATGGATGCCTGGGCCGGCTCTCTCCTTGCGACTTATCCTTCGAGGTGCCGGCGCGGCCGGTGGCGGGCCAGCAGCCCATCCACCGGCCCGAAGACCAGCGCCAGCAGCCAGGCGCCCGAGGCGGCAAGCACGATGGCGGGGCCGCTCGGCAAATCCAGGTGGTAGGAGGCGAGCAGACCCACCAAGGTGGCGCCCAGCGCGATGCCGACCGCGGCCAGCACCATGCCGCCGACCTCCCGCGCCAGGTGCCGGGCCGCGATGGCGGGCAGCATCATCAGCCCCACCGCCATCAGGCTGCCCACAGCCTGCAATGCCGCGACCAGGTTGAGCACCACCAGCGTCAGCAGCCCCAGATGCCAGACGCTGCCGCGCACGCCCACCGCCTGGGCGAAGCTGGGGTCGAAGCATTCCAGGATCAGCGGCCGCCAGGCCAGCGCCAGGAAGGCGAGGGTGGCGGTCGCCGCCCCGCCCATCAGCAGCAGCGCCGCATCATCCACGCCAAGCACCGAGCCGAAGAGCAATTGCGTGAGTTCGACGGCCGAGCCGCGCCAGGAGATCAGCGAGACGCCGGCCGCCAGCGCCGTGAGGTAGAGCCCGGCCAGGGCCGCATCCTCGCGCCCGCCGGTGGCCCGGGCGAGGGCGCCCGAGCCGAGCGCCACCACGAGGCCCGCCAGCAGCCCGCCCAGGGCCAGGGCCGGCAGCCAGAGCCCTGCCACCACGAAGCCGAGCGCCACGCCGGGCAGGATGCCATGCGCCAGCACATCGCCGGTCAGGCTCATCCGGCGGAGCATGAGGAAGACGCCGAGGGGGGGCGCGGAGAGGCTGATGGCGAGACACCCGATCAGGGCGCGGCGAAGGAAGCCGAATTCGGCGAAGGGGGCGATGAGGGCGTCGTAGATCATCCAGGGGCTCTGCCCCTGGACCCCGGCAAGAACCTCAGGTTCTTGCATCTCCGACAAATGGTGGTGCAGGAGGCTCGCCTCCTGCTGGGGGAGCGCGAGGGGGCAAAGCCCCCTCGCAACGCCCTAAGCCGCTTCGCGCCCACAGACCTCGGCCTCCTCGGCCCAGGCCTCCGACATCATCCGCGCCTTCAGCCGGTTCTCGGCCGAAAGCACGCTCTCCGTGGCACCCCAGGCCACCGCCTCGCGCGCCAGGAGCAGGGTCTCGGGGAATTCGCGGCGCACCAGATCGAGGTCATGCAGCACGGCCAGGATGGTGCGGCCTTCGCCATGCCAGCGCCGCATCACGCCCAGAAGGTCCGTCGCGGTGCGGGCGTCCAGCGCGTTGAAGGGCTCATCCAGCAGGATCACCGGCGCGTCCTGCAGCAGCAGCCGCGCAAACAGCACGCGCTGGAACTGCCCGGCCGAGAGCGAGCCCACCGGCCGGCGGGCGAAGCCATGCAGCCCCACCGCATCCAGCGCGGCCTCGATCCGCTCCGGCGCGGGGGTGGCGCGGAAGGCGCCGCTTTCGCCCCAGAGGCCGAACAGCACGGCATCCCGGCAGCTCAGCGGAAAGGCGCGGTCCAGCATGGCCTGCTGCGGCAGCAGCGCCACCTGGCCAGCGGCGAAGCCGGTGATGCGGCCCTCCGCCGGCTTGTGCAGCCCGGCGATGGCGCGCAACAGGCTGGACTTGCCTGCCCCGTTGGGCCCCACCACGGCCATCAGCCCGCCGGGCTTCAGCTCGAAGCTCACATGATGCACGGCCGGGTGCCGCCCATGGGTGACCGTGAGGTTCTGGACGCTGAGGCTGGGGGCAGTCATGCGGTGATGGCCCAGGCGATCGCCAGCCACAGCAGCGCAAGCAGCCCCGCGGCCCAGGCGGCACGCAGGCTGGCCGAAGCGGCGAGATCGAGAGGGTTGGACCAGCGGGGCATGATGTTATCCCATAACATGGGCGTCCGAGGTCGCCAAGCAAGCCGCACTCGGGGTAAGAAGCCCCCCATGGCATCCCCCGATGACGATCTCCGCCGGGCGCTCGCGCGGCATCGCGCCTTCGCCACCTTCCTGCTCGTGGTCATGTGCGGCCTGGTCTGGCTGGCCTACCAGCTGCCGCCCAGCTTCCAGGCCGATTTGCTGGCGGCCTCGGCCAAGGCGGGCGTGGTGGGGGGCCTGGCCGACTGGTTCGCGGTGACGGCGCTGTTCCGCCGCCCGCTCGGCCTGCCCATCCCGCACACCGCCATCATCCCCCGCCAGAAGGAGCGGCTGGGCCAGGGCCTCGGCCGCTTCGTCGCGAACCACGTCTTCACCGAGGCGGAGCTGCGGCGCGTGATCGCGCGGCTCGACATCGCCGGGATCATCGCGGGCTTCCTGGCCGATCGCGACGCGTCACGCCCCGCGGCCCAGGCGCTGGCCGCCGCCCTGCCGCGCCTGCTCGTGACGCTGGAGGATGGGCGGGCGCGCAAGCTGATGGCGCGCTTGCTGCCGCGCGTGGCGGGCGGGCCGGGCGCCGCGCCGGTCGTGGCCCGTGTCCTGCGCAGCCTGCTGGCCGGCGGGCAGCACCAGGCGGTGTTCGACCTCGCGCTGGCGCAGATCAAGACCGCGCTGCTCGCCAAGCAGGATGAGCTGCGCGAGGCGATCAAGCGCCGCGTGCGGGAGACCGGCGGCGCCGTCGTCGGCTGGGCCGCCGGCGCCTATGTGGCGGACCGCGTGCTGGCCGTGCTGAACGCCGAGCTGGACAAGCAGGAGCCGGGCGACAGCGACCTCCGCGCCGCCTTCGAGGCCTGGATCGAGGCCGAGATCACGCGCCTCGAGACCGAGCCCGAGCGCGCCGCGGCGCTGGGTGCGGCCATCCGCCGCGCGCTGAGCCACCCGACGGTCGCGGATTGGCTGGGGGATGCCTGGTCCCGCCTGCGCGGCGCGCTGGCCGCCGATGCGGTGAACCCCAATGGCCGCACCGTGGCCATCCTGGAGGGCGCGCTGGCCAATGCCGGGCAATTCCTGGCCGAGGATACCGCCGCGCGCAACAAGCTGAACGGCGCGGTGGAGCGCACGCTGGCCACGCTGCTGCCCTCGGCGCAGCAGCGGCTTTCGGATTTCATCGCGGGGGTGGTGAAGGGCTGGGACACGCAGCAGGTGACGGAAAAGATCGAGTTGCGCGTGGGCAAGGACCTGCAATTCGTGCGGATCAACGGCACGCTGGTCGGCTTCCTGGCCGGCGGCGCGCTGTATCTGCTGATCTACTGGCTGACCGGGGGGAGGGTGATCCATTGACGCCGCTGCAATCCTTTGACGAGCTCAGCCTCGGCCAGCGCTTCGCCTTCGGCCCATTCGCGCTGAGCGAGGCCGAGATCATCGCCTATGCCGAGAAATTCGATCCGCAGCCCTTCCACACCGACCCCATCGCCGCCAAGGGGGCGCCCCTCTTCGGCGGGCTGGTGGCGAGCGGCCTGCACACGATGGGCGCCTGCTTCGGCCTGATCCTGGGCAGCGGCATCTTTCGCGAGGTCAGCCTGGGCGGGAGCGAGATCAACACCAAATGGCCGGCGCCGCTGCGCCCGGATGAGGCGGTGGCAGTGGAGAGCATCGTCGAAAGCCTCAAGCCCTCGCGCTCGCGGCCCGAGATGGGGGTCGCCGTGTTCCGGCACATCGGCACCCGCGTCAGCGACCAGCGGGTGGTGATCGAGATGACGGCGACGCATTTCCTCAAGCGCTGAGGGCGGGGGCGGCTTTCCTGCCCAGGCCTGCCCCATTCGGATAGGCCGCCCCCGGTTGTGAGGGGCCGGGCGGCATGCTTTGCTCGCTGCCGGAACGAGCCGCGCCGCAGCCTTTCGACGCGGGCCCGAACCGGGCCTGACCGCAGCTCGCGGGGGCCGGCACGCCCCAACAACGGAGAAGAAACATGAAGCGCCGTCACCTCCTGGCCCTCCCGATGACCCTGCCGCTGCTGGCGGCCTGCGCCTCGGTGGACACGGAACAGACCACCATCCTGCGCGGCGTGATCGAGACAGTGGACCCCGCCACGCGTGAAGTGCTGGTCCGCGGCTCCGCCGGCGCGCAGTCCGGCTCGCTGCTCACCATGATCGCCGGCCGCGCCGTGACGCGCTTCAGCGAGCTCCGCTCGGGCGACAATGTGACTGTGGTCTATTTCCAGGCCATCGCCGCCCGCGTCGCGCGCCCGCTTTCCAGCGCGCCGCCCGCCTCGGCCACGCTGACCGCCGAGCGTGATGCCGCTCGCCCCGGTGGCGAAGTGACGCGCGTGCGCAGCGGCCGCGTGACCATCACGGCGGTGAACGCCGCCACCAATACGGTGAGCTTCACCGGCCCGGGCGGCCTGAACCGTACGGTCACCGCCACCAACCCCGAGCTGCGGCGTTTCTTCGGCCAGCTGCGCGTGGGTGAGCAGGTGGACATGACCTATGAAGAGGCGCTGGCGATCGAAATCACGCCGATGCGCTGAGCCTTCGGGGGCGGCGGTGGTTACCGCCGCCGGAACCGTTCCACCGCGCTGACCAGCGCGGTGCGGATGCCGGGCTCCAGTGCGGAATGCCCGGCATCCGGCACCACCGTCAGCCGCGCGCGCGGCCAGCGCGCCGCCAGCTCGAAGGCGGTTTCCGCCGGGCAGACCATGTCATAGCGGCCCTGGATGATCTCGGCCGGGATCTGCGCGATCTCCGGCATGCCGGCCAGCAGCCCGCCCTCCCGCAGGAACAGCTGATGCGCGAAGTAATGCGCCTCGATCCGCGCCAGGCCGAGCGCCGTGCGGTCCTGCGCGAAGCTTGCCACCGTCTCGGGGCTTGGCAGCAGGGTGGAGCAGCTGCCCTCGTAATGGCTCCAGGCGCGGGCGGCGAGGAGATGGACCGAGGGCTCGGGGTCCGTCAGGCGCTTCAGATAGGCGGCCAGCAGGTCATGCCGCTCGGCCTCGGGGATGTGTTCGGCAAAGGCGGCCCAGGCATCGGGGAAGATGCGGCGCAGCCCGTAGAGAAACCACTCCACCTCCTCGTCGCGGCCGAGGAAGACACCGCGCAGCACGCAGCCCGTCACGCATTCCGGATGCGCCTGGGCGTAGGCGAGCGCCAGGGTGGAGCCCCAGGAACCGCCAAAGAGCAACCATTTCTCGATGCCGAGGAAACGGCGCAGGGTCTCGATATCCTCGACCAGATGCGGCGTGGTGTTCGCGCGTAATTCGCCGAGCGGGCGAGAGCGGCCGGCGCCGCGCTGGTCGAAGATGATCAGCCGCCAATGGGTGGGGTCGAAGAAGCGGCGATGCACTGCACCCGCGCCGGCGCCGGGCCCGCCATGGAGGAACAGCACGGGCTGACCGCGCGGATTGCCCACCTGCTCCCAATACATGACGTGACCGTCGCCCAGGGGCAGCAGGCCCGTCTCGAAGGGGGCGATATCGGGAAAGAGGTCTCCGCGCGGCATTGCTGGGGCTAATCCGGTTCTCGGGGGCCAAATCATGGGGGACGATAGGACAGACCGGCCGCGCACTCCAGTGGCTTGGCACTCAACCCAGGCTGCGGCGGATCATCAGGTTCATCAAGGCGCGTGAGGTTTCGGCGAAGCGCTCGCGGAAGCGGCTGTCGCGCTCGGGCGGGAAGGCCTTGCGCTTCTCGATGAGGACGGAGACATGGCCGCGCCGCCGCGCCCGGATGCGGGTGCGGATGGGAAGCTCATTCTGCACATCCCAGCGCGTGGCGCCGCGCCAGATGATGAATCGCTCCTCCTCCACGTCGAAATTATACTGGTGGAAGCCGGAATAGCCTTCGCTCTCCGCCTCATTGGGATTGTGGTAGAGCATGACCACGCCGCCCATCTTCACCAGGCGCAGCATCTCCGTGAGGCCGCGGATCGGGTCGAAGGAGTGGTCCAGCGCGTTGCGGCAATGCACGATGTCGAAGGAATCCTCGGGCAGGAAGGCGGAAAGCTCCTCGGCCGGGGCGAATTGCGTGGCGATGGGCGGCACCAGGCCGAGGGCGCCGAAGATGCGCGCATAGGCATCGGCCAGCGGGTCGGTGGCGAAGAGCTCCATCGTCATCCCCGCGGGCGGCACATAGCCCAGCGAGGTGATGGGCCCCGCGCCCACATCCAGCACGCGGATGTGGTTGAGCCCCGCCTTCACCGCCCATTCCGCCAGCCAGGGCACCAGGGGCGCAGCCGGGTTCATGCGCTGGGCGAATTCATCGGGCCAGCCGCCGCCCTGGGTCTTCGCCCAATGCGTCCAGAAGCGCAGCTCATAGGGGATGCCCGCGGCCCAGAGTTCGAAGCGCTCGGCGAGGTCGGTCGGCAATTCGCGCGGGCCGGTTGCGGCATCCACCATTCGGCATCCTGGGGTTGGGGGAGGGGCATGTTTATGGAAGAACGGTCCCCCGCGGAAGATCGCGCGCCCGGAAGATCGCATGACCCCTTCGCCAAACGCCCCAGTGTGACTAGATAAGCGGGATGGCCCAGCCCCGCCCCAACAGCAACGCCGCCTCGACCGTGCCGCAAGGTGTGGCCTGCGGCGTCTGCGGGACGGAGAGCCGGCAGGCGCCCTTCCGCCCCGCGGCGCCCGAGCAGGCGCCGGATCTCGACCTCCGGCCCGGCCAGCCGGTGCGCGGCACCATGGCGCGCTGGCTGCAGCAATGCCCGCATTGCGGCTATTCGGCGCCCGATATCACCCAGGCCCACCCCGCCGCCGCCCAGGCCGTGGGCGCCGCCAATTTCCGCGCTTTGTTGAACGATGCGTCCCACCCGCCCTTGGCCCGGCGCTTCCTGGCCTGGGCCCTCGTGTTGGAGGAGACGGGCGCCCTGCATGCCGCCGCCGAGGCCACGCTCCACGCCGCCTGGACCGCCGATGACCTGAACAGCACGGACCTCGCCAGCGCCTGGCGCCTGGAGGCCGTGGCGCTCTGGCGCAGCGGCCCGCCTTTGGATGCCGAGCAGCGGGTGCGGGTGGTGGATGCGCTGCGCCGTGCCGAGGCCTGGGATGACGCGGCCGACACCGCCCATGCCCTGCTGCGCGAAAACCCGCCCGAGCCGGTGGTGCAGGTGCTCATGCTCGAACTCCGGCTGATCGAGGCGCAGGACACCGGGCGCCACAGCGTGGCCACCGCCCTGCCGCCCCCCGCGCGGCGCCCGCATGTGGCGCATCAGAAGAGCGTGAAGCGCGGCGAAGGCCTGCGCGGCTGGCTGAAGCGCCTCTTCGGGCGTTGAAAGCGGCGCGGTTTCGGGCCAGATAGGTTATATCATAACCTAACCGGATTGCCCGACCATGCATCGCCGCGCCCTTTTCGCGCTTGCCGCCCTCCCCGCTGCCGTCCTGCCGCTGGCGGCGCGGGCGCAGCCGCAGCCCCTGGCCGTCGCGTCCTTCTCCATCCTGGGCGACCTACTGCGCGAGGTGGCGGGCGAGCGGATGGAGATGCGCGTCATCGCGGGGCCGGATGTGGACGCGCATCATTTCCAGCCGCGCCCCTCCCATGCCGAGGCGGTGCGCGGCGCGCGCCTTGTGCTGCGCAATGGGGCGGGGTTCGACAATTGGTTCAACCGGCTCGTCGCCTCCAGTGGCTTTGCCGGCGTGAATGTTATGGCGACGGAGGGCATCACGCTCCGCCGCGCCACCCCCCAACCCGGCCACAACCACGGCAGCCAGGACCCGCATGCCTGGCAGGATGCGCGCCTGGCCATCGCCTATCTGCGCAACATCGAGGCCGGGCTGATCCGCGCCGATGCGGCGGGCGAGGGCGAGTACCGCACCCGCGCCGCCGCCGCCGTGGCGCGACTGGAGGCGCTGGATGCGTGGGTGCGGGCCGAGATCGCGAAGGTGCCGGAGGCGCGGCGCATCGTCGTCACCAGCCATGACGCCTTCGCCTATTTCGGCGCGGCCTATGGCGTGCGCTTCCGCGCGCC
>NZ_JAIEQY010000370.1 GCF_019747315.1 Roseococcus sp. | reverse complement strand
AGCTCGAAGAAGGAGGAGATGCTGCGCGGCAGGGCGGCGCGGGCGATCTCGGGCATGGCGGTGCCGATCAGGCGGCGATTCTCGCGCAGCTGCCCGAGGCCGGAAGCCAGGCCCGTGCGGTCCTGCAACACCGCCCAGCGGCCATCGGCCCCCCGCACCAGGTCCACCGCGTAGAGATGCAGCAGCGGGCGGCGCGGCGGCCCCTTGCTGCGGCGGGCCGTGCGCTGGAAGGCGGGGCTGCCGAAGATGAGCGGTGCGGGGATCTGGCCATTCGCCAGCAATTCCTGCGCGCCGTAGAGATCGGCCAGCACGGCATCCAGCAGCCGCGCGCGCTGTGTGACGCCCGCTGCCAGCGCATCGAACTCCTCGGCCGGGATGGGCAGCGGCAGCGGGTCGAGCCGCCAGAGTGCCGCGCCCGAGGCACCCGGCAGCAACGAGGCCACGCCATCATCGGCCATGGCGCGCGCCAGGCGCTCACCCCGCTCGGCGAGCCCGGCGCGGCCGAGGCTGCCGACCACGCTCATCACACCCCGCCAATGCGGCCGGATGCGCCCCTCGCCGGAGACCATCTCATCAGGTCCGCCGGCGAGGAGGTCAGCCATGTGCAAACGCTCTCAGATCGAGGGTGCAGGGGTGTTCCAGGCTCGGCCGCGGCTCGGCCACCTGGGTGGCGCCGGGCGTATGGCCATGGGCGAAGAAGCGCGAACGGCGCCGCGCCTCGGCCGCATTGGCATTGACCGGGAAATCCTCATAGGCGCGGCCGCCGGGATGGGCGATGTGGTGCGCCAGCCCGCCCAGTGAACGCCCGGTCCAGCGATCCTGCACATCCAGGATGAGCGGCGCCTGCGAGCGCACCGAAGGATGCAGCGCCGAGGGCGGGTCCCACGCCTTGAAGCGAATGCCGCCGACGAATTCGCCAGCCCGGCCGGTGGGCTGCATCGGCACGGCCACGCCATTGGCGGCCAGCAGGTAGCGCTCCGGCACCCAATTGGTCACGCGGGCCTGCACGCGCTCGGCGCTGCTGTCCACGTAGCGGACGGTGCCGCCGGCGGCCTGCTCTTCGCCCAGCACATGCCAGGGTTCCAGCGCCTCGCGCAGTTCAAGACCCATGCCGGCGACGTCCACCTCGCCGATCTTGGGGAAACGGAATTCCACATGCGGCGCGAACCAGGCGGGATCGAGCCCGAAGCCCATCTGGCCGAGTTCCTCCAGCGCACCGTGCAGGTCTTCCCGCGCGTAATGCGGCAGCATGAAGCGGTCATGCAGCGAGGTGCCCCAGCGCACCAGCGAACGGCGGTAAGGCTGATCCCAGAAGGCGGCCAGCGCCGAGCGCATCAGCAGCATCTGCGCCGCACTCATCTGCGCGTGCGGCGGCATCTCGAAGGCGCGGAACTCGACAAGGCCGCGGCGGCCGCTGGAGGAGTTCGGGTCAAACATCTTGTCGATGCAGAACTCGGTCCGGTGCGTGTTGCCCGTCATATCCGCGAGGATGTTGCGGAACAGCCGGTCCGTCATCCAGGGCGGCGGGTTGCCGCCCATGCGGTCGAGTTCACCAAAGGCGATGTCCAGCTCGCGCAGCGCATCCATCCGCGCCTCATCCACGCGCGGATGCTGGCTGGTGGGGCCGATGAAGAGCCCGCTGAACATGAAGCTCAGCGAGGGGTGGTTGTGCCAGAAGGAGACCAGGCTCCGCAGCAAATCCGGCCGGCGCAGGAAGGGCGAATCCTCAGCGCGGGCCGCACCCATCACCACATGATTGCCGCCGCCGGTGCCGACATGCTTGCCATCCTGCATGAACTTCTCGGTGGAAAGGCCGATCTGGCGCGCCTCCTCATAGAGCTGCTCGGTGCGCTCGACCATTTCCGGCCAGGAG
Organism: Roseococcus sp.; assembly: GCF_019747315.1. Lineage (GTDB taxonomy): Bacteria > Pseudomonadota > Alphaproteobacteria > Acetobacterales > Acetobacteraceae > Roseococcus. The sequence continues at coordinate 13,766 of NZ_JAIEQY010000370.1, read as the reverse complement.
GTGGCGGGGTGGATATTGGCCTCGATCACGCCGGGATCGGGGGTGACGGAGAAGTTCTGGATGCGCGCATCCTCGGGCGGCTGGTAGCCCTCGATGAACACCTTGCGGCCGGTTTCCTGGGCCGTGTCCTCGATGGCAGCGATCAGCTCCAGCCAATCCTCGATGGCGTAGAGCGGCGGCAGGAAGATGTGGATCATGCCGCCACGCGGCTCGACGCAAAGCGCGGTGCGGACCTGGGCCGGGTCATCCATGCCCACCTCGGGCGCCGGCTGCGGCGTAGGCCGCTGGTCGGCCGGGAGCGCGTAGGGGTTGGTGCCGGCGCCGGGCGTGCGGAAGGTGGCGCGGAGCTGCTCCAGCAGCGGCAGTTCCTTCTCCGGCGCGAAGGGGTCGGCCGGGCTGTCCAGCTCCTTCGCCAGCTCCGCCGGATCAATCCAGGGCAGCGAGGCCAGCGGCAGGCGCAGCCCCATCGGCGCATCGCCCGGCGTGAGGAAGAGCGTGTTGTCGCGGAAGAACCAGCGCCCGGATTGCCAGCGCCGCTGCCCGCCCTGCACCACGCGGCGCAGCGGCAGCACGGTGCCAGTCGGCGTGCTCAGCCCGCCGCGAAACAGGCGGGCGAAACGCTTGCGCTCCAGCGGGTCCGCCAGCTTGCTCTCCTCGGCGACGACATTCGCCGGCAGCCGGCTTTCGCGCCAGAGGTAGTAGTGGATGTCCTCATGCGCCGCCTGGGCCAGCTCGGGCGGCACTTGCAGCCGCTCGGCCAAGCTTGCCGCGAAATGCGCGGCGGTCACATGATTGGCGTCATCCGTATCGTCATCCGAGGCCAGCAGCTCGGGATTGCGCCACACCGGCTCGCCATCCAGGCGCCAATGCGCCGAGAGGGCGAAGCGCGGCAGCGGCTCGCCCGGATATTGCTTGCCCTGGCCGGTGTGGATGACCGCACCCTTGGACCAGAGCGGGATCAGCCGGCGCAGCAGGCGGTTGGCATAGGCGCGCTTGGTGGGGCCCAGCGCATCCGTGTTCCACTCCGGCGCCTCGCGGTCACTCGCCGCCACGAAGGTGGGTTCGCCGCCCATGGTCAGGCGCATGCTTTGGCGGGCCAGCGCCTCATCCACGCGGTCACCGGCGGCGCGGATCGCGGCCCAGGTCTCGTCCGTATAGGGCTTGGTGACGCGCGGCGTTTCGAGGATGCGCGTGACCTGCATCTCGAACTCGAATTCCGTCTCGGCCTTCTCGATCAGGCCGGAGATCGGAGCCGCCGAGGCGGGCTCGGGCGTCGCGGCCAGCGGGATATGCCCCTCGCCCGCCATCAGGCCGGAGGTGGCGTCCAGCCCGACCCAGCCGGCGCCGGGCAGATAGACCTCGGCCCAGGCGTGCAGGTCGGTGAAATCGGCGGTCGGGCCTTCCGGGCCTTCCAGCGGCTTTTGGTCGGCGACGAGCTGGATCAGGTAGCCCGAGACGAAGCGCGCGGCGAAGCCCAGATGCCGCAGCGCCTGCACCAACAGCCAGGCGGAGTCGCGGCAGGAGCCCCTGCCCTCGCCGAGCGTGCGCTCGGGGTCCCAGACGCCCGGCTCCATCCGCACGATGTAGGAGATGCGCGACTGGACCAGCTGGTTGATGAAGACCAGGAAATCCACCATGCGCTTTTCGTCGCGCGGGATTTCCGCGAGCAGCGACTTCAGCAGTGGGCCCGGAGCGGCGAGCTTGCGGAAGGGCGCCAATTCCTCGTCGAGGATGTGGTCATAGACGAACGGAAAATTCTCCGCCTCGGGCTCCAGGAAGAAGTCGAAGGGGTTGATGGTCGCCATGTCGGCGACGAGGTCCACCGTGACATCGAAATGCGTGACGCGCTCGGGGAAGACCACGCGGGCCTGGAAATTGCCCTGCGGGTCCTGCTGCCAGTTCAGGAAATGCGGCTGCGGCTCGATCTTCAGCGAATAGGCGAGGATGGGCGTGCGCGCATGCGGCGCGGGCCGCAGCCGGATCGTCTGCGGTCCCAAAGCCACGGGCCGGTCATAGCGATAGCTGGTGCGATGCGTGAGGGCAGCGTGGATGGACATGCGCGCGGATATTCCCAAGGCGATATGCTGCGCCGCTTATAAGCGGGTTTCCTGGCCATGGCAGCCAATGGATTCGCTGTTTTTGCCGGGGGGGATCAAGCCCAGTGCATGGCGAAACGGCAGAATGCCTCCGCCGGCTGGGTCCTCAGGCGCCCCGCTTCATGGCCTGACAGTCAGCGCCCTTTGAAGACGGGGGCGCGCTTTTCGCGGAAGGCGCGCAGGCCCTCCTGCAGATCCTCGCTGGCCTGGCTGGCCTTGGCGCGGTCCAGCGCGCCCTGCACGTCGAATTCCTGCCGGGCGATCTCGTTCAGGCTGCGCTTCACGCCCTGCACGGCGAGCGGCGCCATGGCCGCCAGCCGATCGGCCAGCGCATCCACCCTGGCGTCAAGCTCCGCCGGCGGCACCATCTCCGTCAGGTAGCCGATGGCCAGCATCTCCGGCGCCATGATCTTCTCGGCCGTCAGGAACAGCTTCTTCGCCGCGTTCAGCCCGAGCCGGCTGACATAACGCAGCATGCCCGAGGGGTAGTAATGCAGCCCGAGCCGCGCCGCCGGCATGAACATCTCGCCCGTCTCCACGCCGATGCGGAAATCACAGCACAGGGCGAGGTCGGTCGAGCCGCCATAGACCCCGCCATTCAACCGGCAGATGGTCGGCACGCGCAGCCGCTCCAGCTGGTCGGTCACCCCCTCGAAGGAGGGGGCATCGGCGCGGGCCGTCACCTCGGCATTCGGCCGCTCCGCCATGTCGCCCAGGTGATAGCCGGAGGAGAAGGATTTGCCGGTGCCGGTCAGCACCAGCACGCGGATTTCCGGATTGGCCTCGATCGCCGCGAAATGCTGGCCCAGCATCAGCAGGTCCGCCGGCTCGATGCGGTTGTGCACGGCGGGCCTGTTGAGCCGGATGGTGGCGCGCGCGCCCTGGATGGTGAGCAGGGGCGTGGTCGCCTCGGCCGCCTGGATGTTCATGCCCGCTCTCCCTCAAGGTCGCGGGCAGGATACAGCCAACGCAGCCGGGTGAAACCCCGCCTGGCTTAGTGCCGATGCCCGGACTGCCGTGCGCCGGCGGCCTGAACCGCGAGCTGGATCGTCACCTCGCCCGCGCCTTCGAAACGCAGCGTGACCGGGATGCTCTGTCCCACATTCATGGGCTGGGTGAGCCCAATCAGCATCAGGTGCAGGCCGCCCGGCTGCAGCGTGACCTCGCCATTGGCCGGCACGGGGATGTCGTTGACAGGGCGCATGCGCATCACGTCGCCATCGCGGATATGGGTGTGCAGTTCGAGCCGCCCGGCGGCCGGCGAGCTGGCGCCGACCAGCCTGTCCGGCGTGGCCCCCGTGTTGCGGATGGTAAGGAAGCCGCCGCCCTGCATCCCCTGCCCCGCCGCGCGGGTCCAGGGATTGACGATGCGCAACGCGCCCAGCTCGGTGGCGGCCTGCTGCGCGTGCGCGGGCATGGCGAGCGGCAGCAGGGCGGTGGTCAGGATCAGGTGTCGGCGTGTGGTCATGGCGATTATCCTTGTCGGGAGGTGTTTCAAAGGGAAGCCGGGCGGGGCTGATCCGCCCGCGCCTCGATGCGGGCGGCGACACGGGCGAGGCGCGCGGCCTCCCGCGCCGCCACCGCCGGGTCGCCATGGGCGCAATCCTGCCGGATCTGCGTGAGGCGCGCATCCAGAAGGGCGCGCTCCTCGGCGCGGGCAAAGGGTTGCGCGGCCTCGACCGCTTCTTCCGCACCGGCGGTCGCGGCGGTGCAGATCTCGGTCATCGCGCGCTCCAGCTCATCCGGATCGCAGGCGATGGCGGGGGTGGCGAGGAGCATCGCCACGGCGAGGATCGTGCGCATCAGCGGGCGCCCAGGCGGAGCGTGGGGGCTGGGCTGCGCGGGCGGGGCTGGCCGGGCTCGGCCAGTTCCACCCAGGCATGTTGGGCACCGCCCTCGCAGCGCTGCACCACGGGGAAGACCAGCGTGGCGCCGGCCTGGTCTGGCGCGCGGAGCATCATCACGAACTCGTCGTAATGCGCATCCGGCAGCGGGCCGCCGCGCCAGGCGATGCTCGAAGGCGCCTCGCGCACCAGGCCATGCCCGCCCGAGACGGGGCGCGGCAGGGCGCGCGTCTCGACGGCGATCTCCCAGCCCGGCTTGGGCATGGGGCGCGCCATGGAGACGCCCTCGGGCAGCGCGACTTCGACGGCGATGGTGGCCGCCGCGCCGCAGCCATGGCCGACGCGGAAGGCCAGCCGCGCATGGGAATTGGCGGCAACCTCCGGCGGCTCGATCACCACATGGGCGGTGGCGGGGAGGGCCAGCATCAGCATCAGGGCAATGAGGCGTTTCATGCGCTCTCTCCTTCAGAAGCGGTAGAGCATGCCGGCATAGGCGGTGGTGCCGGTGCCGGGCTCGTAGAGGGCGGGATTGCCCAGGGCGATGGGAGTGACCGAGGCGGAGCTGATGAAGCGGCTGTTCAACAGGTTGCGCGCTTCGGCGAAGATGCCGAGGCGCCCCTCCATCAGGTCAGCGCCGGCGCGCAGGCCGAGCAGGGTGTAGCTGTCGGTGCGGCGGGTATTGGCATTGTCCACGTAGAAACCCTCCGGCACCCAATCCACATTGGGCGCGACCCACCAGCCCGAGGGGTGGCGGTAGCGCGCCTCGGCCCGCAGCACATGCGGTGGCACGCCCGGCAGCTGGTTGTTGCGGAAGATCGGGTCGTTCTCGAAGACGAAGTCGCTGAAGGTGTAGGCGCCGCGCAGCGTGACCGAATCCCGCGCGGTGAAGAGGTTGCGACCAGCGACATAGGTGGCGGCGAGTTCCACGCCCTGATGCACCGTCTTGTCGGCGTTGCGGGCGAAGCTGGTGCCGGGCTGCTGGCCGGCAAAGAGCTGAATCTCCTTGTCCAGCCAGCTGTAGTAATAGGCCGCGTCGAAGGTGACCGGGCCCAGCGTGCCGCGCGTGCCGATCTCGGCCGTGATGGCGCGCTGCGGCGCCAGCAGGCGGAAGCCGCCCAGGGGCACCAACGCCACGAGGTCCGACAGCGTCGGCGGCTCGGTGGACCAGGTGACATTCGCATAGGCCTGGACCGTGGGCGTGGCCTGCCAGAGCAGCCCGGCGCGCGGATTGATGAAACCCCAGTCGCCGCTGCCGCTGAGCGAGGGGTTCAGCCGGTTCTCGCTGCGTCGCGTGGCCTGGCCGCCGGACAGGCCCGCCACCAGCGCCAGGTCCGGCAGGATGTAGAAGCTGTTCTCGAAGAAGGCGTCGGTGGTGGAGGCGGTGTCCCAGGAGGCGAAGCTCTGCGCGCCGCGCACGCCGCGCAGATTGACGAAGCGGCGATTGTCATTGCTGCCCCAGGCGGCGTTGACACCCGCGACCAGCCGGTTGCGGAAGCCGCCCAACGTGCCATCCCAGGTCACCCGGCCAAAGAGGTTGAAGTCGTTCGTGTGGTTGTCGATGTACTGGAAGATCGGATGGTCCAGCTGGCGCTGGACATAGCTGCCGCCCAGCTCCACCAGCGTCTCCGCATTCGGGCGGATGGCGGTGATGGTGCCGAGGCGATAGCTCTCGATATTGCGCTGGTAGTTCAGCTGGACATTGGTGGGGTTCGCGAGGCGCGGCGTCTGCGTGGCCGAATTGCGGGTCACCGCGCCGGGGATGTCCTGCTGGATCGCGTTGTAGGTGAAGAAGACGCGTGTCTCCGCATTCTCGGCCCAGCGATAGGCGCCGTTGGAGTTCATGCGCCCCGCGCTCCCGGAAGAATGGTTGCGCCAGCCATCCTGGTTGGTCAGCGTGCCGCTTACCCAGCCATCCCAGGGGCCGAAGACGCCGCCGAGCGCGGTGTTGCCCCGCACAAAGCCCCGGGCGCCGCCTTCGAGCCGCAGGGTGACCCCCTGCCCCTCGGCCTGCCGCGCCGTGGGCGTCACGACATTGATGGCACCGCCCAGCGTATTGGCGCCGAGCGCGAAGCCATTGCCGCCGCGGAAGACCTCGGCGCGCAGGAAGCTGGTGGGGTCCAGCTCCTGCAGGTCGCCGCTGCCATCGGCCTGGTTGATCGGGATGCCGTCCTGGAAGACGCGCACGCCGCGCAGGTGGAAATTGCGCGCGATGCCCGAGCCGCGGATGGAGAGGCGCGAATCCTCGCCCCATTTCGGCTGCGCGAAGACGCCGGGCGTGAATTCGAACACGTCCCGCAGCGAGAGCACGCCGGGGCGGTCGCGAAATTCGGAGGCGGCGACCACCGTGTTGTTGCCGGGGCTCAGCCAGAGGCGCAGCCGCGCCTCCTCATTGTTCTCCGAGGTGAGTGGCGGCGGGCTTGCGGTCACCACCGTATCGGGGTGGGTGCGGATTTCGGTCTGCGCCCAGGCGGGGGCGAGGGTGGGTGTGGCGAGAAAAGGCGCGCTCAGCAGCGCGCGGCGCAACAAGGACATGGCGGGAATCCATCACAGGCGTGAACAGGCGCCCCCGGCTGCCGGGCGGCGCAGGCGGGTCGTTCAGGCCGTGACGGGTGGGGCGCGGGTCGCGTAGGGCGGCGCGCGGGCGGGCGGGCGGAGGCGGTGCCCGCCGGGCGCTTGCCAGGTGATGGCGGTGCCCAGCCAGGCCCGGGTGGCGAGGGTCGGCGGTTCGGGCAGGGTGATGCCGGGCAGGCCATGGCAGAGCGGGCAGAAGCCGCCCCCCGCCTCGGGCGCGTGTTCCGGCGCGGGCTCGCCATTCGCGTCGAGGCGGATGGTCCGCATGCCCTCGGTCGAGCAGATCTCGACCAGCATGCCCTCGGCGGCGCCCATGCCGCGCAGGCAATGCGCCACGCCCACGCCGGACTGCAACAGCAGGATGGCGACGAGCAGGCGGATCAGGATGGGACGAAACCTTGCCACGCGTCAGGGTTTAGGCCGCCGGGCGGAAACCCTCAAGCGGCCAGCGCGTATTCCACCTCCGGCGTATAGACCGCCGCCTCCTTGCCCAGCTGGGAGGAGTAGAGGACGAAGCGCTCCACCATCACTGGTTCGGTGCGAAACAGGTTATGCGCCTGGATGAAGCCGGCCAGCTTGGGCAGGGCCGCGCCCTCGGTCCGGGCCAGCGTGACATGGGGGGCGAAGCGCTTGCGTTCGGCAGGCATTCCAGCACGTTGCAGCGCGGTCTCGATCTTGGATTGCAGGTGCGCCAGGGCCGGCGTCCGTTCCGCCACCACATGCAGCGACTGCACCCGGCCCGCCTTCTCGAAGGTGCCGAGCCCCGAGAGGCTCAGCGCGAAAGGCTTGGCGCGGATATTCGCCAGGGCAAGGTCCAGTTCCTCTGCCAGGTAGCCCGGCACCTCGCCAATGAAGCGCAGGGTGAGGTGGTAATTCTCCGGGCGGACCCAACGGACCCCCGGCAGGCCGCCGGTGAGCGATGCGAGGCGATCCTTCACTTCCTCTGGAAGTTCAAGAGCGACGAAGAGACGCATGGGCCAAGCCCCCTTCCCGGATTCGCGGGTCTATCCTGCCGGGGCAGCCGCCACGCGGTCCAGCAATTGTTCCGTGGCAGGCAGGATGTGACGAATCATCAATGCCACGCCGCGCGGATTTGGATGGATGCCATCGCCCTGATTCAAGGCCCGGTCGCCGGCCACGCCCTCCAGGAAGAATGGCACAAAAATCAATTGCGGCCGTCGGTTGGCGGCCTCGGTGAAGACGGCGTGGAAGGAAGCACCATAATCGGCACCAAGGTTGGGGGGCGCGTGCATGCCCGCCAGAAGCGTCGGGATCCGCCGCGCTTCCAGCCGGCTGAGGATGCTCTCCAGCGCCTCGGCCATGCGGGTGGGCGGCAGGCCGCGCAGCCCGTCATTGCCGCCCAGCGCCACGATCGCCGCCTGCGGCCGGTCCGCCATGGCCCAATCCAGCCGGGCCGCACCGCCCGACATGGTGTCACCGGAAACCCCGCCATCCAGGACCCGCACAGCGCGCCCGCGTGCCACCAGGGCGGCCTGGAGCTGCGGCACGAAGCCCTCGCCGCGCGGCAGGCCGTAGCCCGCCGTCAGCGAATCACCGAGCGCCAGGAGCCGGACGGGCGCCACGGTTTGCGCCGAAGCACCTGTGGCAAAAAGCAACACACCCTTTTGCAGCGCAGCGCGCCGCCCATATGCGCTGACCATGGACAATGCCCCTAACTCCCCCGTCGCCCCGAATAGGGCACCGCTGATCGCAGCGCATGACCTCACCTTTGAAGTGGGGGGCAGTGCCGGCCGGGTCAACATCCTGAAGGGCGTCAGCCTCGACATCGGCGAGGGCGAGGCGGTGGGCATCATCGGCCCCTCTGGCTCGGGCAAGACCTCGCTGCTCATGCTGCTGGCCGGGCTGGAGCGCGCGACGGGCGGGCAGCTCACCGTCGCCGGCCGGGACTTGGCGCGGATGAGCGAGGATGATTTGGCCCGCTTCCGGCGCGAGGAGGTGGGCATCGTCTTCCAGTCCTTCCACCTGGTGCCGACCATGACGGCGCTGGAAAACGTGGCCATGCCGCTGGAATTCGCCGGCGACGAGCACGCCTTCACCCGCGCCGAGGCCGCGCTGAAATCCGTGGGCCTCGGCCATCGCCTGACGCATTATCCCGGCCAGCTTTCGGGCGGCGAGCAGCAGCGCGTGGCCGTCGCCCGCGCCTTCGTGGCCCTGCCCCGACTGATCCTGGCCGATGAACCCACCGGCAATCTGGACCGCGCCACCGGCCTCGCCGTGATGGATTTGCTCTTCGACCTGCGCGCGAAATACGGAACCACACTCATCCTCATCACCCATGACCCCGCGCTGGCCGCCCGCTGTGAGCGGCAGATCCGCATCGAGGACGGGCTGATCACCGACGACACCACCGCCCTGCCCCTGGCCGCCGAATGAGAAATCTCCGCCTCGGCCTCACCCTCGCCCGGCGCGAATTGCGCGGCGGCGTGAAGGGGTTGCGCATCGTGCTGGCCTGCCTGGCACTCGGGGTCGCCGCCATTGCCGCCGTGGGCACGCTGCGCGCCGGCATCAATGCGGGGCTCCAGGCCGATGGCGCGCGCATCCTGGGCGGGGACCTCGAAATCCGCGCGGGCTATGAACCCGCCAGCGCCGAGACCCTCGCCTGGGTCCGCGCCCGCGGCGGCGTGATCAGCGAAGTCGCGCTGCTGCGCGCCATGCTCATCGCCCCCAATGGCGAGCGGACCCTGGTGGAGCTCAAGGCCGCCGACACGCTGTACCCCCTCTTTGGTACGCTGACGCTGGACCCGGCGCAGCCCCTGCGGGGCGCCATGCTGGTGGCCGAGCCCTCGGTCGCGGACCGCCTCGGCCTCTCCCCCGGCGACGAGCTCCGCCTTGGCGAGGCCCGCATCCGCTTCGCCGGCCGCATCGCGGAGGAGCCGGACCGTGTCGCCACCCCCACCGTCTTCGGCCCGCGCGCCATCATCCCGCTCGACCTGCTGCCCAGCACCGGCCTGGCCCAGCCGGGCAGCATGATCACCCATGAATACCGCATCCGCCTGCCCGAGGGCGTCTCGGCCAAGGTCTTCGGCGCCGAACTGCGCGAGGCCTTCCCGGCCGCCCCCTGGCGCATCCGCCGGGCGGACCAGGCGGAGCCGGGGGTGAACCGCTTCCTCGACCGCGCGGCCTCCTTCCTCACGCTGGCTGGGCTCACCGCGCTGCTGGTGGGTGGCATTGGCGTGGCGACGGGCGTGCGCGCCTGGCTGGAGGCACGCAGCCGCACCATCGCGACGCTGCGCTGCATGGGGGCGCCGACGGCGGCGATCTTCTCGGCCTATCTGTTCCAGGTGCTGGCGCTAGCCGCGCTGGGTATCCTTCTCGGCCTGGTGGTGGGCTGGGGGCTGACGGCGCTGGCCGCCGCGGCGCTCAGCGGCGCCCTGCCTGTTCCGGCCAAGGTCGGCCTCTATCCGGCGCCGCTGGCGCTGGCGGCGCTTTATGGCCTGCTGACGGCGCTGACCTTCGCGCTCTGGCCGCTGGGCCGGGCCGGGCGCATCCCCGGCGCGGCGCTCTTCCGGGATGTGCTGGGCGCCGGCGGCTTCTGGCCCGGCTGGGGGGTGGGCATCGCCAATGCGCTCGCCGCCGCCGCCCTGGTCACGCTGGTGGTCGCGACGGCCGAGCAGCGCTTCTTCGCCATTGCCTTCTGCGGCGGGGCGGCGGCGGCCATGCTGCTGTTCCGCCTGGGCGCCTGGGGGCTGATGGCCGGCGCGCGGGCGCTGCGCGGCATTCGCCGCCCGGCCTGGCGCCTGGGGCTCGCCAACCTGCACCGGCCGGGGGCGCCCACGCCCATCATGCTGGTGGCCCTCGGCCTTGGGCTGACCACGCTCGCCGCCATCGCGCAGATCCAGGGCAACCTGGCCTCCGCCATTGGCAGCGAGATGCCGGCGCGCGCGCCCAATTTCTTCTTCATCGACATCCAGCCCGACCAGGTGGCGCGCTTCGACACCATCGCCCGCGAAACCCCCGGGGTGGACGAAATCCGCCGCGTCCCCAGCCTGCGCGCACGCATCAGCGCCGTGAACGGCGTGCCCTCCGAGCAGGTGCAGGCGACGCCCGAGACCGCCTGGGCGCTGCGCGGCGACCGCGGCCTGACCTACAGCGCCCGCATGCCCGAGGGCACCCGCATCACCGAGGGCGCCTGGTGGGCCGCCGATTACGACGGCCCGACCCTGGTCTCCTTCGATGCCAACCTCGCCCGCGGCTGGGGCATCGGCCTCGGCGATACCATCACGGTGAATGTGCTGGGCCGCGAGATGGACCTGAAGATCGCCAATCTCCGCAATGTGGAATGGCGCTCGCTGGGGATGAACTTCACCCTGGTCGCCTCGCCGGGCCTGCTCTCCTCGGCGCCGCACACCCACATCGCGACGGTCCGGGGCGATCCGGCGCAGGACCAGAACCTGCTGCGCCGCATCACCGATGCCCTGCCCAATGTCTCGGGCATCCGCGTGCGGGAGGCGCTGGAGCAGGTGGGCGTCCTGCTGGGCCGCATCGGCACGGCGCTGACCGCCGTGGGCTCCATCACGCTGATGGCCGGCGCCCTGGTGCTGGCCGGCGCCGTCGCGGCCGGGCAGCAGCGCCGCATTCGCGAGGCGGTGTTGCTGAAGACGGTGGGCGCCACGCGCGGGCAGATCCTGCGGGCCTTCCTGGTGGAGTTCGGCGTGCTGGGCGTGTTTGCCGGGCTGCTGGCGGCGCTGGCGGGCACGGCGGCGGCCTGGGGCGTGGTGGTCGGCATCATGCGGCAGGAATGGGTCTTCCTGCCCGGCACCTTGGCGCTGACCGTGGCCGGGTGCATGCTGTTGGTGCTGGCCTTCGGCTATGCCGGAACCGCCATGGCGCTGCGGGTGCGGCCCGCGCCCCTGCTGCGGAACGAATGATGATCGCGCGCGGGAATATCGAAGCTTGGGGCTTCCGAATTGGATTGAATCCGATTACAGAAGTTCCATATCCTGTCCATCCGGGGTGCGACCCCCGAGTCTCGTCCTTCTGGAGGAATTGATCTCATGGCACTGCAACCCGAATCGCGCTGGACGCAGCCTGTTCAAGGCTGGGGCCGCACCGCGAGCGTGGACGCCGCGGCGATCGACGCCGGTCTGCGCGCCTATATGCTCCGCGTCTACAACTGGATGGCTTCCGGCCTGCTGGTGACGGCGATCGTCGCCTATGCGGTCGCCTCCATCCCCGCCGTCTCGGAGCTGTTCTTCACCGTCGTGCGCACGCCGCGTGGCCTGGCCACCGCGCCGACGATCCTCGGCTACGTCGCGATGTTCGCGCCGCTGGCCTTCATCCTGGCGCTCTCCTTCGGCATCAACCGGATGAGCAAGACCACCGTGCAGGCCCTGTTCTGGACCTTCTGCGGTGTCATGGGCGCCAGCATGGCGAACATCTTCGTGATCTACACGGGTGCGTCCATCGCCAGCACCTTCTTCATCACCTCGGCCACCTTCGCCTCGATGAGCCTCATCGGCTACACGACGAAGCGGGACCTGACCAAGCTCGGCAGCTTCATGATGATGGGCCTGATCGGCATCATCCTGGCCTCGCTGGTCAACATCTTCCTGGCCTCGCCGGCGCTGGCCTTCGCCATCTCGATCCTCGGCGTGGTCATCTTCTGCGGTCTCACCGCCTATGACACGCAGCGGATCAAGAACGACTACATCGAATATTCCTACGCCGAGGGCACGGATGAGGCCGGCAAGCGCAGCGTGATGGACGCGCTGGGCCTCTACCTGAACTTCATCAACCTGTTCCAGCTGCTGCTGTCCTTCATGGGCAACCGCAACCAGAGCTGAGCCGCGGCCCCAGGGCCCTGGACAAGCGAAACCCGGCGGAGCAATCCGCCGGGTTTTTTTTATGGCTGGGCGCTGGGTCGCACCTTGTAGCCCGCCGCCTCGATGGCGTGCGTGGCGGCCGGCCGGTCCAGCACCGTCTCGGCGCTCACCAGGCCCTGCGCCAGATCCACATGCACCCTGGCCTGTGCATCCGCCGCCTGCAGCGCCTTGGTCACGCTCTGCACGCAATGGCCGCAGCTCATGCCGTCCACATGCATCTCAAGGATGGGCATCGGCTTTTCCTTCCATATGATCGAGGATCGGGCATTCCGGCCGGGCATTGCCCTGGCAGGATTGCGCCAGGTGCCGCAGGGAGTCCGCGACGGCCCGGAGCGAGCGTGCCTTCTCCTCCAGGGCATCAACGTGGCTGAGGGCGATGCGTCGCACCTCGGCACTCTGCCGCCCGTCATTCTTCCACAGGGCCAGCAGCCGCTTCACCTCCGAAAGCGGAAAAGCCAGGTCCCGCGCGTGGCGGATGAAGCGGAGCACTGCCACATTCTGCTCGGTATAGCTGCGGTAGTTGTTGGCCTGCCGCAGCGGGGTGATCAGCCCGAGCGTCTCGTAATGGCGGATCATCTTGGCACTGACGCCGCTGGCCGCGGCCGCTTCGCCGATATTCATCTGGCTTTCTCCCTCACAGACCCCGCCGGGCGCCACCGCGCCAGCAAAAGGGCATTTCCCAGGACCGAGACCGAGGAGGCCGCCATGGCCGCCCCCGCCACCGCCGGTGACAATCCGCCAAAGGCCGCGAGCGGCAGTCCGGCGGCGTTATAGGCAAAGGCCCAGAACAGGTTCTGGCGGATTTTTCCCCGCGTTCGCCGCATCAGCTCCAGCGCCTGCGGCACCAAAGCGGGGTCGCCGCGCAGCAGCGTCACGCCCGCCGCCGCGATGGCGGCATCCGTGCCGGTGCCCATGGCGATGCCGAGATCGGCCGCTGCGAGGGCCGGCGCGTCATTCACGCCATCGCCCACCATGGCCACGCGCTCGCCCGCCGCCTGCCAGGCGGCGATGCGCGCGGATTTGTCGGCCGGCAGCAGCCCTGCCTCCACCTCCGCCAGGCCCAGCCGCGCGCCCAGCGCGCCCGCCGCGGCCGGGCTGTCGCCCGAGAGCACGACCACGCGCAGCCCCATGGCCTTCAGCGCCGCCACGGCTTCGGCGGAGTGGGGCTTCACCGCATCCTCGAAGGCGAGCAGCGCCAGCACCCGCCCATGCTCCATGAGCCAGGCGAGCGTCCGCCCCTGCGCGGATTCGGCGGCCGCGGCGGCCACAAGCTCCGGCCCGGGCGCCGCGCCGGATTCGATCAGCAAGCGGGGCGAGCCGAGGCTGAGCCGGCGGCCCTCCACCTCGCCCTGCACGCCGCGCCCGGGCAGGGCGCGGAAGCCGCTGACCGCCGGCGGCGGGGCGCCATGGGC
>NZ_JAIEQY010000079.1 GCF_019747315.1 Roseococcus sp. | reverse complement strand
GGCGCCACTCCTCTGGCGCCGTCCCCTGGCGCCGTCCCCTGGCGCCATCCCCTGGCGCGAGGCTGCGAGGGCGCGCCCCGGCCGGAGCAGGCGAAGCCGGCGCGGCCAGCCTGGTCTGATCGTCCACGCCGCCGGCGACCTCTCAAGCGGGGCGCAGCCCGGCGAGTTCCGCCGCACGGCGGGCATTGGCCAGCTCCTGCCGCAGGAAGGCGGCGAAGCCCTCGGGCGAGCGCTGGGTCTCTGTCGAGGGGATGGCGCCCACCTCCGCGATGCGGGAGAGCACGGCCGGCTCGGCCAGGGTCGCGGTCAAGGCCGCGTGCAGGGCCGCGACCACCTCGGGCGGCGCGCCGCTGGGTGCCAGCAGCCCGCCATAGCTGCCGGCGGTGAAGCCGGGCAGCCCGGCCTCGATGAAGGTGCCCACGCCCCGCAGCAGGGCGGAGCGCTGCTCGGTGGCGATGGCGATGATCGGCGCCTGGTTGTCCCGGTGCAGCGGATAGGCCGAGGGCAGCTCCACCATCGCCACCTGCACCGTGCCGCTGATCAGATCGGGGATCATGGCGCTGCCGCCGCGATAGGGCACATGCGAGGCGCGAACCTGCGCATTGGCCATCAGCAATTCCAGCGCCAGATGCGCGGCGCTGCCATTGCCGGGTGTGGCGACGGTCACCTGGCCCGGGCGTTCGCGCATCAGCGCCAGCAGCTCGGGCAGGGTGCGGGCGGGCAGGCGGGACGTGACCTGGCAGACCATGGGCAGGATGCCGACCAGGCCGATCGGGCGGAAATCGCGCTCCACATCATAGGGCAGCCGGGCTTGCAGCACGGGGTTGGCCGTCAGCGGCCCGCCCGCGCCGAAGAGCAGCGTATAGCCATCCGGCGTGGCACGCGCGACGAGTTCGGCGCCGACGCTGCCGCCCGCCCCGGCGCGGTTTTCGATCACCATGGGCGTGCCCAGGCGCTCGGCCATGCGGGAGGTGAGGATGCGCGCGAGGATGTCCGTGTTGCCGCCGGCGGCAAAGGGGACGATCACGCGAATCGGCCGGTCCGGATAGGCGGCATGGGCGCCGCGCGCGACGGCAAGGCTGGGCGGTGCTGCAAGCAGCAAACGGCGGGACCACATGGGCGGGCATCCTCCAACCCGGCATCTGCGGCCGGTATGGGCGGCATCATGACGCGCGGCACGCGCTTGCGGCAAGCACCTCCATGGCCCAGCATCCGCGCCAACAAGCGGGGAGATGCAGGATGGAACAACGGCGATTGGGGCGCACGGGGCTTTCCGTCTCGGTGCTGGGCTATGGGTGCGGCGCCATTGGCGGGTTGATGGTCAAGGGCACGGTGGCCGAGCAGGACCGCGCCATCGGCCGTGCGCTGGACCATGGCATCACCTACTTCGACACGGCCGCCGTCTATGGCGATGGCGCCTCCGAGCGCAATCTGGGGCGCGCCTTGCGCGGGCTGCGGGCCAACCCCGTGGTCGGCACCAAGGTGCGGGTCTTCGCCGGGCAGCGCGGGGACATCGCGGGGCGGATCACCGCCTCGCTGGAGGAGAGCCTGGCCCGGCTGGGGCGGGACAGCGTGGACATCTTCCAACTGCACAACCCCATCACCCTGGCCGGGGCGGAGCCATCCTTCACGCCGGAGCAAATCCTGAACGAGGCGGTGCCGGCACTGGAGCGCGCGCGCGATGCGGGGAAATTCCGCTTCTTCGGCATCACCGGGCTGGGCGATGCGGCGGCGCTCCGGCATGTGCTGGATGTCGGCGGCTTCGCCACGGCGCAGATGCCCTATAACTTGCTGAATCCGAGCGGCATCGGCCCCGCGCGCCCCGATGCGCCTGATCTGGGCGGGGTGATCCGCCATGCGGCCGCCGTGGATGTGGGCGTCATGGCCATCCGCATCCTGGCCGGCGGCGCCCTGAGCGGCAGCGAGGCGCGCAGCCCGCTGGGCGCGCGGAAGGTGGAGCCGATCGGCTCGGGCGAGAGCTATGCCGCGGATGTGGCGGCGGCGCGCCGCTACCTGCCGCTGGTCGCCGCGGGACAAGCTTCGGACCTGGTGGAACTGGCCCTGCGCTTCGTCATCGGCGCGCCGGAAATCGCGACGAATATCGTCGGCACTTCAAGCCTGGAGGAGCTGGATCACGCCGTGGCGGCGCTGGCGAAGGGAAAGCTGCCGGAGGGCCTGATCGCCGCCTGATGGGGCAGTAGCGCGGGGAATGGTGGGCGCTACAGGGATTGAACCTGTGACCCCTACCGTGTCAAGGTAGTGCTCTACCGCTGAGCTAAGCGCCCGCCTGTCAAGGCGCACCCGTATGGGCGTCGGTGGGCGCAGTCTCTAGCGAAACCCGGCGCGCGCCACAAGCCACCCCCCCTTGCCATCATCCCCTGGCCATCATCCCTGCACCAATCCGGCGCGCCGCATCAGCCCGGTCAGCTTCTCCCGCTCGGCCCGCCACAGCGCCTCGGCGGCTGCCGGCCCTGCGCTCACCGGGTCATTGCCGCTGGCCTCGATCCGCTCGCGGATTTGCGCATCGGCCAGCGCCACGGCGAAGGCCTGGGCCAGGCGCTGGCGGATCGGCATGGGCGTGCCGGGTGGCGAGAAGATCATCATCCAGGTGGAGAGGTCATAGCCGGGCACGATCTCGCCGATCGCGGGCACATTCGGCAGGTTCGGCCGCCGCGTCGGGCCGGTCACGCCGATGACACGGCCGCGCTCGCCGCGCAGCACGGGGTTGAAGCTGCTCTCGCTGATGAAGCACGCGTCGATCCGCCCGCCGGCCACCTCGCGCGCCGCATCGGCGCCGCCGCGGAAGGGCACGTGCTCCAGCCGCACATCGGCCAGGGATTGCAGCAATTCCCCCATGAGGTGGCCGACATGGGCGATGCCCGGCGTGCCGTAGGTGACCTCGCCCGGGCGGCGCCGCGCCTCGGCCAGGAAGCCGCGCAGATCATCGCCCGCGAAGCCGGCGCGCAGGCCCAGCACATAGGGGGCCGCGGTCACCTGCGCGACCAGCGGCATGGCCGCATAGTCGAAGGGCAGGCCGCGATTGGCGAGCGGCCCGGTGATGGAGGTCGCACCCTCCAGCAGCAGCGTATGCCCATCGGGCTGCGCCTGCGCCACGAATCCCGCGCCGATGGCGCCCGAGGCGCCGGTGCGATTCTCGATGATGAAGGGCAGGCCCAGGTTTTCCGTCATGCGCTGCTGCAGGATGCGCGCGACGGTGTCCGCCACGCCGCCCGCGGAATAGGGCACGATCAGCCGCACCGGCCGCTCCCCCAAGGGGCTTTGCGCGAGGGCGGGCGTGGCAAGGCTCGTGGCCAGCAGGGTGCGGCGCAGCATGACGTGTCTCCCGATCTTCTTGCCCCCAGCAGAAACCGGGCGCGTCGGCCTTGCAAGGGATAAAGGCGTCGGCACATCAGGGACATGGACAACATCCCGAAAGCGTTGAGCCGCACGCTCGACCGCGCCACCTATGAGGGCTACCGCCTGGGCTTCGAGGCCGCGCGCGAGGAAGCGGCGCTGCTGGCCGAGCATGCGGGGCAGGGGGCGCTCGCCGCCCGGCTCCGCGCCATGCGGCCTTTGCCGGACCGGAGTGCCCGCCAATGAACAGCGGGGGGAACAGCGGGGGCAGCCGCGAAGGGCTGCGCGAATGCCCGCATTGCGGGGAACCCACCATGGCGAACCGCCTGCCGGATGGCAGCCTGGTCTGCTCCTGCGCGGCCATGCGCCCCTTGCCCCCCGGAGTCTTGCCTACGCCGCGCCCGGCTTGATAGCGTTCAGGCATGAAGCTCAGCCCTGACCAGATCCAAGCCTATGCCGAGGACGGCGCCATCCTGCTGCGCGGCGCCTTCCGCGACTGGGTGCAGCCGCTCTCCGACGGCATCGCGACCCTGATGGATGCGCCGAGCCCGCTGGAGCGCAGCTACACGCCCAAGGATGGCTCGGCCCGGTTCTTCCAGGATCTGTGCAACTGGCAGCGCATCCCGGAATTCGGCGCCTTCGTCTTCGAGAGCCCGGCCGCCGGCATCGCGGCCCAGCTCATGGCCTCGCCCGTTGCGCGTTTCTTCCATGACCATGTGCTGGTGAAGGAGCCCGGGACCTCTATCGTCACCCCCTGGCACCAGGACAGCCCCTATTACTGCGTGGGTGGCGAGGCGACCGTCAGCTTCTGGATCCCGCTCGACCCCGTGGGGCGGGAGACGACGCTGGAATCGGTCGCGGGCTCGCATCGCTGGGGCGTGAACCACAAGCCCAAGCGCTTCGACGGCACGGACCTCTACGAGGGCGATACCGCCGTGGAAATGCCCGATATCGACGCGCATCGCGCCGATTACCGCATCCTCGGCTGGGCCATGGAGCCGGGCGATGCCGTCGCCTTCCATTTCCGCACGGTGCATGGCGCGCCGGCCAATACCTCGCGCCAGAATCGGCGCCGCGTGTTTTCGGCGCGCTGGGTGGGGCAGGACGCGGTGTTCATTGATCGCAAGGGCCGCGGCTCGCCGCCGATGCGGCATTTGACGCTGCCGGATGGCGCGCCGCTGGATGGCCCGGACTTCCCGGTGGTTGCGCCCGGCTGAGGCAAAAGCCCTGGCGATTGCCCGTGGCTTGGCCGGTTTCGGCGCCAGCGCACGCGTGACGTCGCCGGAAGACTTGGCAAGAGCCTGTCTCTGCTGTCACAATTTCGCATCGCATTCCCTGGAGAACTTCGCATGAAGCGCCGCAACCTCGCCCAGAACGCCGCCATCGGGGCTGCCGCCATCGGCACGGTCGCCCTCTCGACCCCGGCGCTGAGCCAGGGCCGCATCGAGTGGCGCATGGTGACGATATGGCCGCGCAACCTGCCGGGCCCCGGCGTGGCGGCGCAGCGCTGCGCGGATCGCATCGGCGCGCTCTCGGGCGGGCGCCTCACCGTGCGCCTCTTCTCGGCGGGTGAGGTCGTGCCGGCGCCTGGCGCCTTCGACGCGGTGGCGGCCGGCACGGCCGATCTCTACCACGGGGTGCCCGCCTTCTGGGTCTCCAAGTCGCCCGGCATCGGCTTCTTCGGCAGCTTCCCCTTCGGCCTCACCGCCTATGAGCAGCAGGGCTGGATGATGCATGGCGGCGGCCAGGCCATGTATGACGAGATCTATGGCCGCTTCGGCATCAAGCCCTTCATCGTCGGCAATTCCGGGCCGCAATGGCTCGGCTGGTTCCGCCGCGAAATCCGCTCGGTGGATGATTTCCGCGGCCTGCGCTTCCGCACCACGGGCCTGGGTGCGGAGATGTTCCGCAGGGCGGGCGCCTCCGTCGTGAACCTGCCGGCGGGCGAGATCTTCTCCGCCCTGCAATCGGGCACGATCGACGCGGCCGAATTCCTCGGCCCCTTCTCGGATGCGCCGCTCGGCCTGCACCAGGTGGCGAAGAACTACTATTTCCCCGGCGTGCAGGAACCCTCCTCGGCCGAGGAGATCGGCATCAACATGGCGCGCTGGAACGCCCTGCCGGATGACCTGAAGGCCATCGTCCGCATCGCCGCCATGTCGCTGCATGAGGAGACGACGACGGAATACGACGTGCGCCACCCCATCGCGCTGGCCGACCTCGTCGCCCGCCATGGTGTGACGGTGCGCGAGGCGCCGCGCGACCTGCTGATCGCCTTCGGCAATACGGCGGGCGAGATGCTGGCCGAATTCCGCAACCACCAGGACCCGCTGGTGAAGCGCATCGCCGACAGCTACGCGGCCTTCCGCCTGCGCAGCGCCAGCTACATGTCGCAGAGCTATGGGGCCAACTTCAACTCGCGCGCCCTGCCGATCCGCTGGGGCTGATGCGCCCCCTGCTGGCGCTGGCGGACGGGATTGATGCCGTGTCGCGCCTGCTCGGGCGCGGCGTGAAGTGGCTGGCGGTGCTGCTGGTGCTGGTGCAGTTCACGGTGGTCGTGATCCGCTATGCCTTCGGGTCGAGCTTCATCATGATGCAGGAAAGCGTGGTCTATATCCACGCCGCGCTGTTCATGCTCGCCATCGGCTATGTCTACCTGCTGGACGCGCATGTGCGGGTGGATTTCTTCTACGCCAACTGGTCCGAGAAGAAGAAAGCCTGGACCGACCTTCTCGGCGTGCTCATCACCGTGCTGCCCTTCTGCTGGCTGCTGGTCTGGGCCAGCTGGGGCTACGTCTCGCGCTCCTTCATGATGGGGGAGGGGCCGATGGCCGTCGGCGGCCTGCCCTTCACCCCCTATCTCAAGGGCCTGATCCTGATGATGGCCGGGCTGCTCGCGCTGCAATCGATCTCGGTGATGATCCGCGCACTCGGCGTCATCACCGGCACCACCGACAAGCTGTTCCCCTTCCGCCAGGCGGTGAGCGAAGGATGAGCCCCTCCGAGATCGGCTCCATCCTGGACGTCATGATGATGGTGGCGCTCTGCACCCTCATCATGATCGGCATTCCCGTCGTCTTCATCCTGACCGGCTGCGCCATCATCTTCGCGGGGCTCGGCATCATCTTCGGCGCCTTTGATCCCTTCATGCTGGGCGCGCTGGCGCAACGCGTCTTCGGCACGATGACGAGCGAGGTGCTGATCGCCATCCCGCTCTTCGTCTTCATGGGCATGATGCTCGAGAAGTCGAAGATCGCGCCCGAATTGCTGGAGGCGATGGCGCGCCTCTTCGGCTCGGTGCGCGGCGGGCTGGCGATCTCCGTCACGCTGGTGGGCGCGCTGCTCGCCGCCTCCACCGGCATCGTGGGCGCGACCGTGGTGACGATGGGGCTGATCGCCCTGCCGGCCATGATGAAGCGCAATTACGATCCCGCTTTCTCCTGCGGCAGCATCTGCGCGGCCGGCACGCTGGGGCAAATCATCCCGCCCTCCACCGTCATGGTCATCCTGGGCGAGGTGCTGGCCTCCGCCTACCAGCAGGCGCAATTGGCGCAGGGGCTCTTCTCGATCCAGACGATTTCGGTGGGGCAGCTTTTCGCGGGTTCGATGATCCCGGGGCTGATGCTCGCCGGCATCTACATCCTGTATCAGGTCACGCTCTGCTACCTGAAGCCCGAGATCGGCCCCGCCATCCCGCAGGCCGAGCGGGACGCGGTGACCGGCGGGGAGATTGCGCGCGCCCTCATTCCACCCATCGCGCTGATCATCGCGGTACTGGGCTCGATCCTGGGCGGCATCGCGACGCCGACCGAGGCGGCCGCCGTCGGCGCCGTGGGGGCCACGCTGCTGGCGGGGCTGCGCAACAGCGAGGACAGCGCCTGGCCCATCTACCTCGCGGCCATCTGCGCCTTGGCCATGGTGGGCCTCGGCGTCATGTTCGACCTGCGGATCGGCCGGCAGGAAGCGCCACTGATGGACCGCTTCGCCGTGTGGACGGCGGCGGTGCTGGGCGTGGGGCTGGCCTGGGGCATCATCGTCTCGCTGCGCCGCACCTTCCGGGGCGGCATGCTGGGCAATGTCTCGCATGCCACCATGTCGGTCACGGCGATGATCTTCGCGACGCTGATCGGGGCCACGCTCTTCTCGCTCGTCTTCCGCGGCCTGGGTGGGGACGAGATGATCCGCGCCGTGCTGGAGGTGATCCCCGGCGGCAAGTATGGCGCGCTGGCGGCGGTGATGCTCGTGATCTTCATCCTCGGCTTCCCGCTGGATTTCGTGGAGATCGTCATCATCGTGGTCCCCATCGTGGGGCCGGTGCTGCTGCAGATGGGGATTGATCCCATCTGGTTCGGCGTGCTGATCGCGATGAACCTGCAGACGAGCTTCCTGACACCGCCGCTCGGCCCCACGCTCTTCTATCTGCAAGGCGTGCTGCCACCCGAGGTCACGGCGCGCGATGTCTATCGCGGAGTCACCCCCTTCGTGATCCTCCAGGTGATCGGCATCATCCTGGTGGTGATGTTCCCCGCGCTGGCCACGTGGTTGCCGGATGTCCTGTTCTGATGCGCCAGCTCTCGCGGTGCAGGCCGTTCAGCGTGGTTTCAGCCGGGGTCGTGCAAGCCCTGCCTCCCCGTCTCCAAGGAAGCCGCCGATGAAGCGCCGTGACCTCTTCGCCAGCATGGGCGCCGCCAGCCTTGCCGGCCCCGCTTTGGCCCAGCCCGCGCAGAACCGCGTGCTGAAATTCGTGCCCCAGGCCAACCTCACCAGCCTGGACCCGATCTGGACCACGGCCAACATCACCCGCAACCACGGGCACATGATCTATGATTCGCTCTACGGCGTGGATGCGGATTTCCGCCCGCAACCGCAGATGGCGGCGGGCCATGTGGTGGACCAGGACGGCAAGCGCGTCACCATCACCCTGCGCGAAGGCCTGAAATTCCATGATGGCGAGCCGGTGCGCGCCCAGGATGTGGTGCCCAGCCTGACCCGCTGGATGCGCCGCAACCCCTTCGGCCAGCAACTCGCCGCCGCGACGGACGCGGTCGAGGTGGTGGACGACAAGCGCCTGGTCTTCCGCCTGAAGAAGCCCTTCCCGCTGATCTTCGCGGCGCTGGCGCAGGTTTCGAACAGCCCGGCCTTCATCATGCCCGAGCGCCTCGCCCGCACCGACCCCTTCCAGCAGGTGCGCGAGGCCATCGGCAGCGGGCCGTTCCGCTTCAAGGCCGATGAGTACAATTCCGGCAGCAAGGTGGTCTATACGCGCAATGCCGACTACGTGCCGGTCTCCAGCGGCACGCCGAGCCTGACGGCCGGCCCGAAGATCGCGAATTTCGACCGCGTCGAGTGGAACATCATCGTGGACGCCGCGACCTCGGCCGCGGCCCTCCAGACGGGCGAGATCGACTGGTATGAGCAGCCGCCGCCGGAGATCCAGCAGTTGCTGCGCCGCAACCGCAACGTGAAGCTGGAGGCGATCGACCCTCTGCCGCTCACGGGCATCCTGCGCTTCAACCACCTGCACCCGCCCTTCGACAACAAGCGCCTGCGCCAGGCGATGCTGCCCGCCATCAACCAGGCGGATTTCATGAGCGCCGTCGTCGGCACCAACACCGCGGATTACCGCACGGGGGTGGGCTTCTTCACGCCCGGCACGCCGCTCGCCAATGATGCGGCACTCGGCCCGCTCACGGGTCCGCGCAGCGTGGACCGCGCGCGCGCCCTGATGCGCGAGGCCGGCTACACCAACCAGCCGATGCGCCTGATCGGGCCGACCGACATTCTCGCCCCCTCGGCGATGACGCAGGTGGGGGCCGACCTTGTGCGCCGCCTCGGTTTCAACGCCGACATCCTGCTGACCGACTGGGGCACGACCGTACAGCGCCGCACCTCGCGCGAGCCGGTGGAGCGGGGCGGCTGGAGCATGCTGTTCACCGCCTTTTCCTCCTTCGATTTTGCCAACCCGGCGGCGCATTTCCCGCTGCGCGGCAATGGCACCAACGCCTGGTTCGGGTGGCCCACGGTGCCCCGCCTGGAAGAACTGCGCGACGCCTGGTTCGACGCGACAGACCTCCCGACCGAGCAGCGCCTGGCGCGCGAGATGCAGGTGGCCGCGATGGAGGACCTGCCCTACATCCCCGTCGGCGCCTACATGTCCACCACGGCGCTGCGCAGCAATCTGAACGGGCGTGTGGCGGGGCTGGCCCTGTTCTGGGGCATTCAGCGCAGCTGATGAGGAAATGGGCCCCCGGCGGCTGGGGCCTCTTTTCTTTTTTGTCTCAACCCAAAAGGATACGGCGATGACACTCGGCAGACGCGGCATTTTGGCAGGGGCGGCGGCGGGTGTCGCGGCCCCGCGTGTTGTGGGGGCGCAGGGCGCCGCGGCGCGGACGCTGCGCGTCATCCCGCAGGCGAACCTCACCAGCGTCGACCCGGTCTGGACCACCGCCGTGGTCACCCGCAACCACGCCTTCATGATCTATGACCAGCTTTGCGCGCAGGACGCCGCGGGCGCCATCCGCCCGCAGATGGCCGAGGGCTGGACGGTGGCGGATGACCAGCTCAGCTGGACCTTCACGCTGCGCGCTGAGCTGGCCTTCCATGATGGCGAGCCGGTGCGCGCCCGGGATTGCGTGGCCTCGATCAACCGCTGGGCGCGGCGCGATCCTTTCATGCAGGTGCTCTGGCCCGCCGTGGCCGAGATCACCGCCCTGGATGACCGCCGCTTCCGCTTCCGCCTGCACCGCCCGATTCCGCTGCTGACCCTGGCATTGGGACAGACGCAGTTCCCCTGCTTCATCATGCCCGAGCGCATCGCGCAGACCGACGCCTTCCAGCAAATTCGCGAGACGATCGGCAGCGGCCCCTTCCGCTTCCTCCCCGGCGAGTGGAATCCCGGCCAGAAGGCCGTCTGGGCGCGCAATGAGCGCTACGTGCCGCGCCAGGAGGCGGTGGATGGCCTGGCGGGCGGCCGCATCCCGCGCCTGGAGCGCGTCGAATGGACGGTGATCGTGGATTCGGCCACCAGCGCCAATGCCATGACGCAGGGCGAGCAGGATTACTGGGAATACCCGCTGCATGACCTGCTGCCGCTGCTGCGCCGCAACCGCCAGGTGGTGGTGGAGCAGCGGCTGCTGGACGGCACCTACGGCATCGCGCGCTTCAACACGTTGCAGCCGCCCTTCAACAACCCGGCCATCCGCCGCGCCGTCGCCATGGCGGTGGACCAGCGCGATTACCTCCGCGCCGTCGCCGGCAATGACCAGGCCGGCTGGGGCGTCTGCGAGGGCGTCTTCACCTGCGACACGCCGCTGGCCAACGAGGCCGGCAGCGAGATCTTCAAGACGCGCAACATCGAGCGCGCCCGCGCCGCCCTGCGTGAGGCCGGCTACAATGGCGAGAAGGTGGTGCTGATCACGCCAGGCGATTATCCGCAGATCAATGCGCTCAGCCTCGTCACCGCCGATATCCTGACGCGACTCGGCATGAACCTGGAAGTCATCTCGACCGACTGGGGCACGCTCGTGCAGCGCCGCGCCAGCCGTGAGCCGGTGGAGCGGGGCGGCTGGAGCATCATCCACACCACCTCCTCCGGTCAGTCGCTCACGCTGCCGGTGTTTCACCTGTTTCTCCGCGCCAATGGTCCGAATGCCTGGTTCGGCTGGCCGAATGTGCCCGAGATCGAGCAACTGCGCGGCGAATGGGTCGAGAAGGGCGCCGATGCGGCGGAAGGCCGCCGCATCGCGGAGGCGCTGAACCGCGCGGCCATGCGCGAGATGTACTACATGCCGCTCGGCTACTATTGGCAGCCCAGCGCCTGGCGCCGCAACATCCAGGGCGTCTTCCGTGCGCCCGCCACCGTGTTCTGGAACATCAGCAAGACATGACCGAGATCTCCCGCCGCGCGGCATTCGCCGGCGCGGCTTCGTTGGTGGCGGCACCGCAACTGGCCAGCGCGCAGGCCAATGCGCGGCTGCTGCGCTTCATTCCGCAGTCCAACCTGGCCAGCATCGACCCGGTCTGGAGCACGGCCGTCATCGTCCGCAACCACGGGCTGATGGTCTATGACCTGCTCTATGGCCTCGGCGCCGACTACCAGGTGCGGCCGCAAATGGCCGAGGGCCATGTGATCAGCGATGACGGGCTGACCTGGACCATCCGGCTTCGCGAAGGCCTGCGCTTTCATGATGGCGAGGCCGTGCGGGGCAGGGACTGCGTCGCCTCCATCCAGCGCTGGTCGAAGCGCGATGTGCTGGGCCAGCGGCTCGATGCGCTGGCCGATGAGATTTCGGCGCCCGATGACCGCACCATCCGCATCCGGCTGAAGCGGCCCTGGCCAGGCCTGGCCTGGGCGCTCGGCAAGCCATCCGCCAATATCTGCGCCATCATGCCCGAGCGCGTGGCGCGGACCGATCCCTTCACGCAGATCACGGACGCCACCGGGAGCGGGCCCTATCGTTTCCGGCAGGACCTGTTCCGTCCCGGCGATGTGGCGGTCTATGAGCGATTCGCCGATTACCGCCCGCGCGAGGAGCCGGTGGATTTCCTCTCCGGCGCCAAGCGGGTGAATTTCGACCGCGTCGAGTGGAAGATCATGCCCGACCCGGCCACGGCGGGTGCCGCGTTGCAGAATAACGAGGCGGATTGGTGGGAGACCCCGCTGCCCGACCTGCTGCCGCTGCTGCGCCGGAACCGCGAGATTGAGATCGGCGTGGTGAATCCGGCCGGCAATCTGGGCGTGATGCGCTTCAACTTCCTGCATGCGCCCTTCAATGACCCGGCGGTCCGGCGCGCCCTGCTGCCCGCGATCAACCAGCGCGACTTCATGAACGCGGCGATCGGCACGGATCCGGCGCTTTCCGTGGTCCCGGCCGGCGTCTTCACGCCGGGCACGCCGCTCGCCAATGATGCGGGGCTGGGAGTGCTCTCCGGGCCGCGCAACCTGGAGGCGGCGCGCGCCGCCCTGCGCGCCACGGGCTATGCCAACCAGCGCGTGACGCTGCTCTCGGCGACCGACTTGCCCGTGTTGCAGAACCTCTCGGAAGTCGCGGCGGATTTGATGCGCCGCGTCGGCTTCAACGTGGATTTCCCCGGCATGGATTGGGGCACGCATATTCAGCGCCGCACCAATCGCAACGGCGTGGACCAGGGCGGCTGGTCAGCCTTCTGCACCACCTGGGAGGGTCTGGACGTCTCGGTGCCCGGCAGTCACCAGCCCTTGCGTGGCCATGGCTCGGCCGCCTGGGCCGGCTGGCCGACGCTGCCGCGGCTGGAAGAACTGCGCGAAGAATGGTTCACCGCCCCCGATGCCGCCGCCGCGCGGCGCATCGCGGAGGAGATCCAGCGCGTGGCCCTCGTCGAGGTGCCGTTCATTCCGCTCGGCCTGGTTCGGCCGCCCCAGGCCTGGCGGCGCAGCATCACGGATGTGGTGCGCGGTGGTTCGGCGCTGTTCTGGGGCGTGCGCCGCGCCTGAGTGGCACGCGGTGTGCTAACCAGTCTGGGTGATAGGCCGCGCGGGCCGGTAAGGCTGGCGCGATGCTCAAGGCTGATGCAGATTTCGCCCAAGCCTTCAGCAGGGTGGGCGATCAAGGGAGATTGAGTATGGAGCGTAGAAGCTTTCTTCAGGCCGGCGTGGCCGCTACGGCCGCCAGCGCGGGGATTTCCGCCCCGGCGCTGAGCCAGGGGGCCGCGGCGCGCACCCTGCGCTTCGTGCCGCAGGCGAACCTCGCGAATTTCGACCCGATCTGGGGCACGCAATTCGTCGTCCGCAACGCGTCCATGCTCGTCTGGGACACGCTCTACGGCATCGACAACACCTTCGTTCCGCGCCGCCAGATGGTGGAGAGCGAGACGGTCAGCGCCGATGGCCTGACCTGGACCTTCCGCCTGCGCGAGGGCCTGCGCTGGCATGATGGTGAGCCGGTGCGCGCCGCCGACTGCGTGGCTTCGCTGACCCGCTGGTGCGTGCGCGACGGCATGGGCCAGATGATCCGCTCCATCCAGCAGGAGCTGGTGGCGGTGGATGACCGCACCTTCCGCTGGGTGCTGCGCCAGCCCTACCCGAAGATGCTGCTGGCGCTCGGCAAGAACAACACGCCGGTCGCCTTCATGATGCCCGAGCGCATCGCGCGGACCGATCCGTTCCAGCAGATCTCGGAATATGTCGGCTCCGGCCCCATGCGGTTCAATCGCAGCGAGTGGGTGCCCGGCGCGCGCGCGACCTGGACCCGCTTCGAGCAGTACCAGCCGCGCGCCGAGGCGCCGAACTGGCTCTCCGGCGGCAAGCGCATGATGGTGGACCGCGTCGAGTGGATCATCCAGCCCGACGCCGCGACGGCGGGCGCCGCCCTCCAGTCGGGCGAGGTGGATTGGTGGGAGACCCCGCTGAACGACCTGATCCCCGTGCTGCGGCGCAACCGCAACGTCCGCATTGATGTGGCGGACCCGCTCGGCAATGTGGGCGTGTTCCGCTTCAACCACCTGCATGCGCCGTTCAACAACCCGCGCATCCGCCAGGCGGTCGCGATGATCCTCAACCAGCCGGATTTCATGCGGGCTGTCGTGGGCAATGACGACGCGCTGTGGAAGCAGATGAACGGCTTCTTCACGCCCGACACGCCCAATTACTCCGAGGCTGGGGGCGAGATCCTCTCTCGTCCGCGGGATGCGGCGGCCGCGCGGCGCATGCTGCAGGAGGCCGGCTACAACAATGAGCCGGTGACCATGATCGTGGGCCAGGACATCGCGGCCCTCTCGGCGATGGGGCAGGTGGCCAATGCGGCGCTGCGCGCCATCGGCATGAATGTGGACTACGTCGCGACCGACTGGGGCACGGTGGGCGCCCGCCGCGCGAGCCGCGAGCCGCGCGACCGTGGTGGCTGGAACGTCTTCTTCACCTGGTTCGCCGGGGCGGATTGCACCAACCCCGCCGCCTATCTTGGCCTGCGCGCCACGGGCGACCAGGCCTGGTTCGGCTGGCCGAACGATCCGGCGGTGGAAGCGGGGCGCGACAAGTGGTTCGCCGCAACGACCCCGGCCCAGGAGAAGGCCGCCTGCGACGAGATCAACATCGCCGCCTGCCAAAGCCTGCCCTTCGTGCCGACCGGCTTCTACCGCGCCTACCAGGCGTGGCGGAGCAATGTCTCCGGCATCGTCTCCGGTCCGCTGCCGTGGTTCTGGGGCGTTTCCAAATCGTGATCCTCAAGGGCCAGCCCGGCTTGCCGATCCATCGCCAGGACGCCACAAGGCGTCCTGGTGTTTCGCGCGCGCCGCGTTGGGGGAATTGCTGAATGTGGGCCTATATTGTCCGGCGCGTGCTGGCGACCATTCCGGTCATGGCGGTGGTCGCGCTCTTCGTCTTCTCGCTGCTTTACCTCGCGCCGGGTGATCCGGCCGCGGTCATCGCGGGCGACCAGGCAACCCCCGATGACGTGGAGCGCATCCGCGCTTCGCTCGGACTTGATCGTCCCTATCTGGTGCGCTTCGGCGCCTGGGTCTGGGACATCATGC
Source organism: Roseococcus sp. (assembly GCF_019747315.1). Classification (GTDB taxonomy): domain Bacteria; phylum Pseudomonadota; class Alphaproteobacteria; order Acetobacterales; family Acetobacteraceae; genus Roseococcus. Next base: position 712 of record NZ_JAIEQY010000079.1, on the reverse strand, counting down.
ATGGGGATCTGGGCACCTCGATCTTCACCAACCTGCCGGTCAGCCACATGATCGCGCAGCGGATCGAACCCACGCTTTCGCTGATGATCGTGACGCTGATCCTGGCGGTCTCCATTGCCGTGCCCATGGGCGTGGTGGCGGCCTGGAAGCAGGGCACCACCATTGACCGCCTGGTCATGGCCTTCGCGGTGCTGGGCTTCTCGGTGCCGGTCTTCGTGGTGGGCTATGTGCTGGCCTATATCTTCGCGCTCGAGCTCGATTGGCTGCCGGTGCAGGGCTACACGCCCTTCAACCAGGGCTTCTTCCCCTGGATGGAGAACCTGATCCTGCCGGCCGTGGCCCTGGGCGGCGTCTATATCGCGCTGATCGCCCGCATCACCCGCGCCACCATGCTGGAGGTGCTGAGCCAGGACTACATCCGCACGGCCCGCGCCAAGGGGGCAGGGCAGCGCAGCATCCTCTTCCTGCACGCGCTGAAGAATGCGGCGGTGCCCATCGTCACCATCATCGGCATCGGCATCGCGCTGCTGATCGGCGGCGCTGTGGTGACGGAGAGCGTCTTCGCCATCCCGGGCCTTGGCCGCCTCACGGTGGATGCCATCCTGCGGCGCGACTATCCGGTGATCCAGGGCGTCGTGCTGCTGTTCAGCTTCGTCTATGTGCTCGTCAATCTTGTGATTGACCTCCTCTACACCCTCTTCGACCCGAGGAT
>NZ_JAIEQY010000236.1 GCF_019747315.1 Roseococcus sp. | reverse complement strand
TTCGGGTCCGCCACTTTTCCCATAACGCCGGTCGGCGGGCCGCCCGGTACACGGAGCGGGTCCGGGTGACGTCGCGGGCATCACGGGGCGTTATTGCATCCTGTCGGCGCCTGGTTCGGCCCTCGGCCCGACGGCAGGGCAGGCCTTGCTGGGGGCGCGCATCCCCGCGCGATCCGGCCCGACCGGCCGAGCGCCGTCTGCCACCTCGACCGCGATCCCATGCTTGTCCAACGCAGCGAAGCGTGCGCGCTCCGTGGCCTTGCCCCTGCCGGCGGCCTGGCAGCCCCGCGCCCCTTCACCGCTGGGCAAGATCCTCTGCCAAGGCCGCATTCGCCGAGTTTACAGCCCGGTTCACCGACTTCGTCGCAGGGGCAGGTTGCCGGGCAGATATGTCTCTTGGCATGAGGTTTCGGTCGAATAAAGCCGTCGGGAGGGCCGATTCGTACAACCTTTGCGTGAAACAGGTTGGTCATGCCGGGCGTGACCTGCAACGTTATCTATCTGATATAAAACAATTTTTGTATTTAATTAAGAAATTTCATGAAACATGAAAGTGGTTCAGCTTCCATTCATCCGCGCGGCGACACATTCAAACTTCAGAATTCAGGCAACGAAAATAAATTAAAACAAACACTTGTCGGTCGATTTTGTTGCGCCTCTGATCAGTGAGAGCCGAATAGCCGATTTTTCGCCACCACCGTGGGTTGCGCTTCGCCGGTTTGAAGAGGCGGCCCTGCCAACAACAGGAGTCGTCGTCGTGAAGAAGCCCTGGCACCTCCCTTCCTGGCGACACGGCGCCCTGGCCAGCCGCGGCGCGCTTCTCGCCAGCGCCACCTTCCTGATGGCGCCCCCGGCCGACATTGCCTGGGCTCAGAGCTGCACGGTCTCGGGCGGCGCATGCACGATCGCCAGCGGGAACTACACGCAGCCCTACAGCTACGCGTCGACGCTCTCGGCGCTCACCGCGACGAATAATGGCACCTTCACCATCAGCACCGGCACCAACGCGTCGTCGCTCTACGCGCTGGAATTCGCATTGTTGGGCAGCTCCGGCGCCAGCACGTCGAGCGGCGATGCCGGTAACGCCACCAATGGCGGGACTCTGACTCTCACCAACAACGGCGCCATCAGCCAGACCATCGCGAATCAGCTCAACACGCCGACCAGCGCGGTGACGCTCTACGTGGAATCGCGGGGCGGCAACGGCGGCAACTACACGAACCTGAACGACAAGGGCGATGCCGGCGCGGCCGGGCAAAGCAATCTCGTCACCGTCACCAACAACGCCAACCTGGTGATGACCAACAGCCAGACCGGCGGCGCCCCAAGCACGCTGGTGTTCGGTGGCGTCCTGCTGGGTGACAGCCTGGGCGGGCAGGGCGGCAGCGTCGCTTCCAACTCCCTCGATAGCGACGGCAACCCCAATTACGAAAATGACGGGCGCGGCTCGAACGGCGGCTATGCGGCGGCCGTGACGGTGACCAACAGCGCCTCGGTGACCGCCAACCTCTCGGGCGGCCCCTACGTCTCGCAGGGCTTCGTCGGGGTGGGCGCACGCTCGCTCGGCGGCAATGCCGGCAATGGCTCCAACGGCCCCTCGGGCGGGGCTTCCGGCCATGCGACCGTGACGACGACGGGCAATGTCTCGGTCAGCCTGGGTTGGGGGGCAGCCACCGGTCTCGCCGCCACCATCCCGGTGACGCAGGGCGCCTTCGCGGTGCTGGCGCAGAGCCAGGCGGGATTCGGCACTCTTTCGACGGATAAGGACAAAAATGGCGGCGTGGGCGGCGATGCCGGCCAGGCGACGGTGACGGCGGGGCGGGCCGGGACACCGGTGACGATCTCCCTGGCCACCTCCAATCCCGTCAACCTCTCCACCACGCCGCTCTCGGCCGCCATCGGGGCGATTTCGCGCGGCGGCGATGGCGGCGCGGGCTACCATCAGAGCCAGGCTGGGCAAGGCGGCGTCACCGGGCTTGCGAGCGTCACCACGCTCGACTCCCTGACTGTCCGCGCCACCGGTGACCGCACGCTGGGCATCCTGGCCCTCAGCCAGGGCGGCAATGGCGGCGATAGCGGCCTGAAGCAGAGCAACAGCACGGCCGCCAACGGCGGCAGCGCGGGCCGGCCGACCGACACGACCGACTACGCCAGCATCACCATGACGAATACGGTGGTCTCGACCTCGGGCCTGCTCTCCGCGGGCGTGATGGCCACCACGCGAGGGGGGGCGGGGGGTACCGGGCTGCCCTATGAGGATACGGGGGTCGGTTCGGACCTGAACCCGGATGCCAAGGGTGGCGTGGCCGGTGGCGGAGGCAATACCGGGCCGGTCTCGATCACGATCACGGGCGGCGCCATCACCACGCTTGGCGGGCAATCCCCGGGCGTGGTCGCCCTGGCACAGGGTGGGCTTGGCGGCCGGGGCGGAAATGTGAACGCCCTGGGGGGCTTCGCGGGGGCGGGCGGATCCGGTGGGCAGGGCGCCCCCATCACCGTGACCATCAACAGCGGCACGGTCATTGACACCAGCGGTGCGCCCTCGGCCAGCGGCGCCAACCCGGCCTATGGCATTCATGCCGCCTCGCTGGGCGGGCAGGGCGGGAATGGCGGCTCCCTGAATGCCGAGCTGGGCGGTGCGGCGGCCGCCGGTGGCTATGGTGGGGGCGGCTATGATGTGACGGTGAATATGAATTCCGGCTCCATCACCACCCGCGGCGCGGGCGCGAGCGCCATTGCCGCCTTCAGCTTCGGCGGCAATGGCGGCTCCTCCGATGACTACAATGCGGGCGGTTTCGCCGGTGTGCCCGCCAAGGGCGGTGACAGCGGCAGCAGCGGCGCGGTCAGCGTCACCAATGCCGGCACGCTCACCACCTTCGGCGCGGCGGCGCATGGCATTTCCGCGCAGTCCCGCAGCGGGGTCAGCGGCAATGGCAGCAATGGCGCGGGCGCGCTCTACGGCCCCTCCGGCGATGCAGGGCGGACGGGCACCACCGGCGCCGTCTTTGTGACCAATTCGGGGATGATCTCCACCTCGGGCGCCTCGGCCTTCGGCATCCAGGCGCAGGCCGTGGGCGGCGGCTCGGGCTCGGGCGGAAGCTCCTCGGGCACCTTGGTCAGTTTCGGCGGCTCGGCCACGGCCGCGGCCAATGGCGGCCTCGTCTCGGTCACGCAATCGGCTGGCGCCATTTCCACGCGCGGCGACTACGCGCTCGGCATCCTGGCGCAATCGGTCGGCGGCGGTGGCGGCAATGCGGGCGATTCCAGCGGCGTCTTCGGCTCGATCGGCGGCGATGCCGGTGGTGGCGGCATCGGCGCGCCGGCCAGCGTGGATTTCAACGGCGGCAGTGTCAGCACGCTGGGCCACCTGGCGCATGGCGTGGTGGTGCAGTCCATCGGCGGCGGTGGCGGCAATGGCGGGGACGCCAATGCCTCGGGCTCGGTCTTCACGCTCTCCATCGGCGGGACGGGCGGCGATGGCGGGGCGGGCGGGAGCGTCAGCGTCACCGCGACTGGCGGCAGCATCTCCACCTCCGGCTCCAATGCCGCCGGCCTGGTCGCGCAGAGCATCGCGGGCGGCGGCGGCACCGGTGGCTCCGGCTATTCGGTGACGGCGGGCAGCGCCTTCTCGGCCGCGGTCTCCATCGGCGGCTCGGGCGGCGATGGCGGCGGCGTCAGCCCGGTCACCCTGAACCTGTCGGGCCTCGCCATCTCGACTGGCCTGGCCACGCGCCGCAACACCAACCAGAACCCGGTGGATGCCTATGGCATCGTCGCGCAATCCATCGGCGGCGGCGGCGGCATGGGGGGCTCGGCCGCGGCCCGGGCACTGGCCATCGCCATTCCGATTCCGGCCAGCGGCGGCGGCAGCGCGGGCGCGACCATCTCCTCGTCGGTGGGTGGCCCGGGCGGTGCGTCGGGCGGTGGCGGCGCCGTGGCCCTCACCCTGGCCAATGGCAGCGTCAGCACCCAGGGCCAGGGCTCGCACGCGATCCTGCTGCAGAGCATCGGCGGCGGTGGCGGCGCGGGCGGCGATTCCTCGGCCATGGCCGCGACGACCGGCTATGGCCGGGGCGCGACGGAGGAAGCGGGCAGCACCTTCACCAGTGAGATCTCCATCGGGCTGGGCGGCCAGGGCGAATCCGGCGGGGCGGGCGGCAACATCACCGCCAATATCAATGCCTCCACGATCACGACGCTGGGCGACTTCGCCAATGGCCTTGTGGCGCAAAGCGTGGGCGGCGGCGGCGGCAATGGCGGCCTGGGCTCCTCCACCACGCAATCCTTCGGCAGCTCGACCGATGTGACGGCGAATGTGGGGCTGGGCGGCCGCGGCGAGGATGGCGGCGCGGGCGGGACCGTCAGCATCACCACCGATTCCCGGGCGGTGATCCAGACCTATGGCGCGAGTGCGGCGGGTGTCGTCGGGCAAAGCATCGGCGGCGGCGGCGGCACCTCCCAGGGCGGCACCTTCAATCTGGGCGGCCCCATCCCGCTGGCCAATGGCACCGTGCTGTCGCCGAGCGGTAATCTTACCCTCAACCTCGGCCTCGCCGGCGGGGATGGCGGCAATGGGAACACGGTCACGGCCAATATCGGCGGGCAAATCCGCACCGCCGGCAGCGATTCCGCCGGCGTGCTGCTGCAAAGCATCGGCGGCGGCGGCGGCGTGGGCGGCTCGGCCGGTGCGGAGGCCTCCTCGGACAACCCGGTGGACCCGCAGAGCCGGCTGCGCGACATCGTCAGCAACGTGCTGCAAGCGCAGATTCCGGTGAGTTTCGGCGCCACCCTCTCCCTCGGTGGGCGCGGTGGCACCGGCGGTGACGGCCGAGCGGTCAACTATGGGCAGAGCGGCACCATCGCGACGCTGGGCGATTGGTCCCATGGCGTGGTGCTGCAAAGCATCGGCGGCGGCGGCGGCACCGGGGGCGCGACGGCCTCCCTGTCGAGCCAGTTGGCCCTTTCGGCGAGCCTGACCCTGGGCGTGCAGAACAGCGTGTCCGGCGCGGGCGGTACCATCGGCGCGAATTTTTCCGCTGGCAGCAGCATCTCGACCGGCCTCGTCGTCAGTGGGCGGGCAGCTGGCTATGCGGCCTTCGGCGTCCTGGCGCAGAGCATTGGCGGCGGCGGCGGGATGGCGGCCGATGGCTCCACCGTCTCCAGCCCGCGGATCACGCTGGGCGGCATCGGCACGGGCGCGTCCGATGCGCCGGCACCCGGCCCCGGCGGGGCCGTCAGCGTCACGGGCAGCGCGTCCATCACCACGCGCGGCGATGTCGGCATTGGCATGGTGCTGCAATCCATCGGCGGCGGCGGCGGTGTCGCGGGCGGCGGCAACTCCTTCTCCGCCAGCGCCGGACCCTTTTCGGGAGAAACCCGGCTGCAGGTCGGCGGCACCAACAACATGAACGGCAATGGCGGCACGGTGACGCTGGATGGCACCTTCAACATCCAGACCTCCGGCGCGCATGCCTTCGGCATCCTGGCGCAGAGCATCGCGGGCGGCGGCGGCTTCGCCTTCTCGACCAACCAGGCCTCAACGGTCACGAACGCGCTCGGTGGACGCATCGTGAATGCGAATGCGGGCGTCCCCGGCTCGAGCAGTGTGGACCTGACCCAGCGGGGCAGCATCCGCACCAGTGGCATGGGCGCGCATGGCATTGTCGCGCAGAGCATCGGCGGCGGCGGCGGCATCGCGGGCCTGCCGACCGGCACGCAGACAGCGCCACCCAGCCTGACCACGCTGGCCTATCGGAGCCTGTCCAGCGGTTCCACCGCCTCCGGCGATGCGGGCACCGTGAGCATCCTGACCACCGGTTCGATCACGACCCAGGGCAATTTCGCCTATGGCATCCTGGCGCAGAGCGTCGGCGGCGGGGGCGGCTTCTACGCCCAGGGCAGCCAGGTCTTCGCGGGCACGACCAATAGCGGGACCGGCCCCGTGATCCCGAGCGGGCGCGGCCAGAATGTCCAGGTCACCATCTACCAACCGATCCGCGCGACCGGCACCAATTCCGTCGGCGTCTTCGCGCAATCGGTGGGTGTCAGCGGGGCGGGGCAGGTGGGGGTCAGCGCCTATGCCTCGGTCCAGGGCGGTGCCGGCAGCCAGGGCACGGGGATCTGGGTGGACAGCGTCAACACCAGCAGCTTCATCCTGGTGGGGCCGGACGCGACCATCTCGGCGAGTTCGGGCCAGGCGATCCGCATGACGGCCGGCAATGTTACCAACCAGGGGACCATCGCCGGCTCCTACACGCTCAGCAACGGAAGCTTCAGCAACTCCGGCACGTTGAACGCCGGCGCGTCCCTGGTCGCCTTCCAGCTGGAGAATGCCGGGCTGATCCGCATCGCAACCCATGTGCTGCATGGCGTCTCGGCCGTCAGCGGGGATTTCGTGCAGCGCCCCGGTGGGCGCCTGCTGCTGGATGCCGATTTCAGCAATCGCCGGTCGGGCGTCCTGACCGTGGAGGGCGCCGCCGACCTGGCGGGGCGGGTGCGCCCGGTGATCTCCAGCGTGGTGCCTAATGTGGAGGTGCCGTTCCTGGTCGTGAACGGCCCGGTCACCGGCGCGGTGGAAAGCGAGAGCAGCGCCCTGTTCAGCTACCGGGTGAGCCGCAAGGACGGCACATTCTCAATCTCCGCCAATGCGGATTTCACACCGGCGGGCTACACCCTCGATCGCAACGCGCTGGGGGTGGCGGGGCATTTGCAAGGCGCCTGGGACGCGGGCGGTGCCGGTCTGGGGCCGCTCTTTGCCGTGCTGGGCAATACGGCCGAGACGGGCGGGCAGGGCGCCTACAACGCCGCCCTGCTCCAGATCTCGCCCAATGCCAGCCTGGCGCCGGCCGCACGCATGGCGACCGGGGCGCGGAACTTCGCAAACGGCGCGCTGAGCTGCCCGCAATTCGAGGGCAGCACCAATATCCTGCGCGAGGGCGAGTGCATCTGGGCCGGGCTGACCGGGCGAACCGCCGCCCAATCCAGCGCCGAGGGCGTGTCCAGCTTCCGCCTGAACTCCACCATGTGGCAGCTGGGCGGCCAGCGGGCGATGGGCGGCGGCTGGTTCCTCGGTGGCTCCTTCGCCTATGAGAATTCACGGCTTTCCACCACGGAGGGCCTGGTCAGCGGGCGCGGCGAGGCCGGCTACGGCGCGGTGACCGCGAAGTACCAGGCCGGGCCCTGGCTGTTCTCCGGCGCCGTGTTCGGCGGTGGTGGCGAATTCACCAGCACCCGCGTCAACACGCTGCCCGGCTTCGGCGGCGTTGCCCGCGGCAGCCCGACCCTCTCCAATGTCGGCGGGCTGGTGCGCGGGACCTATACGCTGGGCCAGGAGGCGTTCTACCTCCGTCCCTCCGTGACGCTGGGCCTCACCCATGTGCGTTCCGGCGCGTATCGCGAGAATGGCTCGAGCGCGCTGGCACTGGATGTCGCCTCCGCTTCGGGTACGGTCGCGGCATTGACGCCAGCGCTGGAGATCGGCGGCCGGGTGGATTTCGCCAATGGCGTGGTGATGCGGCTCTACACCTCGGTGGGCGTCAGCCTGCTGAGCGACGGGCAATGGAGCCAGCAGGCCCGGCTGGTCACGGCGCCGGCTGCCGCAGGCCGCTTCGCCAGCGTGGTGCGGACGGACCAGACGGTGGGCCGGGTGGCGGCCGGGGCGCAGGTCTTCGCGACCGACCGGCTGGAGCTGCGCCTGCAATATGAGGGGGAGTACAGCTCCAACCTCACCGGGCATGGCGGATCGGTGGCGCTGGCCATGCGGTTCTGACGGGGCGGGCCCTGGCGCTGCTGCGGGCCAAGGCGGCGCCGACCGCCGGCGATGCCCGAGGCATGACGCCGGGTGACTCAACCTGGTTCACCCGGGCCCTGCGTCGCCGGCAAGCCCGGGCTGGACCGCCCGGACCGACGCAAAGATTTGTCACATCGCGCCGCAGAGGGTAAATTTTTCGCCATTGGCGGCAGCTTCGCCGCGGCTGCTGGAGGTTGTAACCCATGTCAGGCTCGATGAACGAGGATGCCCAGAAAATCTGGGATGAGCGCTATGGGCAGGAGCCCGCGCCGCCCTCGTCCAACCAGGGCGGCGACCCCATGCATTACACTCTGCACAATTTTCTCTACCAAAACTCCATCGCCCTGCCGACCACGGGCCGGCTCGACGGCTGGATCGTCGCCGATGTGGGCGAGCGCTTCATGAAGCCCGCCGTGAAGAAGGTGCTCGCGCTGGGCTCCGGCATGGCGATCATCGAGGAATTCCTGCTGAAGCAGGACTACGCCGAGCACATCGTCGCCTATGAATTCTCGGAGAATGCCTGCCGCGCGGCGATGGAGCGCGTTGCCGGCACGCCGCTCGAAGGCCGCCTCGAGATGCGCTCCGGCGACGTCCTGGTGGACAACCTGCCGAGCGAGAGCTTCGACGTCGTCTTCGTCCAGGCCGCGATCCATCATTTCGAGAAGATCGACGAGATGTTCGCGATGATGCATCGCCTGTTGAAGCCCGATGGCCTGCTCATGTACGACGAGTATGTCGGCGATGATCACCACATCTTCAGTGACGAGGTGGTGGAGATCCTGAACCAGCTGAATGACAGCCTGGAGCCGCGCTATCGCTTCGATCACCTGGCCGGGGCGCCGCGAAACTCGATCCATGCGAATACCATGGAAGCGATGATGGCACTGGATCCATCGGAAGGCGTCCATGCGTCGCGCATCCTGCCCCTGACCTACCAATGGTTCGAGGTGCTCCAGCGGCGTGATTTCGGCGGCACCCTGCTGCGCCCCTTCTTCTGCGGCATCCTGCCGAATTTCGACTGGAATGATGAACGCGACCGGACGGTGGCGCGGATGATCATGCTGGTGGAGCGGATGCTGCTGCAGAAGGGCGTGATCCCCTCCCACAACACCGACATCGTGGCGCGCAAGCGGCCGAAGCCGCTGCCGCCCATGCATCCGGCGGAATCCGCGCGCATTGGCTTCGCCGACTGGGTGCCGCCGGCGCTCTACGGCACCCGGCCGGAGGCCGTGCCGCCGACCCTGCGCGTGACGCCCCGCGCCCCCTGGGCGGAGATGGGAGGCACGAATATCGTGGACTCCCTGCGCCGTTGGCTGGCGGGCCGGCGATAGAGCATCATCCGTTCAAACGGAAGCGTTTGGGCGGATAAAGATGCTCGCAAAACAATAGGCTAGAGCTTGTGAAGTGAGCCCTCGCGAACGGAACATGCTGTAGGGGCGCTCAGCCGGGCGGCTGGCGCCCGGCCTCCATCAGGATCGACCAGGCCCGGCGGCGCAGCTTGGCCGCCACTTCATCCTGGCGTGCCGTTGGCGTCGCCACGACGTAATGCGGCATCTCCCGCGCGTCCCAGGGCAGGTCGAACTCGGCAGGCCCGAAGGGCCGGCCGAACAGGTCCAGGATGGTGTAGTTGATCTCCGCGAAAAACCCGAAGAAATCATCTGCGCCATAGCCGGCGGGAATGGCGGCGTCCTTGCGGCCGAACTCGAAGGCGATGATGGGCTGCTGGGCCGTAAGCAGGGCGCGGCCACCCCGCAGCGCCAGGAAGTCATAGCCTTCCAGGTCGAGCTTGATGAAGCGCACCGGCTCCGCGGCGAGCGTGTCGAGCGTGACGACCTCCACCTCGATCTCCACGATCTCCAGGTCGGGATAGGCGAAGGAGAGATCGCGCTTCAGCAGGCTGGAGAGCGCCGCATCATTCACCACGTGGTGGAACACCGCGCGGCCCGGCGCCTGGCCCAGCGCCTTCTGATGGAGCGTGAGCTGCGGCAGGTGCCCCAGGGTTGCGCGCACCGCGGCGGCGGCGTGGGGCAGCGGCTCGAAGGCGTAAAGCCGGCCCTGCGTGCCGATGATTGCCGCCATCGGCCTTGTGTGCATGCCGAAATTCGCACCGCCATCAATGGCCGTGTCGCCCCAGGCGAGCGTATCGGCATAGCAGCCGCCGATCAGCTTTTCGAAGGCCTCGTTCCGATCCTGCAGGTCGGCCATGAGGAGGGCATCCTCATGGGAGAGTGCGGGCAGGGGGGTGGCGCGCTTGATGGCCTCGAAGATGCGCAGCTGAATGCCGCCCGCACCACCGAGCACCGCCTGGTCGTGCTCGATCAGTTCGAGGCCCGCCGCGGCGATGATCTCCGACAGGTCGCGCCCGTAATCGGTGAAGACCAGCGCGCCCTCGGCCCGGACCGGGTCGCCATGGTATTCCGGCGGCAGCAGGTGCTCCACCCCGTTGGGCCCGAGCTTTGCCCGCGTGACGCTGTGCCGGAGATGCGGGTTCTGCGGGATTGTGAAGAAATGCGAGCCGCCTGGCCGCAGCACGCGCGCCGTTTCGGCAAAGCCGCGAACCGCGCCGGGCACATGCTCCATCACGTCCTGGCTGAGGATGATGTCGAAGCTCTCATCGGCGTAGGTGAGCTGCGTCACATCCTCGCAGCGCACGCCCGCGGGCCCTGGGGTGCCGAGCGGCACGCCGGGGAAGTACTCCGACTCCGAATAACTGGGGAAGCCGCGCAGGCTGTCGGCGATGCCGCCGACAAAGCCGAGTTCGTGCACGCGCAGCCCCGGGCGGCGCGCCAGCAATTCGGGCAGGCTGGTTTCCCCCTCACGGCCAAAGCGGCGCAGCAACACCTTCGCCAGCGCCTCGCAGCGGGCCAGCGCATAGCAGTCCTGGCACACGAAGGACTCGCGCGGATTGCCCTCCTGCGGCGGCGGCAACAGCCGGACCGAGCCGCATGCGGCGCAGCGCGGGGCCTGGAACACGCCCTCCAGCGTGGCCCGCGCGGCCGCGCGGGAGAAGCGCCGGGCGACCAGCGCGGCACCCGCCGCGGAGAGCCGGGCGCAGCGCTCGCTGTCGGCGAAGAGCTCAAGCACGCCGGCCGCGAGGTCGGCCGCATCCTCCGCCACCACGGCCTCATCGCCCGGCGTGATGCCGATGCCCTCAGCCCCGACCGAGGTCGTCACCACGGGGAGGCCGCAACGCAGGGCCTCGACCACCTTGCCCTTCACCCCGGCGCCATAGCGCAGGGCGGCCAGCATGACGCGCGACTGGTCGAACCAGGGCGCAAGCTCCGCCACCTGGCCGGTGACGATGATGCGGTCGGTCGCCAGGGCCTGCACCTCGGCCGGTGGCGCGTAGCCGACCAGCAGCAGCCGCGCCTCCGGCCGCTCCTTCCAGACCAGCGGCATGACCTCGCGGGCGATGAAGAGCGCGGCATCGACATTCGGCGTATGGGGAAAGCCGCCGACAAACAGGATGTCCGACAAGCCTTCGAACTGCGACGCCCCGCGCGAGCGGATCTGGCCGGCCTCGTAATAGTATGGCGGCAGGGTCGTGATCTGCGCCGTTGGGGCCAATTCGCGGATCAGATGGCCCTCGTCCACGCTCGGCGTCAGGACATGATCCACCGCGCGCAGGACGCCCACCTCCTGCTCACGCACCTTCGTGGCGGCGGCCTCCATCGCGGGGTCATTCCGCAGCCGGGCCTCGCGCATGAGGCGGAGATAGTGAAGGTCGTGGGTGTAGTAGGCGGTGCGCGCGCTGGTGGAGTTGCGAACGATGGGAAGCAGCGCCGCCGCCAGCTCGGGGCGGCAGAGCCACACCTGCTGGACATGCCGCCCATTCACCGCGAGCCAGCCGGCGACCGTCTGCGGCGCGCGGATCATCTCGATGCCGATCGTCTCCAGCGCCTCGCAGGGCGGCCCCTCGGCCACGCCGTCATGCGGGGCGAAGACCACCCGCCACCCGGCGCCGACCAGCATGCGCAGATAGCCCGACATGGTCACGTCGCCGGCATGCCGGTCGGGCACCGGGACGCCGTAGTCGACCACGAGGATGGTGGGCCGCTTCGGGCCGGCATGGCGCAGCGGATACTCGTCCGAGGCGTCATGCGGCTGCTTGCCCAGGATCTCGGCGAAGCGCTTCGAGAAGGTGCCGTGGTTGATGGTGGAGAGCTGGTCCCGCCGCTCGGCCCCGTAGGAGGCGCTGCCGAGATGAACCACCCGGCTGCGCGGCTCGTAGATGGTCTTCAAGCCCTGCTGCTTCGCGCGGAAGGCGAGATCGAACTCCTCGTAGAAGGCGGGCGCATAGGCGAGATCGAAGCCACCGAGCTGGTCCCAGACCGGGCGCGGCACGCAGAAGCAGGCGCCGGTCACGCAATCGACAAGGCGGCGATGGGTGTAGGCGCCGTCCCGCGCATCCGCGCCGCGGCCGAGCGGGTGGCCCCAGCCATTCCACATGATGCGCCAACCCGCATCCTGGATGGTCCCGTCGCGGTTGAGCAGCATGCTGCCGGCAAGGCCGGCGCGCGGCGTCTCGTCCAGCGCCTGGACCAGGCTGCCGAGCCAGCCCGGCGACACCACCGTGTCACTGTTGAGGAAGCAGAGCACGCGTCCACGTGCCTTCTCCGCCCCGCGATTGCAGCTCAGCAGGAAGCCCAGATTCTCCTCGTTTGCGATTCCAATGAGGCCGCCGCTGCGCGGCAGGGCCCAGAGCACCGGTGCCACCGGGCAGTCATCCACCACGATCACCTCGAAGGAGGGCTCGGTCGGGCAGCTCACGGCGATGGAGCGGAGGCAGGTCAGCAGGTCATCCAGCCCGCGATAGGCCGGGATGATGATGGAGACTTCGGGCTCGGCCACCAGCGGGAAGTGGATCGCGGCCGACCCGTGCAGGGTTTGGAAGGCGTCCAGCAGGTCGCGCGACGGGGCGGCGGCGGACTGCGCCTGGGCGGGCGATGGCGGGGTGCCCGGCTCCGGAGGCGAAGGCGGGGCGTTCAGCCCCGTCGCGGGAGGCGGGCTCTGCGCATCCGTCAAAGACACGGCCGGGACCGGCTGTTGCAGCGTGAGGCGGTGCCGCCGCCACAACATGAAGCGGTAGCCGAGCTGGAGCGTCAGGGTCCACCAGACAAGCTTCATGGCCTGCCGCAGGCGCCGCGCCGCGCGCGGATAGCGCCGCCCCAGCCGGCGGAACGGCCCAAGGATCCGCCAGGAGGTGCTCGTCCACACCGCGTTCAGCATCTGCTCGACCGAACCCAGCTGCGCCGTCACGGCCTGGAGCTGCCGCTGTGCTTCGTCACGCTGGCGCAAGGCTTCGGCCCGGGCGGCCTCGGTGGCCGCAAGGTTCGCCGCCGCGGCATCCCGCTCCGCGCGCGTTGCCTCGGTGCGCGCCTGCGCCGCCGCGAGGGCCGCCGCTGCGGCATCCCGCTCCGCGGTCGTCGCATCAATGCGCAGCTGGGCTGCCGCCAGGCTTGCCGCTGCGGCGGCTTCCCGCCCTGCGGCCATCGCCGCCACGTGCGAACGCTCAGCCGCAGCCATCGCTTCCATGTGCGACCGCTCAGCCGCGGCCCGGCCCTCGTGCAGCGCCGGCACACTGAGCGCATCCTGCATCACGTCATGCACGCGCCGGCGGTCGGCATAGACCGACGGGCCGATTTCGGGGAGGGCCGCGTCACTCGCGATCGCGACGAGGTAATGCGCGCGCGCAAGGCCGTTGGTCGCTTCGATCCGGTCGGTGTTCCGGCGCTCATAGCTGCGCCAGGCCTCCCCGCCCCCGGCCATGACGGAACCCAGCAGTGGGCGCTGAGACAGGATGGTGTGGTGCTGGAAATGGGCGCCCAGCAGGGCCTGCAGTTCGCCCGGCGTGAGTTCCAGCACATGATAGGGGTTCGGATCGCTGCCAGGGGCCGAATAGACGGTGCGGTCCGGCGTGCTCACCAGGAACAGTCCGCCCGGCCGAAGCACCCGGCGCACCTCCTGCAGGAAGCGCGCCTGGTCGGCGAGGTGTTCCAGCGTCTCGAAGGAAATGACGGCGTCGAAGCTGGCATCGCCCGCCGGGATGGCCAGGGCGTCGCCCTGGAGGAAGCGAAGATTCGGCGCCGTATAGGCCGTCTGGGCATGCGCCACCGAGCCGGCGTCGATCTCGACGCCGGTGACGCTGCGCGCCACGCCGGCCAGCAGCGCCGACCCGTAGCCCTCGCCAGACGCCACGTCGAGCACGTCGAGCCCGTCGCACAGGTCACGCGCCAGGCAATAGCGGTGGTAATGCTCGAACTCGATCTGGCCTTCCATGACCGTGGTCATCCGCTCGCCCGTGAACGGCAGCGTGGCGCTGGGATGGGGGACTGCGAAGTTGCCGTCAGTCCGCGCCGTTCGGCGTGCAAGGGGGTGGATCATGCTTCTCGGTTCAGCCTGGAAAATGGTTTCTTGGATAAGATGCGCCTTTGCACGGCCCGGTCAGAAGCGGCAAGGCCATGCAACGGCGGCGGAGCTTGGCAGGACGGGCGCCTGATTTGGCTGGTCCTGCCCGCCCGTCTTGGGCGGGCCGAGGCGGTCGCTGTGCCGTACGCGTGCGCGCTGCGGCCTCATGTCGCGGTCGCCCAGGCTGGGATGAGGGTCTGGGCCGCCGCATAATCCTCGGGCGTGCCGATATCGAGGAAGGGCGCATCCGTCACGTGAACGCGCAGATCAAGCGTGCCGGGCGCCGCGAGCACCTCGTGCTCGAGGCTGAACGCGTCCGGCATGGGATGGCGGGCCGGCAGGTCGCGGCGGGCCAAATAGAAGCCCGCATTGATCAGCCCGGGGCCGCCCTGGCCCTTCTCCGAAAGGCCCAGCAGGCGGTTGCCCTCGACGCGCAGGCTGCCGAAGCGCGACCGATCGGCGACCGCCCGGACGGCGAGCACGAGGTCGGAATCGGGCGCCTCGGCGGCGAGCGGCGCGATGGGCGCACCGAGCCAGGTGTCGCCATTCACCACAAGGACGCGGTCCTCCTGGCAAAGTCGCAGCGCGGCCCACATCGCGCCGCCGGTTCCCAGCGGGGTTTCTTCGTAGGAATACAGGACCGGCATGCCGGCATGCGCATCGCCCACGGCGGTCCGCAGCACATCCCCCATGTAGCCCGTCGCGAGCAGGACCCGCGCCACGCCTTGCCGCGCGAGGTCATCCAGCAGCCAGTGGAGGAACGGCCGGCCGCCCACCGGCGCCAGGGCCTTCGGCACGTCGCTGACGACGGGCCGGAGCCGGGTCCCAAAGCCGCCGGCCAAGACCACCGCTTCGCGGATGGTCATGCAACAGACGCCGGCATCATGACCCGCGGGGCCATCACAGACGTGGCCAGGCCGAAGATGGGATGAGCGGGCCCCTCCTGGATATGCGGCGTGCCTGCGCGAATGGCCCTGCCGGAGGGTCTTGCGGCCATGCCGCGGCCGGTCAGGATGTCGTCTGCCGGGAGGAATGCCCCATCCGCTCCGTCATCGGCGCTGAGCCGCGGCGCCTTGGCCGCGCGCGTCAATCGGATCTCGTTCACACGCGCCAAGCCAGGGCCCCTTCGGCGGTGAAGCGGACGGTCTCGGCGGTGAAGCCGTGTGCGGCCAGGGCTTGCATCACGGCGCGTCGCCGCTCCAGCGGCGCTAG
>NZ_JAIEQY010000253.1 GCF_019747315.1 Roseococcus sp. | reverse complement strand
GGGCAGTCCAGCCAGGCTGACCCACGGATGCGGGCGGTGAGCGCCCGCATCACCTCGGGCGGGGTGGCCCCTGCCTGCCGCAGGGCGTGGCGCTCGGCCGCCAGTTCCTCCAGGTATTCGGCCCATTCGGGGCCGAAGCGCTCTTCCAGCCAGGCGCGCAGCGTGGCGGCCATGGCCGGCGCGCCGCCGCCGGTCGAGACCGTCAGCAGCAGGTCCCCACGCCGGACCACGGCCGGCACATGCACGTCGCAAAGATGCGGCACATCCTCGATATTCACGGGAATGCGGCGGGCGCGGGCGGCGGCGGCCAGGGCCTCGCCCTCCTCCGGGCCCAACCCCGCGCCAAAGATGAGGCGCGCGGAATCGAGGGCGGCATCGTCCGGGATTTCGGCATGCAGCGCATGCGGCAGGCCGGCGGCCTCCAGCAGGGCCTGGCGCTTGGCAAAGGCCGGCCCGCGGCCGACCAGCAGCGCGGGCGTATCCTCGGTGAAGACCAGCGGCATCATGCGGCGAGTGCCTCGCCCACGGCCTCCCGGCAGGAATCCGGGCCGAGGCGGGCGCAGAAATCGCCGAAGCCCTCGCCCGACTCACGTTGCCCGGCCCAGGCCGTGAGCAGCGGCGCGAGGGTGGCGCCGATCTCCTCCAGCTTCACCTTGTCGGCCAGCGGGAAGTTCAGCCGCGTGCCCGCCAGATCCCCGCCGACGAACAGGGTGTAGAGGCCCGGCGCGCGGCCGACCACGCCGATATCGCCCTGGTAGGGCCGGGCGCAGCCATTGGGGCAGCCGGTGAGGCGGAGCGAAATCCGCTCCTCCAGCAGCCCAAGCCGCGCGAGTTCCGCCTCCACCTGGGCCAGCACGGGCTGGCGCACGCGCTCCCCTTCGGCGAGCGACTGGCCGCAGGTGGGGAGCGCGACGCAGGCCATCATCTGCCGCGCGACGGGGGTGAAGGATTCGGGCAGCGCCACCTGATGCGTCCGCAGCGCGGCCTCCAGCGGCGCGCGATCCTCCTTGGCGATGTCCGAGAGCAGCAGGTCCTGCCCCGGAGTCGCGATGGGATTCACGCCGAAGCGCTCGATCACCTCGCGCAGCGCCACGCGCAGCGGGCCGGCGACGCGGCCCGAGGGGATATGCAGCCCAAGCCACCAGCGGCCATTCCCCTGGGGGTGCCAGCCCAGATGGTCGGGGATGGCAAGCCGCGGCAAAGCCGGCGCCGGGCGCAAGTCACGACCGAGATCGGCGGAGAGGCGGGCGCGGGCCCATTCCACGCCACGCTCGGCCAGCACGTATTTCAGCCTGGCATGCTTGCGGTCGCTGCGGTCGCCATGGTCGCGGGAAAGGCGGACCACGGCCTCGGCCACCTCCAGCACCTCATCGGGGCCAATGAGTGCCACGGGGTCGGCGAGGCGCGGGAAGGTGGCGGGCTTGTTGTGCGTCATGCCCATGCCGCCGCCCACCGTCACGATCCAGCCTTCCGGATGCATGATGAAGCCGAGGTCATTGGCCAGCACATCCGGCGTGTTGTCGTCGGGGTGGATCAGGGCGATCTTGAATTTGCGGGGCAGATAGGTGGGGCCATAGAGCGGCTCCTCCTCCGGCGCGGTCACGGCTTCCTCGCCCAGGAAGATTTCGTGATGGGCGCGGCTCTTCGGCAGCAGCGCGTCCGAGAGCCGGCGCGCCTCGGCCTCCAGCCGGGCATGGATCGCATCGCGGCGCGGCGCGGGCGAGGTGATGACATTGCGCACCACATCGCCGCAGGCGGCCAGCGTGGTCAGCAGCGTGGCGTTGATGGCGGCGACCGAGGCGCGCAGATTCTCGCGCAGAATGCCGTGAAATTGTACGCCCTGGCGGGAGGTGATCCGCAGCGTGCCATCGGCCAAATCACCCGCCAGATCATCCAGCGCCCGCCATTGCGCGCCGGTCAGCCGCCCGGCGGGGGCGCGGACGCGGACCATGAAGGACCATTCCTTGTCTTCCCCAGCCTGCTTGCGGGCGGTGGCGGTGTCACGGTCGAATTGCTCATAGGTTCCGTGAAATTTCAGTAGCGTATAGGAGGCCTCGGAAAGCCCGCCCTTGGCCGCCTCGGCGCTGAGCTCGGCATTGAGCGGGCCGCGCAGGCCCTGGCTCGCCGCCTTGATGAGTTCCGCGCCACTGGGCTTGGCCTGAGTCATTTCGCAAAATCCTGTCGTGAAACCTCTGGACAGGTTTTCCGCCATTATCTACGTTGACGTCAAGCAGATATATCGGATTATATCACGCATGAACGTGCAATATCCTTCCACCCTCGCTGGAGCCCTCTTTCCAAAGGGCGAGGTCTGGCTCTGCGGCGCCGGCCCGGGCGATCCTGAGCTGCTGACGCTGCGCGCCGTCCAGGCGCTGGGCCAGGCCGACCTCATCCTGCATGACGCCCTGCCGGGCCGCGCCGCGCTGCGCCATGCCAGGCGGGGGGCCGAGATCGTGGCCGTGGGCAAACGCAAGGGCGCGGCCCCGGTGCCGCAGGCCAAGATCAACGCCCGCCTCGTCGCCGGCGCCCGCGCCGGGCTGCGCGTGCTGCGCCTGAAAGGCGGCGACCCCTTCACCTTCGGCCGTGGCGGCGAGGAAGCCCTGGCCTGCGAGGCCGCCGGGATTCCCTGGCGCGTCATTCCCGGCATCTCCGCCGGCATGGCCGCCCCGGCCGCCGCCGGAATCCCCATCACCCATCGTGGAATGGCCTCCGCCGTCACCTTCGTCACCGCCCATGACGAGAACGGCGCCCTGCCCGAGCTGAACTGGGCGGCACTGGCGCAGTCGGGCGGTACGATTGCGGCCTTCATGGCCCTCTCCCGCCTGGATGAGCTGGCGCTGCGCCTCCTGGCGGGCGGCCTGCCCGCCAGCACGCCGGTCGCGCTGATTTCGCAAGCGAGCCTGCCAAGCCAGGCGGTGCTGCGCAGCAACCTCGGTCAATGCACCCTGGCCGCACGCCGCGCGGGCCTGCCCACGCCGGCCATGATCATCATCGGGGCCGTCGCAGCACTCGGCGTGCAGGCCCTGCCTCAAACCCTTGGAGGATTGCGCCATGCACATGGCTGAATGGCACGCCGTGCCGGATGTCGAATTCCTCACGCCGCAACCACCACCGCCGGTGCACGATATGCCCGAAGAGCCCTGGCTCCCCGCCTGGGATGTGACCTTGATGACCCTGGCCGCCTTCGCGCTGATCGCGCTGGCCACCCTGTTGGAGTTGACCTGATGACCTTGCAATACGGCGCCCAGCTGACCCTGGGCCAGATCGCCCCCGATTTCGAAGCGGAGACCACCGACGGCCCCATCCGCTTCGGCGATTGGGCCAAGGATTCCTGGGTGGTCTTCTTCTCCCACCCGCGCGATTTCACGCCCGTCTGCACCACCGAGCTGGGTGAGGCCGCGCGCCTCAAGCCCGAATGGGACAAGCGCGGCGTGAAGGTGATCGGCCTCAGCGTGGACCCGCTCGACAAGCATGATGCCTGGGCGGAGGACATCCACCAGACCCAGGGCACGGCGCTGAACTTCCCCATGATCGCCGACCCGTCCAAGCATGTCTCGCAGCTCTACGGCATGATCCACCCCGAGGCGGACCCTTCGATCACCGTCCGCACCGTCTATGTGATTGACCCCGCGCGGAAGGTGCGGCTGACGCTGACCTATCCGCCCAGCACCGGCCGCAACTTCCATGAGGTGCTGCGCGTGATCGACAGCCTCCAGCTGACGGACAAGCACAAGGTCGCGACGCCCGTGAACTGGCAGCCCGGCGGGCGCGCCATCATCGTGCCCTCGCTCTCGGATGAGGAGGCGGCCAAGCGTTTCCCGCAGGGCTGGAAGGCCGATCGGCCCTATCTGCGCTGGGTCGAACTCAGCGAGTAGCGGCGGGGGCGGCGCGACTAGAGCATGTTTCGTTCGCAAGGGCTCACTTCACAAGCTCTAGCCTATTGTTTTCCGAGCATCTTTATCCGTCCAAACGATTCCGTTTGAACGGATGATGCTCTAGCCCAGGGCCGGGGCCGCACGCGCCAGGCCTCCGAAGAGGTCCAGCATGCGCTCGCGCCAGGCATGCACCGTGTCATCCGCTTCCAGCAGGGGAAGCGGGCTCACGCTGCGGGCCCACATGAAGGCGCCCAGCACCGTGTAGTCGGCATAGTCGGGCCCCGCGCCGCCCAGGAAGGGCTGCACGCCCAGCGTCCGCCGCAGCGGCGCCAGCAGGGCGCGGAATTCCGGCAGCCGCGCCTCGCGCCCCTCCGTCACCAGCGCGAGCGGCATGCCAAAGCGCTTTTCGCGGCTTGCGGTGAAATAGGCGGCGTCGGTCGCATCCAGCAGCGGCACGATGTCGGAGACGATGAGCTTAGCGACCGCCAGATGCAGCACCATGTCGGTCCAGGCGCCGATGAAGCGATAGGTCTCGGGCGGGCCCTGGAAGAGGACGGGCGCCGTCGGATAGGCGCGGTCCAGGTGCAGGGCGATGTCCCAGCTGTCGGTCAGTGTGGCCTCGCCATCCAGCAGGATGGGCACGGTCTTGCCGCCGAGGGCGGCGAGGCGCGGATTCTCGGTGAAGCGCCAGGGCACCACCTCGGCATCGAGGCCCTTATGGGCGAGGGCCATGCGGCTGCGCCAGCAGAACGGGCTGAAGCGGCGCGCCGGATCGGTGCCGACGAGTTCGTAGAGTTGGCGGGCCATGGCACATGACTTTCAAACGCGGGAGGCACCATCAATCCCGAAAAACCGTAGTGGGGGAAGAGCGGCCGGTCAGGCCTGGGCCACCGCCGGCGACCGCCCGCGCTCGCTGAACACGGCGACGGTCCAGAGCGCCGCGATTCCCGGCAGGATCAACACCACGCCGATCCATTGGGCATCCTCGGGATGCGCCTCCATGATGCGCGAGATGATCCACGCGAAGAACAGCCCCACGCAGAAGACGCGCAGGCTGTTGCGCCCGATCGTGGCCAGCGCCCGGCCCGCCATGCCCTCCATCCAATCCGCCCGGCGCGGCACGAGGACGGCGGCCAGATAGGCCAGCGCCAGCGCGTGCAGCAGGCGGGGCGGGGCCAGCACGTCCTTGTGCTCGAAGGTCATCGCGGCCCAGTCCGGCCCCTCGATGAACTGGTGCTGCACCAGCCGCGTGGCGAAGCCGAAGGCGACCATCAGCGCGGCGGCCAGCGCCAGCGCGTTGGAGCGCGGGAAGCCCATGCCATGCAGCGCCCGCCACCCCAGCAGGCCCCCCAGCAGATAGAGGAATTGCCAGGCCAGCGGGTCGAAGGCGATCAGCGTGCCGCCCAGCCCCGGCGTTGTGATCCAGCCCAGGTTGACCGCGGCATAGAGCAGGAAGCTCGGCAGCAGCGCCCAGGTGCCGAAGCGCTGGACCAGCAGGAGGAAAGGGCCCAGCAGCAGCATGCCCACGACGAAGACCGGCAGCGTGCCCATGAAATCCGGCTGGAACAGGCCGGTGAAGGCCAGCGCCACGGCGCTGAACGGGTGCTCCACCAGATATTGCCAGCCGAAACGCTCCACCGCGATGGGCACATGGAAGACGATGTCGGCCAGCAGCACCATGGCGGCGAACATGAAGAACACCAGCAGATGCGTCCGGTACAGGCGCAAGGCCCGCATCCCCAGGTCGAGCTGCGCCGCTGCCGGGCCGGCCTTGGCGGCTTTCAGCGCGAAGACCGAACCCAGCGTCATGCCCGAGAGCAGGACGAACATCTCCGAGGAATCCGAGAGGCCCCAGGCCGCATGAATCCCCCAGGCGAGCCAGGTGCCCACCACATGCGAGACGAAGATCGAGACCTGCATCCAGCCGCGCAGCACATCCAGGCGCAGGTCACGCGGCGGGCGGGTGGGCATGGCGGGCAGCGTCATGGCTCAGGCCGCCAGGGCCGTGGCCAGGCGGCGCGGCAGCCACGCCAGGATCTGCTCCCGCCGCAGCCAGGCGAGCACGGCGCCCATCAGGAAGGTGAAGCAGGCCTCCTGGAAGAGCTTCCCGCCATCCTCATAGGGGTCGATCGTGAGGGGGGTGAAGATGTGGAAGAAGATGGCGCCGCCCATGATGCCCATGGTGAAAAGCCCGCCCGGCCCCTGCAGGCGCGGGATCATCACCAGGATGGCAGCGACGATCTCCATCCCCGCGACGAAGAGGCGGAAGGGCTTTTCCGGAACGCCGGACCAGTCGGAGAGGCGCTCGAAGACCAGCGTCGGGCCAGTGAGCTTGTATTGCAGGTAGAAAAGCATCTCACAGGCGATCCAGATCGCGGCCAGCCAGGCGACCAGATTGACCAGGATGGTTTTCCACTTCGACGTCTCGGCCTGCTGCATGGCACATTCCGCCCCCGCCCCAACCCCCGTGGATCGGGGGAACTTCGCCGGGCTCTGCGGGTCATTCGGGCGCCAGGGCGCTGGGGTTACCCCGGAAGTGCGTTAAACTTCGCCCATCAGGCGCTGGCGCAGTCGGCGCAGGCATTGCTCGAACAGGCTGAGGTCGGTCCAGCCCAGGGGTGCGGCCGCGCGCAGCATCACCCCGCCCGAGGCGGCGATGGCACCTTCCAGCATCAGGTTTTCCGCCAGGCCGAAATCCTCGATCTCCAGCCCCTCGGAATCGCGCCAATGCGACGCATCCTGCCGCGCATCGGGAACGCGGGCGCGGTAATCCGCGGGCACGTGGGTGTAGCCGAAGACCGGGCGGCCCAGGCCGCGCATGTAGCCGAGTTCGAACACCGTCCCCGGATCGGCCGCGATGCCGCGGAAGGGGGTGAGATTGGCCACCAGCGCGTCGCAGCCTTGGATATGGGCCTCATTCGCCGCATGGATGCGCCTCCAGTCGGGCGGGCCGGAAGGCATGGGGGCGGGCGCGTCCAGCGGATAGACGCCCTGCATGCCATGCCGCGCGCAGATCGCCTTCTTGGCCGCACCCATGGCCAGCGGGTCGGGCAAGAACACTTCCGGGCCGGCGAGGTAGATGCGCATCCCCCCATTGTGCCCAAAAAGCGCGGCCTGGCCTATCATCGCGCGATGGACCTCGAAGCCGAATACAACAACCGTGCCCGCGTGCCCGGGCACCCCGCCATCATCGCCGGCTGGATGCAGGATTCCGCCGCCTTCCGCGCGGCGCATCCGCCGGAGACTCTCGCCTATGGGCCTGGCGCCCGCGAGGCGATGGACCTGTTCCTGCCGCCCGAAATTCGCGGCGTCGCGATGTTCTTCCATGGCGGCTATTGGCAGGCGATGGACCGCTCGGCCGTCAGCCATTGCGCGGCGGGGCTGCTGGCCCAGGGGGTGGCGGTGGCCTGCCCCTCCTATGATCTCTGCCCGAACGTGCCGCTGGCCCGCATCCTGGAGCAGGCGGAAGCGGCGGCGCGCGCGCTGCATGGGCGGCTGGGGCGGCCCATGGTCGCCTCGGGCCATTCGGCGGGCGGGCATCTGGCGGCGATGCTGCTGGCGCGTCTGCCTGCGGCCATGGTGGCGGCCGCCGTGCCCATCTCGGGCCTCTTCTGGCTGGAGCCGCTGATCCCCACCAGCATCAACACCGCGCTCGGCCTGGATGCCGCCACGGCGCGCGCCCTCTCGCCCGCCCTCCTCCCCTCCCCCGGTCGGCCCCTGCACGCCGTCGTGGGCGGCGCGGAGAGCCCGGAATTCCTGCGCCAGAGCGCCGAATTCGCCCCCCTCTGGCGCGGCACGAGCGAGGCGCTGCCGGGCCTCGATCATTTCACCGTGCTCAGCCCCTTGCCCCAGGCGCAGCATCCGCTGACGATGAGGATCGCGAGGCTTGCATGGCAGGTCTGCGGTCCGGTATGAGATAATTTAAGCTTAAAGCATTTGGAGAGCAGCTGATGGCGTTTCAGATCCCGGGGCTTCCCCGCCGCATCCTTCTTGCCTCCAGCGCCGGGCTGCTCGCGGCACCCGCCGTCCAGGCCCAACCGACGCCGATCAAGATCGGCCTCGTCGCCCTGCTGACCGGCCCCGCCGCCGCCAATGGCACGCATCTGCGCGATGGCTGGATGCTGGGCATGCGGCAGCTGAACAACCAGCTGGGCGGCCGCCCGGTCGAGACCATCGTGATCGATGACGAGCTCCGCCCCGATGTGGCTGTGACCAAAGTGCGTGCCGCGATCGAGCGCGACCGGGTGGATTTCGTGGTGGGCGTTGTCTTCTCCAATGTGCTGGCCGCCATCATGCGCCCGGTGACGGAGAGCAACACCTTCCTCATCTCCACCAATGCCGGCCCCTCCACCTTTGCGGGCCGTGGCTGCAACCCCTTCTTCTTCACCACCAGCTACAATAATGACCAGGTGCATTCGGTCATGGGCCAGGTGGCGCAGGATGCCGGCTATCGCCGCGTCTTCCTGATGACGCCGAACTACCAGGCCGGGCGCGACGCCATGGCGGGCTTCAAGTCCCGCTTCCAGGGCACTGTGGTGGACGAGGTCTATGTCCCTCTCACCCAGCTCGATTTCTCGGCCGAGCTCGCGCGCATCGCCTCGATGCGGCCGGATGCGATCTTCACCTTCATGCCGGGCGGCCTGGGCGTGAACCTGGTGCGGCAATATCGCCAGGCGGGGCTCGCCAATATCCCCTTCCTCTCGACCTTCACGGTGGATGAGGCGACGCTGCCCGCGCAGGGCGAGGCGGCGCTTGGCTTCTTCAGCGCGGCCAGCTGGGCGCCCAATATGGACAACCCGGTGAACCGCCGCTTCGTCTCCGAGTTCGAGGCCGCCTTCAACTACGTCCCCGCCACCTATGCGGCGCAAGCCTATGATGCGGCGAACATGCTGAACGCGGCGGTGCGGCGCGTGGGTGGCAACCTCTCCGATAAGAACGCGCTGCGCGCCGCCATCGCGGCCGCGGATTTTTCCTCCGTGCGCGGACCCTTCCGCTTCGGCACGAACCAGTATCCGGTGCAGGATTTCTGGCAGCTTCGCGTGGCGCGCCGCCCCGACGGCAAGTTCCAGACCGAGACGGTACGCAAGGTTCTGGAGGCCAATGTGGACCCCTGGGCGGCGGAATGCCGGATGGCGGCGCGAATCTAGTTCCCCACGCGAGATCGCTTCGCAATTTCGCTGGGGGCCCGGGATTGGCACTTTTTCCTGACAGTTTGGTTCATCCTCCCGTGGCACAGCCGCGGGAGGGCGCCGGGGGGCGGCTGCCGTGAACACCACGCTGCTGCTGGTGCAGGGGCTGAACGGGTTGCAGTTCGGCATCCTGCTGTTTCTCGTGGCCGCGGGCCTCACGCTCGTCTTCGGCGTGATGGACTTCATCAACCTGGCGCATGGCGTGCAGTACATGCTGGGCGCCTATATGGGCGCCACGCTGGCCGCGCTGACCGGCAGCTTCTGGTGGGGGCTGCTGCTGACGCTGCCTGCCACGCTGGCCTTCGGGCTGCTGCTGGAATTCCTGGTCTTCCGACACCTCTATGAGCGCGATCACCTCTCGCAGGTGCTGGCCACCTTCGGCGTAATCCTGTTTCTCAACCAGGGCGTGAAGGCGGTCTTCGGCACGGCGCCGATGCAGATGCCGGTGCCGGAGCTTCTCAGCGGCGGTGTGCGCGTGATGGATGGGCTGCTCTACCCCACCTATCGCATCGCCATCCTGGTGGCGGGCCTCGCCATCGCCGGCCTGCTCTGGTTCCTGGTGGAGCGCACGCGTGTCGGCATGCTGGTGCGGGCCGGCGCTTCCAATGCGCCCATGGTCAGCGCGCTGGGCGTGGATATCCGCCGCCTCTTCATGCTGGTCTTCGGCTTCGGCGCCATGCTGGCGGGCTTCGCCGGCGCCATGGCCGCGCCCATCCTCTCGGTCGAGCCGGGCATGGGCGACAACCTGCTCATCCTCGCCTTCGTGGTGATCGTGATCGGCGGCATCGGCTCGGTGCGCGGTGCCTTCATCGCAGCCTTGCTGGTCGGCCTCGTCGAGACCATCGGGCGCGGCATGATGCCGGATCTGATGCGCCTGTTTCTCGACCCCTCCGCCGCGCGCCAGGCGGGGGCGGCCATGGCCTCGATGCTGATCTATGTGGTGATGGCGGCGATCCTCGCCTTCCGCCCAGCCGGCCTGTTCCCGGTGCGCCGGTGAGGGGGCGCCGTTGAAGCGGCCCGAAATCGCCATCGCGCTGGCCATCTTCGCGGCGCTGGCCCTGGCCCCCTTCATGGGCTTCGGCCAGGGCTATTCGCTGACCTTGCTGGCCCGCGCCATGATCTTCGGCATGGCGGCCATCTCGCTCTCGCTGCTGGTCGGCGGCGCCGGCCTCGTCAGCCTCGGCCATGCGGCGATGATGGGCGTGGGCGCCTATGTGGTGGTGGTGCTGGACCATGCCCGCATCACCGAGGCCTGGATGGTGGTGCCGGCCGGTATTGCTGCCGCAGCGTTCTTCGCGGCTGTCACGGGCGCCATCGCCATCCGCACCTCGGGCGTGCATTTCATCATGATCACGCTGGCCTTCGGGCAGATGGCCTTCTTCACCACCTCCTCCTTCGCGTTGTATGGCGGGGATGACGGCTATACCCTCTACAACCGGCTGGAGGTCTTCGGCTCCCGCGCGCTGGAGGGGGGGCTGGTGTTCCACTTCACCTGCCTTGGGCTGCTGATCGCGGTCTGGGCGCTGGTGCAGGCGCTGCTGAACAGCCGCTTCGGCCGGGTGCTGCAAGCCGCGCGCGACAACGAGACCCGCGCCCGCGCGGTGGGCTTCGAGCCCTATGCCTATCGGCTGACGGGCTATGTCATTGCCGGCGCCATCGGCGGCCTCTCCGGCGTGCTGCTGGCCAATGCGGCGGAGTTCGTCGCACCCGCCTATCTCGCCTGGCAGCGCAGCGGGGACCTGCTTTTCATGGTGATCCTGGGCGGGCTGGCTGGCCCGCATGGCGCGCTGATGGGGGCGCTGGCCTTCGTGCTGATCGAGGAATGGCTCGCCAAGCTGACCGAGCATTGGCGGCTGATCTTCGGGCCGCTGCTGATCTTCTGCGTCTTCTTCATGCGCGGCGGCATTGCGGGGCTTCTCCGCCGTGGGTGAACCCCTTCTCGAACTCCGCGGCCTCAGGAAGCGTTTCGGCGGGCTGACCGTGACGGATGACGTCTCGCTCGATCTCCGCCGTGGCGAGGTCCATGCGCTGATCGGGCCCAATGGCGCGGGCAAGACGACGCTGATCCACCAGATCAGCGGCACCCTGACGCCCGATTCCGGCCAGATCCTCTTTGCTGGCCAGGATGTGACGCGGCTGCCCATGGCGCAACGCGCGCGCATGGGGCTTGCCCGCAGCTTCCAGATCACCAGCATCATCCCGGCCTTCACCGCGCTGGCCAATGTGGCGCTGGCCGTGCAGGCGCGCAGCGGCTCCTCCTTCCGCTTCTTCGGCGCCGCGGCGTCCGAGGCCGGGTTGAATGCCGAGGCCATGGAAGCCCTGACCGAACTCGGCCTGGAGCGCCGCGCCGATGTACCGGCCGCCGTGCTCAGTCATGGCGAGAAGCGGCAATTGGAACTGGCCATCGCACTCGCCATGCGCCCGCGCGTGCTGCTGCTGGATGAGCCGCTCGCCGGCACCGGCGCGGAGGAAGCCGAGCGCCTGATGCGCATCCTGGGCGAACTCCGCCCGCGCTACGGCATCCTGCTGGTGGAGCACGACATGCCCGCCGTCTTCGCCCTGGCCGATCGCATTTCCGTGCTGGCCCAGGGGCGCGTCATTGCTTCGGGCCCGCCGGAGGAGATCCGGGCCAATCCTGCGGTGCGGGACGCCTATTTGGGGGATGGGGAGGCATGACGACGAAAAAGGCCTCCGGCGGCTGGGGCCGAAAGGCCCCAGACCCCAAGACCGCGCAGTCTTCCAAGCGCAGCGCGAAGGAATGGGGTCTGGGGCCAATGGCCCCAGCCGCCGGAGGCCCCTGATGCTCTGGATTGAAAGCCTCACCGCCGCCTATGGCCAAAGCCAGGCGCTGCAGGATGTGACGCTGAGCATCGAAGCGGGCGAGGTCGTCACCCTGCTCGGCCGCAATGGCATGGGCAAGACCACCACGGTGCGCGCCATCATGGGACTGCTGGGCACGGTCGGCGGCCGCATCACCGGCGGGCGGATCGATTTCGACGGTGCGGCGCTGATCGGCCAGGCGCCGCATGTCATCGCCCGGCGCGGCATCGGCCTGGTGCCGGAGGGGCGGCAGATCTTCCCCACCCTCAGCGTCACGGAAAACCTGATCGCCACCGCGCGGCCCGGCCGCTGGGACCTGGATGCGGTCTACGCGCTGTTCCCCCGGCTACTGGAGCGACGTGGCAATGCCGGCCGCAACCTCTCAGGCGGCGAGCAGCAGATGCTGGCGGTGGGGCGGGCGCTGATGACCAACCCGCGCCTGCTCATCCTGGACGAGGCGACCGAAGGCCTGGCGCCGCTGATCCGCGCCGAAATCTGGGCCGTGCTGGGGCGCCTCAAGGCCGAAGGCCAGGCGATCCTGCTGATCGACAAGAACCTGGACGCGGTGATGCGCCTGGCAGACCGCCATGTGATGATCGAGCGCGGCCGCACGGTCTGGACGGGAGACAGCGCGGCCCTGGCCGCGGCGCCCCATTTGCGTGAGCAATACCTGCTGGTCTGAAAGGCAGGGCCCGAAGGCCCCGCGCGTCAGCGGCCGCCGGATTCGGGCGTGGAATCCTCGGGCGGCGGGGCGACATGGCGCGGCTGCGGCATGGGCAGGGTTTCCGCCTCACCCGCCAGCTCGGCTTCCAGGCTGGCGGCGCCGTTGCCGTCCTGCGCTTCGCCGGAGTCGTTGCCCTGGTTGTCGCCGCCCTGGCTGTCGTTCTGGTAGCTCTCGCCACCCTGGTCGCGGTAGCGGCGGTCCTGCTGCGGCTGGTTCTGCTGCTGCACGGCGGCCATGGCGCCCAGGATGCGGAAGTAATGCTCCGCATGCTGGAAATAGCCCTCGGCGCCCACGCGATCACCGCCACTGGTCGCATCGCGGCCGAGCTGGAGGTATTTCTCGAAAAGCTGCTGGGCCGTTCCGCGCAGCCGGACATCCGGGCCGCTGGAATCAAAGACATGGTTGCGGTTGAGCGGCTGATTGCCCCCGTTTCCGCCCCCACCGCCGCCTGCGGAGCGAAACTGCCCGCCGCCGCCGCCATTGCCACCACCGCCGCCATGGCGATGGCCACGGCGCATGCGCTTCATGTTCATTCGTGCTTGTGCTTCTGCTGTCTCGTGCTGCCGCGCAGGTCTCACGTCTCTACGCTGGCTTGGATATCGTCCGGCGCCGCGCCCTTGCGGGGTTGCACCCATCGGCCGGCCCTGGGCCCGCGCTGACGAAGCTCACCCTAGACGGGTTATTGCGCCCCGCCAACCGGATTCTGCGACAAATCCAGGATGATTGCCCGGTCCACCCCGCCAAGATCGGCCCGCAGCCCCGCCACGCGCAGCCCCTGCGCCTGGGCCAGGGCGCCCACCGCCTCCGCCTGGCCAAGCCCCAGTTCCAGGACGGCCAGGCCGCCCGGTGCCAGGAGGCGGGGCAGATCGGCCAGGATGATGCGGTAGGCGTCGAGCCCATCCGCCCCGCCATCCAGGGCAGTGGCGGGCTCGTGCAGCGCCACCTCGGGCATCAGGCCGGGAATGGCGGCGCTTTCGATATAGGGGGGGTTGGAGAGGATCAGGTCGAATCGGCCGCCCACCGCCGTCGCCCAATCGCCGGCGAGGAAGGCAGCGCGATCCGCCAGGTCGTTGCGCGCGGCGTTGCGGGCGGCCAGCGCCGCCGCCCCGGGGCGCAAATCCACGCCCAGGCCGCGGGCCGCGGGAAATTCGCTCAGCGCCGCCAGCAGCAGGCATCCCGTGCCGGTGCCGAGATCGAGAATCCGCGCCGGCTTCCGGCCGGATTCCAGCACGGCCTCGATCAACGCCTCGGAATCGGCGCGCGGGATCAGCGTCTCGGGCGAGACCTCCAGCTCCAGCGTCCAGAAGCCGGCGCGGCCGGTGATGAGCGCCATCGGCACATGGGCCAGGCGCTGGTCCAGCACCTGCCGAAAGCGTGCCACGGCGGCGGGCGGCACCGCCATGCGGGGATCGCGCAGCAGGGCCTCGATGCTCGTCGCCATGGCATGCGCGAGAAGGAGGCGGGCCTCGATGCGCGGGCTCTCGATGGCGGCGGCGCGCAGCAATTGCCCGGCCTGACAGAGAAAGGCGCCGACGCTCTCGCCCGGCGCGCAGCTCAATTCGCTTCGGCCAGGCGCTGGGCCTCGTCCTCGCTGATCAGCGCGTCGAAGATTTCGGCCATCTCGCCCATCATCACCCGGTCGATCTTGTGCAGAGTCAGGCCGATGCGATGGTCCGTGACCCGGCCCTGCGGGAAGTTGTAGGTGCGGATGCGCTCGCTGCGATCGCCGGTGCCGACCTGGCCGCGGCGATCCGCGGCGCGGGCGGAATCGAGGGCCTGGCGCTGCGCGTCGTAGATCTTGGCGCGCAGCATCTTCATGGCCTTGGCCTTGTTCTTGTGCTGGCTCTTCTCTTCCTGCATCGCGACCACGGTGCCGGTCGGGATGTGGGTGATGCGCACGGCACTGTCGGTCTTGTTCACATGCTGGCCGCCCGCGCCCTGCGCGCGGTAGGTGTCGATGCGTAGATCCTTGTCCTCGATGCGGACATCCACCTCCTCGGCCTCGGCCAGCACGGCGACCGTCACGGTGGAGGTGTGGATGCGGCCCTGGGTTTCCGTCGCCGGCACGCGCTGGACGCGGTGCACGCCGCTTTCGAATTTCAGCCGGGCGAAGACCCCCTGCCCTTCGATCTCGCCGGTCGCGCTCTTGATGCCGCCCAGCTCGTTCTCGTCATACTCCAGCACGGTGAAGCGCCAGCCAACGCTCTCGGCGTATTTCTGATAGGCGCGGAAAAGCTCGCCGGCGAAGAGCCCGGCCTCGTCGCCACCCGCGGCGGGGCGGATTTCCAGGATGGCGCTGCGCTCATCCGCCGCATCCTTGGGCAGCAGCATGAGGCGAATTTCGCGCTCGAGCTTCGGCAGGCGGTGCTTGGCGTCGAGCAGCTCGGCCTCCGCCAGCTCGCGCATCTCGGGGTCGTCCAGCAGGGCCTGCGCCTCGGCCTGGGCGGCTTCGAGCGCCTGGTATTCGCGCACCTTCTCGACCAGGGGTTCGAGGGTGGAGAGTTCCTTGGACATCGCTCCGATCTGCGCGCCATCGGCGGTTTCGAGCTGGGAGCGCAATTCCTCCGCGCGGATCATCACGCGGTCGAGGGAGGTGGGGAGGCTCACTTCCTCAGCCGCTCCACCAGGGCATCGAAGGCCACCTGCTCCTGCGTGCCGGCATCGAGGTCGCGCAGCTGGGC